>NC_013202.1:1866292-2177340 GCF_000023965.1 Halomicrobium mukohataei DSM 12286 | reverse complement strand
ACGGTGCCGGTGCCTTCGAGGGTCAGCGGCGTGATGCTGGCCCCGGCGAGCATCGACTTGAGGCCGCCGAACTCGGTCTCGATCGAGATCGACGGCTCGGAAGCCAGCCACGCGCCGTCGACCGCGTAGATGGTCTCGTCGGACAGCTCGTACTGCATCACGTCGCCGGGCGTGGGCGGGGCGAGCGTGACCGTGCCGGTGCCACCCTCCGCGGTGAACTCGTTGGCGAAGAAGGACTCGCCGCCGAGCATCGACTTCGCGGAGCTGAGTAGCCCCTCGTTGCTCGTCGTCGTGTCCATCGAAATGTTGGAGGAGTGGGTCGTCATCGCACCGGGCTCGGCGAGGATCGTCTCGCCGCTGCCGAGTTCGACGACGACGTGCGTGTAGGACGGGCGGTGTGTGAGTTCGAACTCCATCGTATCACCTGCGCCGGGGTTCACAGAGCGCTCCAATAAGCGTGGCGCTGATACGGTTTCTTGTAGTTGCTTACCGGTGATCGTCTACTCCGTGGCGACGATCACCGGTAAATCGCTACAATAATCCGTATGAAAGAAACCCCCAGCGACCGCTGGCCAACGCCGGAGCAGCGACAGCCTACACCCAGTGGGCCTCGCCGGGCGTCGTCTCGAAGATCACGTCGTCGAGGAGGTCGACGGCTTTCTCCAGGCCCTCGTTGGCGGAGGTCAGCGAGTCCTCGTGTTCGATCGAGAGCGCGCCGTCGTAGCCCACCATCCGGAGCGTCGAAACTACGTCGCGCCAGTGGTCTTCACCGTGGCCGTAGCCGACCGAGCGGAACAGCCACGAGCGCTCCAGCTCGTCGGTGTAGGCTGTCGTGTCGAGCACGCCCCGCGTGCGGGCGCGCTCCTCGTAGACTTTCGTGTCCTTGGCGTGGAAGTGGTGGATGGCGTCGCGTTCGCCCAGCAGTCGGATCGCGTCCGTGATCGAGATTCCCTGCCAGTACAGGTGTGAGGGGTCGAAGTTCGCGCCGACGTGCTCGTTGGTCATCTCGCGCAGGTCCAGCAGTCCGTGGGGCTCGTAGACGAGCATGTTGGGGTGCATCTCGATGGCGATCTGCACGTCGTGGTCGGCCGCGTGCTCGGCCAGATCCGACCAGTAGTCGACGGCCAGTTCCCACTGGTACGCCAGGGCCTCGGCGTGTTCGTTGGGCCACGGCGCGGTGATCCAGTTGGGGACCGTGCCGGCGTCGCTCCCCGCCGGCAGCCCGGAGAAACACGTCACGGCGTCGACGCCGAGCTGGTCGGCCAGCGTGATCGCCTCGCGGAGTTCGGTGTCGGCGCGGGCCGCGCGCTCGTCGTCCGGGTGGAGCGGGTTGTTGTGCGTCGCGAGCGCGCTGACTCGCATCTCGTACTCGTCGAGCAGGGCGTGCAGTTCGGCCTGTGCGTCCTCGTCGTCGAGGTACCGCTCGCGTGGCAGGTGGTCGTCGCCGGGGAAGCCCCCACAGCCGAGCTCGACGGCGTCGACGCCGACGCCGTCGAGATAGGAGAGTGCGTCTTCGAGAGACTGGTCACCAAGCGGGACGGTGAGTACACCTACGTCCATGAACGAGTTTACAATGGTCGTTGTAATAAAACCATGGCGGCGGGGTCACGCGGCCGGCGTCACTCCTCGATGGAGTAGCGATCGAACAGCGTCGAGAGCTGCTGAGAGCGCATGGACAGCATCTTGACGTTGACGTACATCTCGCCGAGCGCGAGGTTCTGCTCTTCGGCGACGGCGGCGACGTGTTCGGCCTCTTCGACGTTCTCGCGGGACGTTTCGGCGGCGTCGTCGGCGATGGACGCGACCTCTTCCGAGCTGGCGGCCTGGTCGTCGGACGCGTCGCTGATCTCCTTGACGCCGCTGGAGGTCCGCTGGACGTGCTCCATGATCGACTCCAGCGATTCGAGGTTCTGCTCGACGGTCGTCCGCCCCTTCTCGACGGAGCCCTGCATCGCCTGGATCTCGTCGGCCGCCTGCTCGGTCTGGTCCTGAATCTCGTCCATCAGGCTCTCGATCTGGTTGGTCGCGTCTTTGGTCTGTTCTGCCAGGGACTTGACCTCGTCTGCGACGACGCCGAACCCGTTGTTGTTCGCTCCCGAAGAGGCGTGTGCGGCCTCGATCGAGGCGTTCAGTGCGAGGATGTTGGTCTGCTCGGCGATGTCGTCGATGAGGTCGACGATCTGGCCGACCTCGTCCATCTGATCGTTGAGCTCCTCGATCGACTCGACCACGTCCTCCGTTCGCTCCGTGGTCTCGTCCATCGCTTCCCGGGCCTCGCGCCCGGACTCGATCCCCTCGACGGTGCGCTTTTCGGTCTTGTCGGCCATCTCGGCGACCTCGTTCGAGGAGGCCGCGATCTCCTCGATCGTGGCCGACATCTCGCCCATCTCGTCGCTGATCTGTGAGATCTGCTCGTGTTGTTCGTAGAATACGTCGGCGATCTCCTGGACCGACTCCGCGACGTTGCTGCTCGCGTCCTTGACCGCCTGCGTCGCCGCGGTGACCTGCTCGCTGGAGCCGGCCACGTCTCCGGCGAAGTCGCCGCCGGCACGGATCGTCTGCTCGAACGTCTGGGCCATCTCGTTGTACTCCACCCCCAGTTCGTTCAGCGCGTCCGACGGCGTATCCGTCGCCATTCGCTGTCCGAGCCGCCCCTCACTGGCGGCGTCGAGGATCTCGCAGCTGCGGGCGATGTAATCGTCCAGTTCTTCGATCGTCGCGGCGTTCTGTGCGGCGACGCCGCCGTCGGGCGTAGCGGCCGCCTCGCCCGCGGTCTCTGGAAGCGAGGAGCGAGCCGTTTCGAGCTCGTCTCGGATCGACTGTAGCTCCGCTTCGAGCGTCGACCGGCGTGATTCGATCGCCTCCGTTTCGGCCCTGAGAGCCTCGACCTCGTCGGTCAGATCGTGCAGCCGTCCGGACAGTTGCCGGACGGAGTAGACGCCACCCCCGCCGGCAGCGACGACGCCAAGCACCGCCAGTGGGACGTACAGACCGCTCGGTGCGACGGCGGCGAGGAGTATCTGATACAGTGCGTGACAGAACTGTCCGCCGATGGCGAATGCAACACCCCGTTTCGAAGTGAGTTCGTTCATCATGGGTAACACGTTTTCGAGAGGGTTCCCTCGGCCCGACACATGGTCTTGTGTCACATACATCGTGGAGTATAAAGTGATGTACGGTCCCATTTCAGGTGCTGATAATTCAGCTGGCTGTCGGCGTGGACGGTGGGGAAACTCGATGGAATATCTTTTTAGGGGTCAGTCGGAACGTTCGGACATGGGAAACGACATCGATTACGCGGATCTGCACGACCCGAACGCGGAGTACACGATGCGAGAGCTGTCCGCCGAGACGATGGGCGTCACCGCCAAACGCGGCGGCGGCCGTGACGTCGAGATCACGGACGTTCAGACGACGATGGTCGACGGCAACTTCCCGTGGACGCTCGTGCGTATCTACACCGACGCGGGCGTCGTCGGCACCGGTGAGGCCTACTGGGGAGCCGGCGTGCCGGAGCTCATCGAACGGATGAAGCCCTTCGTCATCGGCGAAAACCCGCTGGACATCGACCGCCTCTACGAGCACCTCATTCAGAAGATGTCCGGCGAGGGCTCCGTCGAAGGTATCACCGTCACGGCCATCGCCGGGATCGAGATCGCGCTGCACGACCTCGCCGGCAAGATCCTCGAAGTGCCCGCGTACCAGCTGCTGGGCGGGAAGTACCGAGACGAAGTGCGCGTCTACTGTGACTGTCACACCGAGGAAGAGGCAGACCCGGACGCCTGTGCCGACGAGGCCCGCCGCGTCGTCGACGAACTCGGGTACGACGCCCTGAAGTTCGACCTCGACGTGCCCAGCGGCCTGGAGAAAGACCGCGCCAACCGCCACCTCCGGCCGGGCGAGATCCGCCACAAGGCCGAGATCGTCGAGAAGGTCACCGAGGAAGTCAAAGACGAGGCCGACGTGGCCTTCGACTGCCACTGGACGTTCTCCGGTGGCTCCGGCAAGCGACTGGCCGACGCCATCGAGGAGTACGACGTGTGGTGGCTCGAAGACCCCGTCCCGCCGGAGAACCTCGAAGTTCAGGAAGAGGTCACCAAGTCCACGAAGACGCCGATCACCGTCGGTGAGAACCGCTATCGAGTCACCGAGGAACGCCGCCTGATCGAGAACCAGGCCGTCGACATCATCGCGCCCGACCTCCCGAAGGTCGGCGGCATGCGCGAGACCCAGAAGATCGCCGACGCGGCCAACCAGTACTACATCCCCGTCGCGATGCACAACGTCTCCTCCCCGATCGCGACGATGGCGAGCGCCCACGTGGGCACCGCCATCCCGAACTCCCTGGCCGTCGAGTACCACAGCTACGAGCTTGGCTGGTGGGAGGAGCTGGTCGAGGAGTCCGTCATCGAGAACGGCTACATCGAGATCCCCGAAGAGCCCGGCCTCGGCCTCACGCTGGACATGGACGCCGTCGAGGAACACATGGTCGACGGCGAGACGCTGTTCGATCCGGCTGAGTAAGCCGGATCGAGCCGGCGAATCTTCGATTCGACTCGTTCGACGAAGCGTAACGAAGTGGAGCTTCGTCGTGCTGGATAGACGAACGGAGTGAGTCTATCGGTGTTCGATCCGGCTGAGTAAGCCGGATCGAGCCGGCGAATCTTCGATTCGACTCGTTCGACGAAGTATAAACTGAAACCAAACTCGGCAAACATCCAGCACCGAGAAGATAAAATCAAATAAGTACGTCAGTTACTCTACCCCTTTCGAGCTATTACCATGGCTGCCATTTTGTTGATAGTAGAGCATAAAGAAAATATATATGAATTTGGAGTGTTGGCTTTGGTATGGACCGAAGGAAGTTCGTAGCCCAAATTTGTACAGGAAGTGTCCTTATTTCAGGATGTATATCTACAAATAATACTCCGAGTATGAGGGACAATACACCAATCAAAGATACTGACCGAGGTACAAACGCAGACAATAATGGGACTCCAAACTGCTCGGAAGTTGACCGGTTTGAGCGCGTTGATAATGTTGTGTATTCAGAACACAATGGTTTGCAAATTCAATCGAACAGAGATAGTGTAAGCCTAGGAGATGATATAGCTATATCACTCGTAAACATAAGCAATTCTGAGAAAGGAACTGGGCATAATGGGAAATATACAATAGAAAAGAAAATAGGCTCAGAGTGGCATCCGATTTACGAATCCAAAGAGCAAATTCTATGGACAAGTGTAGAAAAGATTCACAAGCCAGGCAGTGGTTTTACATGGGAATTCAATCTATCCAGGGAAGGCATGAAACATAGTATGGATGGCCTGACTCTTTGTCAGAATATAATTAAAGGTACATACAGATTTATTTACTTCGGTATCAATGAAGAGAGGAGAGTTCAAGCAATTGCTGAGGAATTTACTGTTGAATAGAGAATAATAACCATTGAATGTGTATTAAGTGAACAACTATTGGAAACATCGCAGCTCAATTGGTAAGTATAGATCTATATTTGGTCTATATAATTCTGTCGAATGCACTCACTCGGCTTGATGACTCAGAGGTGAGTGAGTACCTATCGAAGTAATCATTCCCGCAGTCACGTTATCTACTTAAGTCGACAAACCGCACGTTGGGTCATGGTTTCGGAGTTGTTCGACCCCGACGCGTGGGCCGAGATCGACCGCTACGACTTCTCGGACATCACCTACCACCGGGCGAGAGAGACCGGCGCGGTTCGCATCGCCTTCGATCGCCCCGAGGTGCGCAACGCCTTCCGCCCAGAGACGGTCGACGAACTCTCGACGGCGCTGGATCACGCCAAGCGCCTGACCGACGTGGGCTGTGTCCTCTTGACGGGCAATGGCCCCTCGCCCAAAGACGGCGGCTGGGCGTTCTGCTCGGGCGGCGACCAGTCGATCCGTGGTGAGTCTGGCTACGAGTACAAAGCGGACGAAGATATCGGGAGCGAGGACGCCGTCGGCAGCGACGCGACCGACGAGCCCTCGCTCGATGGGTCTCGCGAGGACGCACCCGACAACGTCGGCCGCCTCCACATCCTCGAAGTGCAGCGCCAGATTCGCCACATCCCCAAACCCGTCGTCGCCGTCGTCCCGGGGTGGGCCGTCGGCGGCGGCCACTCGCTGCACGTCGTCTGTGACATGACCATCGCCAGCGCCGACCACGCGAAGTTCCTCCAGACGGATCCCGACGTGGGGAGTTTCGACGGCGGCTTCGGCTCGGCGTATCTCGCCAAGCAGGTCGGCCAGAAGAAGGCGCGCGAGGTGTTCTTCCTCGGGAAAACCTACGACGCCGCGGAGGCGGCCGACATGGGGATGGTCAACGAGGCCGTCCCCCACGAGGAACTGGAGGCGACGGCACTGGAGTGGGCCGAACGGATGAACGGTAAGTCACCGACTGCGATGCGAATGCTGAAGTACGGCTTTAACGCGACCGACGACGGGATGGTCGGCCAGCAGGTGTTCGCCGGTGAGGCGACGCGGCTGGCGTACATGACCGACGAAGCCCAGGAGGGGCGGGACGCGTTCAACGAGGGACGGGACCCGGACTTCGACGACTATCCCTGGCACTACTGATACTGTCGGCTGTCCATCTGTGACCGATTTCGCCACCCGACGCGAGCCAGCGATCTAGAACAGCGCCAGCCCGACGCTGTAGGGCCAGGCGATCGCACCGAGGGCTGCGAACGCGAACGCGCCGCCGGCACCGAACAGGTTCTTCAGGAAGCTCGTCATCTCGTTTTGCCGTTCTTCGGGGTCGTCCATCGACCAGAAGTCGTGCATCGCGACGCCCGACAGCAGCAAGAACAGCCCGAGCGCGAAGCCCGACAGCACCGGGAACGCGCCGACGGCGATCCCCGCCCCCGCGAACAGGAGCAGGCCGCCCGAACCGACGACGGAGAGCTTCGGGGCCGGCAGGCCCTTGAACTGGGCGTAACCGACCATGTCCGCCGTGTTCGTGAAGTGGTTCATCCCCATGAACGCGAGGACGCCGCCAAAGAGGAGGCGTGCGAGCAAGAACAGCTCGCCACTGCCGGCGCTGGCGAAGAGCTCCGACTGAAGCGGGATCATGCGACCACCCTGCATCGACGTTTCGTGAAGTTATCTACTTTCATCACGTTACCAGCTACGCCGGTGCCGCATATATCGATTTGGCGACATTGCAGTTACCGGGTGACATCCGTGTCACGGGGGCGTCCCACCGCGACGCCGCGTCCGATCGTGTCGCTCCCGACCCGGGCGAACCGCAGTCGCTTTGGGCCTCCCAGCCCGAATACGGAGCAATGAGTACGGCGACGGCGGACGTGTCCAAACGGAGAGCCTGGGTGATGGCCGCCCGCCCGCAGACGTTGCCGGCCGGTTCGGCACCCGTGATCGTCGGGGCCGGACTGGCACTCCACGACGGCGTGTTCGCGCCGCTTCCGTGGCTGGCAGCGCTGGCGGGGGCGTTGCTCCTCCAGATCGGGACGAACTTCGCGAACGACTACTACGACGCGGTCAACGGCGCAGATACGGACGACCGGGAGGGCTTTACGCGAGTGACCGCGGGCGGTCTCATCCCCGCCCAACAGGTCAAGTACGCGATGGCCGCCGCGTACGGATTCGCGGTGGTCGTCGGCGTCTACCTCGTCGCGGTCGGTGGCGTGCCGATCCTCGTCGTCGGCCTGACGAGCATCGCCGCCGGGATCCTCTACACCGGCGGGCCCTACCCCTACGGCTATCGCGGACTGGGAGACCTGTTCGTGTTCGTCTACTTCGGCGTCGTGGCCGTCACCGGTACCTACTACGTCCAGGCGGTGGCCACCAGCGACGCCGGCCTGTTCCCGACGTGGCTCCCCTCGGAGATCGGCCTCGCGACGGCGGTGGTGGCCAGCCTCCCCGCCGCGGGCCTCTCGACGGCGATCCTCGTCGTGAACAACGTCCGCGACCGCGAGACCGACGCCGAGGCCGGCAAGCGAACGCTCGCCGTCATGTTCGGCTACCGCTTCAGCCGACTGGAGTTCCTGGCGCTCGTGGGGATGGCCTACGTCGTCCCGATCGGCTTCGCTCTCGACGGCGCGTTCGGTCTCCCGGCGCTGGCCCCGCTCCTCTCGCTGCCGCTTGCGGTCTCCGTGTCGAAGACGGTCCTGCGTCGCACCGACGGAGAGGCGCTCAATCCGGCCCTCGAACGGGTCGGCCAGACGGTGTTCGCCCACTCGGTACTGTTCGCCCTCGGCCTCGCACTGACAGCATGACACTGAACCGATTTACGCTCCCGCTCGCGACGCCGCTGTCGACTGCCCACGGCCGGATCGAGTCCCGAGAGGGATTCGTCGTCGGGTTCGAGCACCGCGGAGCGGTCGGCGTCGGCGAGGCGACGCCGTTGCCCGGCTGGACGGAGTCACTCGACGACTGTGAGGCGGCGCTGACGACGGCACTGGAGACCTACGCGGAGCGTGGCCACAGCGCGGCGTTGCTGGAACTGGACGCGGCGACGGTGCCGGCGGCGCGCCACGGCATCGCGACGGCGTTGCTCGACGCCGACGCCCGCGCCGACGGCGTGGCCCTCGCTCGGTGGTTCGATCCGGACGCCGAGACCGGTTCGGTGCCGGTGAACGCGACGGTCGGCGACGAGAGCGTCGCAGAGACGACGCGGGCGGCCAGAGCGGCAGTCGACGACGGGTTCGACTGCCTGAAGCTGAAAGCCGGCGTACGCTCGGTCGAAGACGACGTCGAGCGCGTGCGGTCGGTCCGTGCTGCCGTCGGAGACGACGTGACGATCAGAGTCGACGCCAACGGCGCGTGGGACCGAGACAGCGCCCGGCGGGCGTTCGAGGCGTTCGCCCCGCTGGGCGTCTCCTACGTCGAGCAGCCGCTGCCGGCCACCGATCTCGACGGCCACGCAGCCCTCGGGAACGAGGCCGTCGGCGTTGCCATCGACGAGGGCTTTTGCGAGCACACGGCGGCCGAGGTGCTGGCCGCCGACGTCGACGCCGTGATCCTCAAGCCGATGGTGCTTGGCGGCCCCGGCAACGCCCACACGATCGCGATGCGGGCCCGAGAGTCGGGTATCGAGCCGGTGGTGACGACGACGATCGACGCCGCCGTCGCGCGGGCGGCGGCGGTCCACGTCGCGGCCGCGATTCCGGCCGTCGACCCCTGCGGGCTCGCGACCGCCGACGCGCTCGCGGACGACCTGACGGACGATCCGGCCCCGGTGAGCGACGGCCGCATCGCCGTCCCGGACGGCGACGGCCTCGGCGTCGATCCCGAGGAGGTCGGATGGTGACGCTGCCCGAGCCCGAGGAGTGGCCAGTCGAGAACCCGCTCCCCGAACGGTCGAACGACCTATTGTGCGAGCGTGCCAGCGCGACCCCCGACGCGACGGCACTGATCGACACGGACGGCGGGGACACGTGGACCTACGCGGAGTTCGACAGCCGAGTCGAGGCGTGGCGTGGCGGGCTGGCGACGCTGGTCGACGAGCCAGCGCCCCGGATCGGGCTCGTACTCCCGACGGGACCGGCGTTCGCGACGGCGCTGTTCGCGATCGCCCGCCGGAACGGTGTCGCGGTGCCCCTGAACGTCCGCGAGGCGACCGAGACCGTCGCCCGCCAGGCCACCACGGCAGGTGTCGACGCGGTGCTCTGTTCGCCCGCCACCGAGTCGACGGCCCGTGCGGTCGCCCCTCCGGAGGCCACCGTCTGTTCGATCGGAGAGCCGTCGGCCGGAGACGTACGACGCCTCGAACCGACCGAGCCCGCCGGGTCGCCCGCCGAAGCAGACGCCGGTACCGACCGGCTCGTCCTCTTTACCTCCGGAACGACCGGCACGCCGAAGGGGGTCCGGCTGACGCGGGGGAACCTCATCGCCAGCGCCGTCGGCTCGGCCCACCGACTCGGCGTCTCTGCGAGCGACCGCTGGCTCGTCTGTCTGCCGATGTATCACATGGGCGGACTGGCTCCGCTCGTCCGCTCGACGCTGTACGGCACCACGACGGTGCTACAGCGGTCGTTCGACCCGGCCGAGACCGCACGCGTCCTCGGGGCGGCGTCGATCACCGGCGTCTCGCTGGTCCCGACGATGCTCACGCGGCTCCTCGACGAGGGGTGGCGGCCGGCCGACGGGCTCCGGTTCGTCCTGCTGGGCGGGGCTCCCGCACGGCCGGCGCTGATCGAGCGTTGCAGGGACGCCGAGGTGCCGGTGTACCCCACCTACGGAACGACGGAAACGGCGTCACAGATCACGACCGCGACGCCGTCAGAGGCCTTCGACCAGCCCGAGACCGTCGGGCGACCGCTGGACGGCACGACCGTCACCGTCCTGAACGACGGCGATGCGTGCCGGCCCGGTGAAGTGGGCGAGCTGGTCGTCTCGGGACCGACAGTGACGCCGGGCTACCTCGACGAGAGCCAGACGGCAGACGCCTTCGACGAGCGGGGGTTCCGGACGGGTGATCTGGGCTACCGCGACGACGACGGTCGCTGTTTCGTCGTCGGCCGCGTCGACGACATGATCGTGACGGGCGGCGAGAACGTCCGGCCGGCACGCGTCGCACGCACCATCGAGCGACTGCCGGCCGTCGAAACCGCGGCGGTCGTCGGCGTCCCGGACGAGGAGTGGGGCCAGCGCGTGGCCGCAGCAGTCGTCCCCGTGACGGACGAACTCACGGCCCCTGCGGTGATCGAGGCAGTCGCAGACGATCTCGCGGACTTCGCCGTCCCGAAGACCGTCACGCTGGTCGATGCGCTACCCAGGACACAGTCGGGGACGGTCGACAGACAGCAGCTGCGTGACCTGCTCGGCCGGTCGGAAAACGACTAGCCGCGGATCCGGACGATCCCGCCAGCGAACACCTGATCGTTGGGGACGACGTACTCCTCGCCCTCGCTCTCGATATGGGTGACGAAGACGTCGACCTCCTGGACGATGCCCTGCTGGCCCTGGATGCGGACCTCGTCGCCGATGCTGTACGGCTGGCTGAGGACGAGATACACGCCCGCAGCCCCGGCCGACAGCAGCTGTTTGAACGCCAGTCCACCGAGGAACACGAGACCGAACGCGTAGGCGGCGAGCAGGATCAACAGCGCCTCCGTCGCGACCCCGAGCTGGCCGAGCGCGACGAGTCCGGCCAGAAAGATGATGCTGTACTTGACCAGTTCGGGGAGCAGTTCCGCCTCCGGTAGCTTGATGCTCCGGAACTTCTCGCCGACCGAGAGCTTCGCCTTGTCTCCGGCGATGAGCCCGATCATGAGGGCAAACAGCGCCACGAAGAGATTCGGCAGGTAGGCGACGAACGGTGACCACAGCGACACGTCCCGGAACCGCTGTGAGACGGCCCCGGCGAGCAGCATCGCGCCGATGTAGATCGAGATGCCGACGAGGGTGGCGATCAGCCCGACGGTCGACGTTCCGAACCGCTGGGCCGTCCGCTCGAACGCCGTCCCCTCGACGGCCTCGTCGATGCCGGCGTCGCTGAGGAAGTAGTGCATGTACCGCCACGAGAGATACGCCAGTAACACCCCGAGGACGAGGATACTGATCGCGACCGCCGTCACGGCTTCACGCGAGAACAGACTGCGGACGATCGCCGGCCAGTCCAACTGCATCAGTACTCCTCCGGATCGACCTCGAGTATCAACTCACCGCTCTTGAACGCCCGGACGAGTCCGTCACTCTCAGAGAGGACGATGGCGATGGCGTTGGTGTCTCTGGTGACGGCACCGGCGGCCATGTGGCGAGCGCCCAGCCCCTTCGGAATGTCGACCCCCTCTGCGGACGGTTCGAGGTACCGGTAGGCCGAGACGATCTTGCCGCCGTCCGAGATGACGAAGGCACCGTCGAGCCGGGAGAACTCCTTGAGCATCACGTTGACGATCGGATCGCCGACGTGGACGTGGGACTTCTCGAAGGGATTGTACGACAGCGGGCGGGACTTGTTCATCACCTTGCCGGCGTCGCCGACGACGAACAGCGCGCCCACCGGCTTTCCCTTCTGTCCTTTCTTCCCGAGTTCGATCGCCACGTCCAGTACGTCGTTGATGACCGACGGCTCCGCTCGGGAGTTGACGAACAGCCCGTAGACGCCGGAGGGGGAAAACTCGGCGACCTGGACGCGAACGATCGAATCCGGCGTGTCGTCGAACACGTCACCGATACAGACCACGTCGGCGTCTTCCTCGACGTACTCCTGTTCGAGCGCACCTTCGACACCGAAGCGAATCCGGTCGGCCATGTTGGTGAACTCCAGGGGCAACTCGACGAACGTCTCCGCGTCGACCGTGTTTTCCGGAGCGATCACCACGACCTCGGTGTCGTCGTCCTCGAACGACTGGTACAGCGACGCGCTCGGAGAGAACAGAAACACCGCGTCGGTGTCGGCGACGATGTCGTCGAGGAACTCGCGCAACGCGCTCATCATTTTCCTTTTGCTGGGGTGCGTCAAAAAGGTTTGCTGGCCGTCTGACTCGCGTCAGACGGCTGTCCGCCGTCAGGGCTCGAACGCGAGATCGTCGGCGATCGCAGCGACCCGGTCACGAACCACCGCCGGATCGAGTTCGGCCCGATCGGCCAGCGCCAGCGCACCCCCCATCCCGACGCCCTCCTTGGCCTCGCCCACAACGAACCGCTCCATCGCGACGTGGTCGGCCCGATCGAACGCCGGATCGGTCACCGTCAGATCGAGGTCGAGATCCGCCGCCAGTCCGCGAACGTCGGCCGAGGGATCGTCGTCGACGAACGACGTAGTCGCGAGCGACAGCGGCCCCTCGATGCCGGCGTGGCGCAAGAGCGCGCCCACGGTCGCCAGCTGGGTCCCGCCGGCCAGCGTCACCGCTCGCCCGGTCTCGATCGCACCGATCGCGACCCCCGCGGCGACGGCCAGCACCGGATCGCCCATCCGGCGGACAGCCCGCTTTGGCTGGTCGGCCGCCTCGCCGGGTTCCATCGCACTCGCGGTCAGCCCCTCCTCGACGACCGACTCCTTCTGGTCGACCGGGTTCTCAGGGAGCGACGAGGAGACTCCACCGCGCTCGCCCAGCGCCCGCAAGACGCCGAGTGCCGTCGTCGTCCCGCCCGGAATCGTCTCTCCGATCACGACCTCGTCGGCGGGCAGCGAGCGGCCGAACTGCCGGGCCGCCTCGAACGCGCCCGGTGCCGACGGGACCGGGTCCTGCTCGCGAACGTCTCGGCCCGGCCTCGCGCCGACCGTCACCGTCGGCGCACCGCTCGGCTCGGCGAGCCCGCCGTCGACGACGGTCACGTCCAGGTCCAGTAACTCGACGACCGCACGCGTGACGACGGCGGGCGTGAGACAGCCGGTCGGGCTCTGGGGGACCTCCGGCGCTCGCACGACATCGCCGTAGCGCAGGATCTCGGCGTCGGCAGCAGGTGTGTGTGCCAGCAGCGATTCGTCGGCCCCGGCCGCAGAGATACCGTCGATCTCGGCCGTCCGTGTCGAACCAGCGACGAGGACCAGTCGCGTGCCACCGTCTGTACTCATTGCATCAGTTCCCGGCGCAGGCGGACTTGAACGCGTCGGTTACGCCCGAGTCGGTTCGCCCCACAATTTATTGTCGCGGCCACCGCCCGCACCAGTATGGAAGAGTTCGAGGAACTCGTCTCGTCGCTGACCCCCCGAGAAGACAACGACGCGATCTCGTCGTACCAGAACACGACCGCCGTCGCGTGCCCGGCCTGCGAAGAGCCGTTCGACGACATGGTCGTCTGCAAGAACGAGTTCACGTCGCTCAATCTGGACATGGATCTCGACCTCTGTACGACCATCGACGACGGCAACGTCGTCATCTTCACGCACAAACCCTGAAGTCACACAGAGCAGGGGGTCCGTCTGACCGTACGATGGCTGTGTACTGGCGTGTGAGTACACCGTCCAATCGAGAGGTATTATCTCGTTCCGACAGTTCATCTAACCGGCGTGTAGCCTTGGCGTGAGTCGTCTCCCGGGCTGTTATTTCGATCGATAACGTCTGTGACTCTTTTGTGACTTACCGATAGATAGATGGACGTGATAGAGAGGTATCTGGGGACGAAGCCACGTTCTAACGCCGTCGATGTGATTAGCCTCACGGCACTTCTGCTCCTGGTGTGGACGACAGCCGAACCGGTGTACCTGTACGCACTGGATTCGCCGGTACTGCACACTCCGAAGTATATTATCGGCGTTCTCACAGTCGTCCCGTCCTGTCTCGGAATGATCTACGGAGCGCAGTGGTCACGGAAGCGCGAATTTTCGACCGAGCAGTGCTCGAAGATCAAACTGTACTGGCTGACCGGTGGGAGCTGTTTTCTCGTGTTCAACGTCGTCCTCATGGCCTCGATCTCGACGGAGAGCATCTGGATACTCGTGAGCTGGATTCGCTGGTCGCTCGCGGTCGGTCTCGGCGTCGGTCTCGTCGTCGGAATCGCACAGGTACGGGTGGTCGTCAGTACACTGACTGCAGAACGCGAGTCACTTCGTGCGGAACACGCCGAGAAGCAGCGAGATCTGATCGATCAGATGAACGGCATTCTGCGCCACGAAGTACTCAACTCCGCGCAGGTGATCACCGGGAACGCATCGGTGTTGATGGCCGCCGAGGAACCCATCGATCCCGACGACGAGCGGATCGAACGCGTTCACAGGCAAGGCGAGGAGATAACGACCGTCATCCAGGAAGTGCGTACGCTGCTCAGTACGATCGAGGACGGCCGGGAACTGACGGAGACGAACCTCACGAACGTCCTCCGAAACGAGATCCAGAAGGTTCGGGATCAACATCCAGAGATCGACGTCGAGTTGCGATGTCAGGACGACCACTACATCCGTGCCGACGAGCTGGCGGGACGTATCTTCGCCAACATCCTCAGAAACGCGGTCGAGCACAACGAGACGCCATCGTTGCAGATCGTGGTCGACATCGTGAGCGTCGACGACGCCGTCGTCGTTACGATCGAAGACGACGGCCAGGGGATTCCGGAGCGCAAACTGGCGACGCTGTTCGACCGGCCACAGGTGAGCGACCACGGACTGGGGCTCTATCTGGTCAGCGAGATCACGGACAGTTACGACGGCTCCGTAACCCTCTCAAAGACGGGCGAAGACGGCACCGTCTTCGAGTTTCGGTTCCCGGTTCCGGAACCTCGTCCGTAGGCATCGAACCGAGAACGAGGCGAGGCTGCGCTCCGTTCGTCTTCTGGGCCTCGGATCTGGCCCTGCTCCGTCTTTCGTTTGCTCGCTCCGCTCGAAACACTCAGTCAGTGCGCGGGACCGGATTTGAACCGGACGAAGACTCGCTTCGATCGTCTTCCAGGGCTCAAATTCGGCCCTGCTCTTCGCTCACTCCGTTCGCTCATGCGCGGGACCGGATTTGAACCGGCGGACCCCTACGGGATAGCGTCCTAAGCGCTACGCCTTTTCCGTGCTTGGCTACCCGCGCGCAGGAGTGGCTATTCCCGACCGGTTCAAGTACTTAACGCTCTCCGGCGCGGTCCCGGATGGCGTCTGCCGGCGGGTCCGGATCGTCGAGCCGTTCGACGACGGTGAGATCGTCGCCGACAGATCGACGAGCGTTTAAGTCCGATCGGGGCCAACGAGGGTGTATGTACCGCGCGAGCGACCGGCGGGAACACGAGGAGTGGCTGGAGAATCTCGAAGCGACGGCAGATCGACTCGACCTGGAGGGGACGGCACGGTCCCGAGCGGTCGACCTGTTTCTCTCGTCGATGCCGGTCGAAGAGGAACGCTCCAAGCGTGCGGTGATGGCGGTGAGCCTCTACGTCGGTGCGCTGGTCAGCGGACAGGAGCGGTCACAGCGCGTCGTCGCCGACGCGGCGGACGTGTCTCGGCTGACGATTCAACAGCGGTGGAAAGGACTGCTCGAAGACGCCGGGCTGGACGCCCCGGACTGGTGATCGTGCCGTCGGAACTCCGTCGAAAGGTTCGGCCGGTCACGGAAACCGCACGGCGGCAGAATCAGGCCCGTTCTGGGCGACCGTCTCGGTCGGGCGTGACGTTGCCGTGCTGGTCGATCTCGCCGCGGACGATCCGTGTGCTCGAAATCACCTCGTCGTCGTCGGCGTAGACGTGCGGGACGACCTCGATGTCGAGCGTGTCGTGGCCACGCTCGCTTCGGATCTCGTTGATCCGCTTGCCACCGGTCTCGGTCTCGGGAGAGACGATCAGTACGTCGAACTGGGGTTCGGTGGCGATTCCGGTCGGTTCCGTCAGCTCTCGGACGTCGTACTCGCGGTCGTACTCCGCGGCGAAGTCGGCGAGTTCCTCGTCGAGGTCCCGACGGCGCTCCTCGAAGGAGCGGACGTAGCGGTCTTCGTTCCGGAGCTCGGGCGCGAGATCATCGCTGGTCAGCCCGACCGTCACGTCGCCCAGTTCGAACGCACGCTCGAACAGCGCGCGGTGACCATCGTGAATCGGATCGAACGTCCCACCCAGCGCGACCTTCATACAACGTGGCAGAAGGGCTCTCGATTTAGGGGCTTCGACTCCGGCAGTACGAGACGAGGGGGCTACTCGTCGTCGTCAGCGGCCGCGTCGTCGTCGCTGTCGGTCGCCTCGTCGTCGGTCTCGTCGTCGGTCTCGTCGTCGGTCTCGTCGTCGGCCTCGTCGTCGGCCTCGTCACTGACGCTGATGGTGACCGGCTCGGTCTCGGTGTCCTCGGTGTCGCGGTCGCGACCGCCCAGGTAGTTGTCGAGGTTGAACACGGTGTTGAGCTCCGACTGAACCTCGTCGACAACGTCAGTCACGAGGTCGCTGGGAGCCATCGCGGCGTACTCGTAGGGGTTGTTCCCCGCGCCGTCGCTCTCGCGTTTCTGGCGGGCGACTTTCCCCTCCTCGTGGAGTTCCGCAAGCGCTTCTCGGACGGTGCTCGGGTACAGTCCGGTCCCCTCTGCGATCTCGTCGCTCGTACTGTCGGGACGCTGCCGGAGGTGGACGTAGATCCGTGCCCGGGTCTCCGTGTCCAGTACCCACGACAGCAGGTCGACGATCCCCTCGTCGAAGGACTCGACGGCGCGGTCGGCCTCCTCTTCCAGTCGCTCGCGTACGTCCACGTCGTCGTCCAGTTCCTCGTCGAAAGGGTCGTCGCCGAACGGGTCCTCGCCGAAGTCGTCGCCCTCGTCCTCGCGATCGTCGGATGTGTCGTCTGTCGTCATGTCGTTTCTAGAAGGACGGAAGTCGCCAGCGCACTAAAACCTTGGGTCCTCTCCGGAAGGTCAAAATTGCTTTTGCAGGAATATTACTTAAAGAATGGCTGATACCCTCCGCCATTATCGCGGACGAGATGTCTCGGAAACTATTTACCAGATACCCCACAATGTAACGGTAGCGGTGTGGCATGGGATGGTACACCGCAAGTAGACGTTCGGCCGGCGTGGTGACCCGGCCGGCACCGGGATGCCCGCGACGGGCTCGAAGTGACGTGGAGTGGGGGTAGTACCCAATTACGCGTTCTTTTGCAAGACGAGGTCGTCTGCGAGAGTGGCGACGCCTTGCTTCCGGAGGCGGCGCTGGCGATTCGCACCGCTCTCGCGGTCGTAGAGCGTCCGGAGGCCGTCGATTCCGAGTCGGTCACACTCCCGGTCGACCAGTTCTCCCAGCGGAGCCGTCGACCCCGTTCGGGTGAGCAGCGAGGCGTCGTGACCGTGGCGCATCGCTCGCCACTTGTTCTCGTCCAGATACTCACGCCGGGTATCGGTTCCCGAGGCACCGTCTTCGAACTGGTCGGCCAGGGACGCGACCAGCGCGTGGACGTACTCGACGAAGGCCAGCACGTACTCGGGGTTCCGCTGGCCGTCCGGCGTCCGGACTTCGACGGTACCGTGTCCGGAGTGTGGTCGCACGTCGAACCACAGCTCTCCCCGGTCGCGGATGCTGTCGGTCTCGACCATCCGGCGCTCGAACTGCTCGTAGGCCGCGTACGACTCGAACGCGGTCGGCATTCCCGTGTTCGGGAGCCCCTCGAAGATCTTCGCACGAGCGGACGCGAGCCCGGTGTCGTAGCCGTTCCAGTACGGCGAGTTCGCAGACAGCGCGAGCACGAGCGGGAGGTGCCAGCGGAGTTCGTTGGCGATCCAGACGGCCTTGTCCGCGTCGTCGACGCCGACGTGGACGTGGAGGCCCGCTGTGGTGTTGCGGTGCTGGGGGTACTGGATGCGATCCAGCTGGGAGCGGTAGCGGGGTTTCTGGGCGTGTTCGAGTTCGCGCCACTTCGCGAGCGGGTGGAGCCCGGCCGCCGCGATCCGGAAGCCGTTGGCCTCGGCGTGGTCGACCAGTGCGTTGCGAACGTCTTCCAGAGCCGATCGTGCGTCATCGAGCCCGTCGAGTGTCGGCGTCTGAGTCTCGACGACGGTCTTGAACAGTTCGTGGTCGAGCCGTCCGTCGAGGATCGTCGGCGGGTCGCTCTCGTAGACCAGCTCGTCCGACCCTGCAGTCGGCCGGCCGTACTCGTCGACGACGTAGAACTCCTCTTCGATCCCGAGCGTGCCCATCCGGTCGAACGCGGCGGCGGAACCCGTCTCCTCCATCGGTCACAGTGTCGGTTGCCGGGCGTTAAAACGTTCCGTCACGCCGAGGCCGGGCGACGACGCCGAGGTGGTCGTCGTGGTGCGGTGCCAGCGACTCGCTGGCCTCGATCTCGTAGCGCTCTTCGAGCGTCGTCAGTACGTCCTCGAAGACGGCCGCTGGATCGGCGGTCACGTCCTCGCTGCGAGCCTTGATCGACAGCAGGAGCCGTCCGTCCGGGCGGAGGAAGCGTGCGTTGCGGTTGGCGACGAGTGCCTGTCCGCGCGTCGCCACGTCCTGGACGAGCACGTCGGCCGGTTCGACGACGTGGGCGTACGACTCCGGCTCGCGGGCGTCTTTCAGGAGCGGGAAGAGGTTCGGTCGCGGGTCCGCCGCATCGAGCAGATCCCTGACGGGCCGTGGCGCGAACTCGACGGCGTAGGTCGGCCCGGCGAAGTCCGCGACGTGGCTGACGGTCGTCCCGGCGGCGGCACCGAGGTAGAGCACCGTCTCGCTGCCCGCCAGGCCGGTCTCCATCCCGAGTGCGAGCATCGCGCCGAGCTTCGAACGGTCGGGGTCCCAGCGTCGCCACGCGCCGTCGGTCGCCTCGCCGTACACCGGCTCGCCCCGCGTCGCCAGCCCCGTCTCGCCGCCGAAGTCGTGGCGCTCGACGCCGTCCGGGAGCGTCACTCGCCGTCACCTCCCGTTCGGGACTGGATCGCCTCGATCCGCTCGTCGAGTTCCGCCTGGAGGTCTGGCCGCAGGTCGCCGCTGTAGTGGTCGATCCGTGCGGCGATGGTGAGCTTGCCAGCGAGCGCACGGGCAGCCGACCCGCGGTGGTCCGGGTGAGTCCCCCGAACCGCCTCGTGGGTGAAGATGATCCCGTGTTTCGGCGAGGGGGCCGATCCACGGAGGTGCGCGAAGAGCGCGTCTTCAGCGCCCAGGACCTGTAGCGTCCCGCTCGGCTTTTTCGCGAGCGATTCGAGCCCGCCGGCCAGCGAGACGAGACGAGCGGCCAGCACGGGCCCGGCCAGTGCCGCCAGGTTCGGCGCGACCTCGGGAGCCGTCCGGTCGATGTACGCTCGCAGACGGTCGGCTTCCTCGTCGAGATCGACCACCCGCTGGGCGAGCGACTGCACTCTCTCCCCGGCCGGATCCGACGGCTCACTCGCGGCCAGCTCGCGGGCGTACTCGACGCCGCTGCCGGCGTCCGCCGAGCGGCTCTCGCCCCACTCGGCGACTCGCTCTGCCAGCTCGTTTGCCGTCCGTTCGCAGTCGGCCATCGACCGCACCGCGTGGACGAGCTGGCGGTCGTCGGCACCCTCCCGCTCCTGGACGGCTTGCTCCGCGGCCGCCATCGTCGCGGCGCGCAGGCGGTCGTAGTAGTCGTCGGTGTCGTCAGCGAACCCCGCGTCGACGGCCAGCCGAGGCCACTCGGCCGGTTCGTCGGCGCTGCCCTCGCGGATCGCGGCGACCGCTGCCTCGTCGTCGTCGGGATCGAGCCCGGCGAACCACCCGTCAGTCATAGAGCGTGTTTGCAGGGCCGCCGCGTTAAAAGGCGCGGTCGGTCCCGTCGATCGCGGGCGAGCGGCTGGTCCGTTCGGAGGGTCGACAGTAAACGGCGAACAACGGGAACGAACGGGAACTCCGAGACAGTTATACGCCCCTATTTATATCACGGTCGACCGTGTATATGTGTCTCATGGCTGGGTCAAGAACGGTGCCGTCGTGGCGTGAAGCGGAGCGAGAGTACTCGGACGAAGTCGTCGCCGACACGACGATCCCGGAGCTGTTCGAGGCCACCGCACAGCGAAACGCGGACAGGACCGCCCAGTTGTACAAGGGCGGCACCTACGACCGCTCGCTGACACCCGCAGTGATGCCGGCGGCTCCGGACGGAGACTACGCCTCGATCACCTACGACGAGATGCAGTCGATGGTCCACAACCTCGCGGCGGGCTTTCGCGAACTCGGCGTCGACCACGACACTCGCGTGGGCCTCTTTTCCAGTACGCGCATGGAGTGGGCGCTGTCCGACTTCGCGGCGCTGGCGGCCGGCGGCATCGTCACGACGGTCTACACCGAGTCCTCCCCGCGTCAGGTCAAGTACCTCCTGAGCGATCCCGGCGCAGACGGCGTCGTCGTCGAGAACGAGGCGCTGCTCGACCGGCTTCTCGAAGTCGAGGATCGACTCGAACTCTCCTTTATCGTCACCATCGACGAGTACGACACCGACCGCGACGACGTGTACACGCTGGGAGAGCTCCACGAGATCGGTGCCAAAGCCTACGACGACGCTCGTTACCGGTCCTGGCTCGAAGAGCGCTCTCCGTCGGACCTCGCGAGCCTGATCTACACGTCCGGGACGACCGGCCAGCCGAAGGGAGTCAAGCTCACCCACAGAAACTTCCGCTCGAACGTCAACCAGGTGTACAAGCGACTCGCGCCCCGCCCCGACAAGGACCCGGACCATCCGACGCTCTCGCCGGGCACCACTTCGATCTCCTTCCTGCCGCTCGCACACGTCTTCGAACGGCTCGCCGGCCACTTCGTGATGTTCGCCGCGGGCGCGACGGTCGGCTACGTCGAGGATCCCGACACGCTCGCCGACGACATCAAGCTGATCAGGCCCGACACCGGTGCGAGCGTCCCCCGCGTCTACGAGCGGATCTTCGATCGAATGCGCGATCAGGCCAGCGAATCGCCGATCAAAGAGCGCATCTTCGAGTGGTCGACCGACGTGGCCAGGGAGTGGGCCCGGACCGACGATCCCGGCCCGCTCTTGGGCCTGAAGCACGCGGTCAGCGACCGGCTGGTGTACAGCCAGCTCAAGGAGAACCTCGGGGGCAACATCGAGTTCATGGTCAGTGGCGGCGGCAGCCTCTCGAAGGAGCTGTGCGAGACGTTCCTCGGGATGGACCTCACGATCGTCGAGGGGTACGGCCTCACCGAGACCGCACCGGTCGTCAGCGTCAACCCTCCCGAAGACGTGCGACCGGGGACGATGGGCGTTCCCGTCGTCGACGAGGAGGTCAAACTCGACACCCACGTCGTCGATCAGGACGACTTCGAGACCAGCCGAGACGTGGGCGAGTTGCTGGTCCGGGGGCCGAACGTCGCCGACGGCTACTGGAACCGGGAGAAAGAGACCGCCCAGTCCTTCGAGCCCGACGGCTGGTTCCACACCGGCGACATCGTCGAGCGGACCGAGGACGACTTCCTGATCTACCACGACCGCCTCAAGGAGGTGATCGTCCTCTCGACGGGCAAGAACGTCGCTCCCCAGCCCATCGAGGACGCCTTCTCGACCAGCGACCGCGTCGCACAGGCGATGGTCGTCGGCGACGACCAGAAGTTCATCGCGGCGATGTTCGTCCCGAACTTCGAGCAGTTGCGTCGCTGGGCCGACCGCGAGGGGATCGACCTGCCCGACAGCGAGGCCGAGATGTGTGACGACGAGCGCGTCCACGCGTGGATCCAGGAGGCCGTCGACGAGGTCAACGAGGACCTCGAAAAGGTCGAGACGATCAAGAAGTTCGTGCTGCTCCCAAGGGAGTGGACCGCCGAGAACGACCTCCTGACGCCGTCGATGAAGAAAAAGCGCCGCAACATCAGGAAGGCCTTCGAGGACCGGCTCTCGGAGATCTACGAGGATCCCGTTACGGTGGACGACTGATCCGACGGTCGTCGTTGCGTACCGGCGTATCAGCGTAGCTTCTCGTAGGACGCTTCGAGGTCGATCATCGGCGCGGGGTAGTCGGTCCCCAGCTCGACGCCGTAGTCGGCCTGCTCGTGCTCGCTCATCGTCCAGGGCTCGTGGACGTACTCCGGCGGAAGTGCCGACAGTTCCGGACACCAGCGAGTGACGTACGCCCCCTCGGGATCGTAGTGTGTCGCCTGGCCGACGATCTCGAAGTAGCTGTCTCGCGAGTCGTTGCCGACCTGTGACTGGTACGCCCAGTTACACCAGTTCGAGGCCACGTCGTAGTCGACCAGCCGCGACTCGAAGTATGCCGCCCCGAGCCGCCAGTCGATCCGGAGGTTGTTCGAGAGAAACGAGGCGACGTTCTGGCGGCCGCGATTGCTCACGTATCCCGTCGCGTTCAGCTCGCGCATGTTGGCGTCGACGAAGGGGATCCCCGTCTCGCCACGCGCCCAGCGTTCGAACTGCGCACGGTCGCGCCGCCACCGAATGTCGTCCCGGTCGCGGATGCCGCCGGGCTGGAACCACTTCGCGCCGTACTTCGCGAGCTGGTACTGGAAGAAGTCCCGCCAGGTCAGCTCGAAGACGAGCCAGTACGTCGAGTCGTTTTCCACCCGATCGGTCTCGTACTGCTCGACCTCGCGGTGGATCTGACGCGGCGAGAGACAGCCAAAGGAGAGCCACGGCGAGAACTTCGAGGAGTAGTCGGCACCCACGAGGCCGTTGCGCGTCTCGCGGTACTCCCGCAGGCAGTCACGCTCCCAGACGTACGTCGCGACGCGATCCAGCCCCGCCGTCTCGCCGCCGGTCCAGTCGAGGACGCCGCGGTCGTCGACCGTCGCCTCGTCCTCGCCGAAGCCGAAGTCCGCGAGCGTGGGGAGATCGTCGGCACCGCTGCTGGCGCGCCGGCCGCCGTTGGGGGCGTGGACCCACTCCGGGGCCGGTTTGGGCGGTCGGACGGTCGCCTTCGCTTCGGTTCGGTCCTTCCACGGCGTGAAGGTGTCCTCGATCTCGTCGGGCGGTCTGGGGAGGTCGTCGCGGTGGTACAGCGTGTGCGTCCAGAACGTCTCGGAGTCGATCCCGGCGTCGGCCAGCCCCGCCCGAACGCTGCCAGCTTCGTCCCGCTCTTCGGGACCCGGGAGCGCCTGCCAGTAGACCGCGTCGGCGTCGAACTCCTCAGCGGCCTCGGGGACGACCGTCCCGGGGTCGCCGCTGCGAACGTACAGTTCGCCGTCCCGGTCCCGCAACGACTCGCGCAGGTCCGCGAGGCTCTCGATCAGGAACTGCGCCCGATGGGGACCGACCCTGTCGAGCCCGAACATCCCCTCGCCGGTCAGTCGATCCGGGAGACAGTACAGCGGCACGACGGTGTCGGCCTCGGCGACGGCGCGTCGCAACGTCGCGTTGTCGTGACAGCGCAGATCGCGGCGGAACCAGACGAGAACGGTACTCATGATACAGTCAACGGCCGCTGGCGGCCTGGTACCAATGGATAACAGCGTAGGTGTCCGGTCGACCGAACTGGCGGAAGATCACACGAAGACGGACGATCTCAGGGTGACTCTCGCGAGCCGGGCCGCTACGACAGCCACTCCTCGGGCTTGGTGTCGTAGTCGATGTCGTCGGCGTCTAAGTGTTCGACCTCGGACCAGTCGACCTCCTGTATCGTGACCTCCTCGCCGTCGTATCGCAGGCGCTTGCCGACCGCCTCGGGCTCGGGTTCCTGGTCGCGTCGCCGCGCGACCTCCACGTCGTGTTCGTCGAACTCCTTGTCGATGGTCAGCAGATTGACTGGCCGCCCCCAGAGTTCGAAGACGCGTTGCAGCGTCTCTGTAGCCTGTTCGAGGTCCAGCACGACGCCGTTGTACTGGTGGGTCAAGAGGAGTTCGTTGCGGTTGCGGTAGTTGCCGTCGGCGACGGTGATCGTCGGCTTGCCGAAGTTGGTGAACTGCAACATCAGCTTCTTTTTCACGTCTTCGGCGGCCGTCGAAGTGGCACGGAAGTTGCCCGAGGAGTGGGTGTACTCGTAGGTGAAGTAGTCGTGTTCGTCGACGAACTCCTGGGTGAGGAACTCGTCGAGGAAGGTCACGTCGTTGTGGCTCTCGCGGACCTCGCGCATCCGGTCCCAGCCCCGCGAGTAGTCCACATCCGCGAGGGCGTCGGCCACGCTCTCGTACCGGGCGTCGTCGAACATGTACCGCGAGATGCGCTCCAGCTCCGACTGGCTGATGCGCGAGACGAATCCGCGGTACTGTGGCTTGACCAGCGAGTAGTGGCGTTCGGCCATCCCCGCTTCGGTCAGGACCTTCCACGGGTAGGTCTCGACGTCGATCTCTCCGTCGCGGGCGCGAGCGAGCGCGTCGGCGTCGACTCGCGGATCGTCGGGGTCGAGATCGTCGAGGCTGGCGGGCACGTCGGTCACCGCCGAATCGGGCGCGATCAGGTCCTGTACCCGCTCGAAGTCGATCACGTCGTGGAAGTTCCGCCAGGTCACGTCCTCGACGCGAAGCAGTCGCTCGACGACTTCCCGGCGGTTCTCGCTGTTTTCGAGATACGTCCACAGTTCGAGCCCGAGCTTGTAGGGGTTGAGCCCGCCCGACCCGAGCACCTTCGACATGTGGTCGGCGTAGAGGACGAACTCGTCGGCGCTCGCGAACTGCTCTCCGGCCATCATGACGGATTCCCAATAGCTTGCCCATCCTTCGTTCATCACCTTTGTCATTTTCTGGGGAGCGAAGTAGTACGCCTCCCGGCGGAGCATCTCCAGTACGTCCGACTGCCAGTCAGCCATCTCGACGGCCTTCTCGCCGTCGGCGTCGTACTGCATGCCGTGTGTCTGGAGGAAGGCGAGCACGTCTTTCTGTGGCTCTTCGGGGAACGTGATCGGCTCGTCGTCCTCGCTCTGGGCGTCGAGCCACTCTTCAGTGAAGACCTGTCTGCGGACCTCTTCCGAGAGTTCGAGATCGCCGAGCTGGTCCGCTATCTCTTCGAGGTCCGCCTCGTCGGGGCGGTCCTCGCCGTCGACGGGCGCGTAGGGCTGGTGCTGGTCGATGTTGTCCTCCAGACAGAGGACGTGGTCGATCCACTTCTCGACCTCGGCGCGGTCGATCTCGGGGTCTTGCATGTACTCCTCGATCGTCTCGGCGTGGCGTCCCAGCATCGCCGCGGCCTCGGGATTGCTCAGACGGCGCTGGCCGTCTTCGCTGTCAGCGGCCCCCGGGGCCGCTCCGCCCGCGAACAGTCCGAACCAGTCGTTGTTCGCGAAGAAGTCCGCGTGGGCCTCGACGTGGGTGATGACGGCCTTCTGGTCGGCCAGCTCGTTGGACTCCTGGAGGAAGGCGTGGGCCGGGTTGTCGTTGTTGACGATCTCGAAGGCCTTCCCGCCGAGGAACTGCCCCTGCTTTTGCTGGCGGTCGTAGGCCATGCCCCACCGCCAGTGGGGGTACCGCTGCTGGAATCCCCCGTAGGCGATCAGCTCGTTCATCTCGTCGTAGTCGACGATCCAGTAGTTCACCGGGTAGGGGGTCAGACCGAGTTTCTTCGCCAGATTCGCCGCCTCGTCGACTGACGTTTCGAGTTCGGCGGCGACGCGCCGTTTGCGGATGTGGTCGTCGGTACTCATGATTCGTCCTCCGTGCTCAGGATCTCGTAGATCGCGTCGGTCACGTCCTCCGGGCTGGAGACGTAGGCCACGGCCACGTCGTCGGTCTCGCGGAAGTGGCGCTCCACTTCCTCGGCGTGGGTCGCGTTGATCGCGTTGCCCGACGGCTGGGTCTCGACGTAGGCGTGGAGGTTCGCCGGGATCTCCTCCATCAGTGGGATGACGTGTTCTTCGGTGTCGTTCGAGGAGTTCTCCGAGTCGCCGGCCGCGAACACGTAGCGGTTCCAGTCGGCCCAGGGGTAGGCCTCTTCGAGCCGTGCCAGCGCGAGTTCGTACGCGCTGGAGATGCGGGTCCCGCCGCCAGAGCGGATGCCGAAGAACTCGTCGCGATCGACCTCCCAGGCGTCGGCGTCGTGGGCGATGTAGACGAACTCGGCGTGGTCGTACTTGCCCTGGAGGTACCAGTCCAGCGGCGTGAACGTCCGCTCGACGAGCTCTCGTTTCTTCTGGCGCATCGACCCGGACACGTCGCGGATGTTGACGACGACGACGTTCTTCTCGCGCTCCTCCTCGATCTCCGGGTAGCGGTATCGCTCGTCTTCCCGTCGGAACGGAATCTGGTCGACGCCCTCCCGTCGGATCCGGTTGGCGGTGCTCTCTCGGTCGACCGCGTCGGTCATCTCGTCGATGCTGTCCCAGACGGCCTTCTCGTCGGCCGGCAACTCCGCGTAGGCCTCCTCGATCCAGGCCTTCGAGACGGGGATGTGTTGCTCGCGGGCCCACTCGAAGACGGTCGCCGGCCCCCAGCCGTCGACTTTCAGCGCCTCGCGGACGAACGCCTCGTCGAAGTCCATCGCGAGCTTTCGCTTGAGGCCCTGCTTGAACAGCCGCTCGAAGTCCAGCGTCGAGGAGGGGCCGGACCTGGTGATGTCGGTGAAGTCGCCCTCGACCTCCTCGATCACCTGCTTGCCCTTCGGTTCGAGGTCGAGTCCGAGTTGCTCGTCCAGTTCCTGGGCGAACTCCTCGGGATCCATCTCGTAGTACTCGTGGTCGCCGCCGTCCTCGCCGGGCTCGCCGGGCTCGCCGTCCTCGTCGCCGTCGTCGTCTGGCTGGGGCTGGCCCACCGGATCGCCGGGCTGGGGCTGGCCGTCCTGGCCCTGACCGACGCCGCCCATGTCGCGCTGGTCGTACTCGAACTCGGGGAGGTCGACGATCTTGATCGGGATCTGCACCGAGTCCTGTCGGCTCTGGCCGAGGTCGCCGTACTGGATGAACTCGGCGAGGTCCTGGCGGCGTTGCTCGCCGACTTCACGGTACCGTTCGAGGTCGTCTCTCAGTCCCATTTGTAACTCACCTGGCTCATGACATGGCGGCTCGTCAGCTCCGCCGACGCCGCGCTGTAGTCGAAGAGCTCGCGCATATTCTCGATCGTCGTCTCCTTCAGGTCGGCCGTCTCGGTCCCGCTCGGCGGGTTGTCCCACTGGCGCGGGTCGAAGTCCTCGTAGGCCCGCTGTACGTCGGCCCAGTCGTGGCTCCCCAGGACCGTCTGGATGACGGGGATCTCCTTGGGGTTCACGTCGCCGACGTGAAACGTCTCGTCACGGGACTGCCAGGCGTGGCGGTTCAGCGCCGTGATGATCTTCTCGGTCCGGAACGATCTGACGGCGTCGTCGGGCTCGTTGCCGTCGTAGTTGTCCTCCGCGAAGCGGCCGAGGTGCTCGATCTCGAACACCTTCATTTTCAGCGGGTCGGGCTCCTCGTACTCGCCGCGTTCGTTCTCGATTTGCTCGTCGGACTCCCAGGCGTAGACGTGTTCGACGTACTCCTCGACGGTCGACTCGTCGACGCGCTTGTCTCGCATGATGGCGTCGAGCACGTCCCGTTCTTGCTCGGCGAAGACGTGGTTCTTGACCGGGACCACGCGCTCCTCGAACTCGCTGGCCTCGGTCGGCGAGAACACCGGCGCAGTCCCGAGCTTCTCGGCCATCCGGTTGAGGATATCCCGTGGCATGAGGACCCGTTCGACGGGCAACTCGGCGTGGTGGCGGTCCTGGGCTTCGTGCAGCAGGTCCGCGATCACGTCCCGCGTGAACGTCACGGGGATCCCCCCCTCGCCGTCGGCGGCGGCGTCGGAGAAGTCGAACTCCTCGGCCGCGATCCGATCGTCGCCCTCCGGGAGGTAGCCACGGTCGAACAGCAGCGCCTTGTCGACGAGATCGAGCCCGCCAGGCAGGTCCGTCGCGTCGAGTCTGGAGACGATCGCGTACATCGCCGCCGCTTCGAGGGTGTGGGGAGCCAGCTCCACGTCGGTCACCTCGTTCGCACTGTCCCGGACGGCGACCGTGAGTGGTTCCTGGATCCACGTCTCCAGCTCGTCCCAGGAGTCGGCCTGCCACACCGTCGTCTCGTTGGTGAGTTCGCGCCGGAGGAGCTCTGCCTCCAGCGAGAGGTTCGTCAGGTACGTGAACTCGTGTTTGTCCAGGCGGCGCTTGAGTGCCTTCAGCGGATCCTGTCCCTCGCGGTCGGCATGTTGATTGAGCTGGGCTTCGAGGTCGGGGTTCGAGATGATGATCAGCTGGGTGTCGATGTCCATCCCGATCCCCTTGTCCAGTTTGACGTGGCCCTCGTCGGGGACGTTCAGCAGTTTCTGGAGCAGATCGGCGTGCTGGGCCGCGTCCTCGACGATCGTCAGCAGGCCGTTGCCCTGCGAGAGGACGCCGTCGTAGGAGAACGCCTGCGGGTTCTTGCGCCCGCGCGAGTCCAGTTCCCGGAGCATGCCGTGCATCCACGAGCCGACGAGTCGCTCCTTGGGCGACCCCTCGTCTTCGGAGTGGAGGACGCCGATGCCGTCGCCCACGTCGACGACGAAGTTCTTGACCCGGAGGTGTTCTGGGCTCGTGACCGCAGAGAAGAGGTCCTCGACCCCCTCGCGGCGGTACTGCTCTTCGAGGAACTCGTAGGCCTCTCGCGAGAACGGATCGAGGTCGCCCTCCGAGCGCAGCGTGACGTGGTCGCCGAGGCGCTCGTTCAGCGCCGCGAGGAGATCGCGACGCACGTCCTGTGGGAACACCGTGAGCGGGTTGACCTGGACCGGGCTCTCGTACCAGTCGTCCTCGTCGGCCACGGGGTCGTCGCCGTAGGTGAGCGTCCGGTCGCTCCCGCCGGCCCCGGCGACGTTCCACTCGACGGTGTAGCGCCGGCCCTCGTCGGTTCGAGAGTACTCGCGCAGCCCGTTGATGAGACAGCGTTTGAGCTCCGATTTCCCGGTGGCCGTCGGGCCTTCGAGCCAGATGATCTTCTCGTCTTTCCCCCGGCCCGCGGCGATCGACCGCAGGTCGTCGACGAGCTTGTTCAACACCTCGGTGTTGCCCAGGATGGCGTGCTCGCCGTCGTTGTGGGGATCGTCGAAGAACCGATAGCGGTCCTTTCGCTCGCCCTCTTCGATGACGGTCCGGGTGCCGGCGTCCTCGATGGCGTCGAGCAGGTACTTCGAGGCGTGGGAGGCCAGCGCGGGCCGTTCGAACAGCCGATCGAGGAAGGCCGCGAGGCTCACGGGCTCCTCGTAGGTGCTGTCGAGTGTCTCGTTCGCCCGACCGATGAAGTCCTCGCCGCTCATCACTCTTCCATCTCGCTTTTGGCGACCTCCGCACCGGCGAACTCCAGCACCTCCTTGGCCCCTTCCTCGGAGTAGCCCTGCTCGATCAGCGCGTCGATCCACTCGTTGCGCTCGTCGTCGTCCATCTCGCCGCTGGAGACCAGCGCGGAGAAGTTGATGTTGTGTTTCTTGTCCTCCCAGAGCTTGCGCTCCAGGGCGCGGCGCAGGCGGTCGTTGTCCTGCGGGTTGAACGTATCCCCTTCGCGTGCGCGCCGTGAGACCCAGTTGCTCACTTCCTGCCGGAAGTCGTCCTTGCGGTCTTCGGGCAGGTCGAGTTTCTCCTCGACGCCGCGCAGGAACTGCTCGTCTGGCTCCTGCTCGCGGCCGGTGAGATCGTCCTCGACGGTGTCGTCGTCGATGTAGGCCATGACGTGATCCATGTACTTCTCGCCCTGGCGCTGGATCTCGTCGACGTCGTAGGCCAGCGCGTGGCGTACGTCCTCGATGGCTCGCTGCTTGTACTCCTCGCGGACGAGTTCGAGGTAGCGGTAGTACGTCGAGAACTCCTCTTCGGGGATCGATCCGTGGTTCTCCAGGTTCCCTTCGAGGTGGTTGAACGTCGTCAGCGGCGAGAGGAACTGCCGGCTGCGGTGCATCGAGTCCATGATCGCCTCGGCGATCTCGTCGCCGATGAACCGCGGCGAGACGCCGTCCATCCCCTCGCCGATGTCGGCCGTCTCGGCGGCCTCCTCGCGCAGTTTCTTCACGTCCACGTCCTCGGCTTCGCCGATCTCGCCGTTGTAGGCTTTGGCCTTCTGGAGCATGTCGACGGTCTCGGAGTCGGGTTCCTCGATCCGGGTGAGGACGCCGAACAGGCCGGCCATCTCCAGGGTGTGGGGCTCGACCTGGATGTCCGGCAGGTCGGCGTTGCGCAGCATCTTCCGGTAGATCCTGGCCTCGTCCTCGTAGCCCAGCACGTACGGGAAGTCGATGCGCTTGGTGCGGTCGTTGAACGCCTCCATCTTCTCGTCGCCCTTCTTGTCCCGGTACTCGGGCATGTTCGTCCGGCCGACGATCACCTGGTCGATGTCGATGCGAGGGTTGTTCTTGGGCTTGATCGTCTGTTCCTGGGTCGCGTGCAGGAAGTCGTAGAGGAACTCTCGCTGGAGCTTCAACAGCTCCTCGCCGGAGAAGATACCGCGGTTGGCGTTACAGAACGCCCCGGAGTAGTCGAACGCCCGCGGGTCGCTCTCGCCGTAGATCGCGATCTTCGAGTAGTTCACGTCCCCGGTCAGCTCGGTCTCGTCCTGGTTTTTCTTGTCTTTGGGTTCGAACGTCTCGATCCCCTGACGCTGGTTCTCGTCGGCGACGAAGCGGACGATCTCGACGTGGTTGTCGAGCACCGATTCGAGGTCGTCGTCGTAGTGGGCGAGCAGCCGATCCATGTAGAACTCGCTGGCCGGATCGAGAGACTGCTCGTTTCGGATCGTGTAGGGAGCGTCCAGCTCCTCGTTGATGTCCTCGATGACGCGGTCGCGCTGTTTCTGTGGCAGCAGGACGATGGGGTCCTGGTTCATCGGCGATCGGACCACGTCGTCGGCCGGGTCCTGATCGTCGATCACGTCACAGAGGTTCGTCCACCGGAACGTGTACATCTGGCCGTCGTCACGGAGCGTGTAGTCCTCGAAGTACCGGCGGATCTGTCGGTCGAAGTCGGACTTCCCGGAGCCGACCGGTCCCAGCAGCAGCTTGATGCGCTTCTCCGGCCCCAGCCCGCGTGCCCCCGACTTGACCTTGTTGACGAACTCGTGCATCGCCTCGTGGACGACGCGTCCGTAGAAGGTGTTCTCGCCGTCGTTGATCGGGTCTTCGGAGGCGAGCTTGTACTCGACGACGCCGGCATCTTCGTCGTACTCGGTGCCGTAGTAGTCGAACATGTCGGCGACGCGCTGGTGGGCGTTGCGGGCGATCGTGGGGTGGTCGTACAGCTCGTCGAGGTACCAGTCGAACGAGTGAGTCGTCCGGAGATCCGCCGGAATGGAATCCTGGTACTCTCTGCTCAACTCCTCGAGTGATTCTTTGGTGCCTGTCATACTATCACAGCGTGTGGTCGGACGCTGACGACGCCGTCAGCCGTGCCGGAACCAGTGTCTCGGGAACCGTTCGGGTCAGCAGTACTGGAACGCTCGGACCGACGGTCCGGGCGTCTGTTGCTTTTTCGTGCCATGTGTATGCGTACCAATGGCCGGGACAAACGCCGTTATCCTGGTCGTTGGTACCATATCGCTGATCGAACCGTTTCCGATACTATTTAACGTATGGGAGATACAGACATATAATCCTTCCCTCGGCCGCCACCAGAGTCGCCATTAATTCCAATATTTGTCATCGAGAAAGTACGATTACGTAAGTAGGTCGGCCCGCGTGGGCCGGCTGGGACGCTCGGGGATCACCGCTACGGTCGTCACTCCGAGAGCGATCGTCGGACCTTTCTCCGGGGCGACCGTCGACCGCACATGGGACTCGACGCGCTGAATCCGGCCTGGGAACGCTGGAACGAGGAGCGAGGGCGGATCGTGCTCGCGTACCGGCCGGACGTGTTCGACGGAGGGTCGTTGCCGGCGGCGTGTCTGCCGACGATCTACGTGACGCGTGGTAAACGGGGCCGTCGCCCCGGTGGCGAACGCGTCGGCCACGACTGGTTCGTCACGCTGTACCTCGAACCCGACGTCGACTGTGGCACCGATCGGTACGACGATCGGGCGGCGGCGATCGACGCCGCGGTGTCGCTCGCAGACGACTTCGACGCCGGCCGGATCGACTACAGAGACGAGTATCAGGTGCCCCGCGAGGGGTACTTTCGGGCGCTCGACGAAGTGGTCGGCCCGACAGACGAGTGAGCGTCGTCACGGAGTAAACTCTCACGCGAAGCACCCACAGCCGTCCGTCAGCAGCATCGAACGGTTCTACGACGCACCGTCCAGACGAAGCAGGGAGACCGTCCGTCACCACTCGTCGGGAGCGATCCGGCGGATCGAGACGTCGTCGAACGCCGCCGTCGCCCGGTCCCGATCGACTCCGCCGTGGACCGCCAGCCCGAGCGTGATCGGGTCCGACAACGAGAGCGGGCGCTGGTCGATCGTCCGCCAGCCATGGCCGTCGCGGGAGACGTAACAGGTGAGGCTGTCGCCGATCCGATCCAGACGGAGCCACCGAGCGTCTGCCACGCCCGATCCGAGGCGCTGGCTGATCGGCGTCGCACTCCGCGTCTGTCGCCAGCAGGTCTCCACTTCGTCGTCCGGCGTTCGGCCGACGTAGCCGTACGGAGCGCCGCCAGCGGCGTCGTCCCTGACGGTCAGTCCGGCCTGGCTGTCGCGTCCGGCCCCTTCGAAGTCGGCGAGGCGGGCACGGACGCTGATCGGTCCGGCGACGCTCGTGTAGACGTAGTAGAACCCGGCGCGCTCGCCGTCGCTACCGCCGCCGGTCACGACCCACTCGTCGCCGTCCTCGCTCACGCTCCCCGCGAGGGCCACGCTGCCGACGTCGCGGGCGTCCGTGAGGTCGTACGTCGCGTCGGCCGGCGCGTGGCGTGACGGATCGGTCGCCATCATGCAGTTCCGGAGGGTGATCTTCGCGCCGCCGGCACGACTGCCCTCGACGCCGATCTCCCAGTTCAGCCGGTCGGCGGCGTCGGCGACGATCGCCAGCCCCGTTCCCGTGCCGTCCTCGGCCGTCGTGAAGCCGGCTTCGAACACCTTGGCGCGTTCTGACTCCGGGATACCGGGGCCGTCGTCTGCCACGTAGAAACCGTCCGCCAGCGCACCCAGCCAGACTGTCACGTCCGATCCCCCGTGATCGATCGCGTTGGTGAAGAGGTTCTCCAGGATCGGACGCAGCGCTGACCGTTCGGCGTTGACGATCGTCTCGTCCGGGAGATCGATCCGCAGCGTCGACGACTCCCGCGCGACGACTTCCCACACGTCTCGGGCCATGTCGGCCAGTCGCGTGTAGTGTGGGTCGCCGTCGTGTGCGTCGCCGACGAGGGTCTCGAAGTCGCTGATGAGCTCCTGCATCCGGCGGTTGGCGTTCTCCACGCGGTCGAGCGCCGCGTGGTCGCCCGCTTGGGCCAGTTCGAGATAGCCGTCGGCGACCTGGAGTGGCGACCGCAGGTCGTGGGTCACGAAGCCGGTGAAGCGTTCGAGCTGGTCGATCCGGCGCTGCATCTCCCGGCGCTCGCGCTCCCACTCGGACACGTCGCGCGCCCAGCCCACGACGCCGCGCAGTTCGCCCGCTCCGCCCGTCCAGGGGAGGATCGTGCGCTCGATCCAGCGGTCGGACTCGCCGGTGTCGTACCGTTCGACGGCTCCGACGATCGGTTCCCCGGTTTCGAGGACCGACTGCGTTCGGTCGTGTGCGTGCTCGAAGACGTGCGACGCGCCGTCGCGCTCGCTCGCGAGGTCCGCGTCGGTGCGGCCGTACAGCAGTTCCCGGTCCAGTTCGCCGTCGGCAGCGGCAGCGACGTACTGTCCGGCGCGGTTCTTGACGGAGAGCGATCCGTCGTGAGCGTCGAGCAACTGCTCGAAGGCGTCCGTCCGGAGGCGGGCCACGGAGTGGGCTTCCCCCCGGCGGGCCACGTCCCGGACCGCCTCGACGAACGACGCACGCGAAATCGTCGAGAGGGGCAGGTAGATTCCGCCTGCGGCAGCGGTCGCAGCCGCCTCGTCGGCGTCGTACGTCTCGGAGACGGTGATCCGAGGGACGCCGTCGGCGGTCGACACCGCTCCGGGATCGACGCTCGAACGATCGGAGTCGGCGGCGACCACACAGACGACACCGGGGTCGATCTGGTCGGCCGCGAGGCGCTCTGTGACCGAGCGAACGGCGAACCGGTCGAGCTCGCTCAGCGGGTCCAGGGCGTCGGAGTCGGCTGGTTCGACGGCGAGGATCGTCGGCGTCTGTCCGAACGACCGACGGGAGAGCGTCATAGCTGGGGTTACACGCTGAGTGAAATAAACGTACGGACCGAAAGAATCAGCGCCCGTCGTCGACCGTTCGCACCGAGACGTCGTCGAACACCGCAGTACAGCGACGCTGGGACGCAGTGTCCGAGACGGTCAGTCCGACGTACGCCCGTCCGGACAGTTCGAGCGTGCGCTGGTCGACCGGCTGCCAGGACCGGCCGTCGACCGACACGGAGATCGTGACCCGGTCGCCGTCGAAGGTGAGCCGAAACCAGTCGTGCCGTCCGACGACCGCGTCCAGCCGCTGGCTCGTTTCGGCCGTGGTCGCCGCCGTCTGCCAGCGGACCTCGGTTCCGCCCTCCGCCGTCCGCCCGACGGAGCCAGAGACGGCGTCCGTCGACAGCGACGACCGGATCGCGAGTCCGGCGGTGCTGTCCGGACCGGCCTCGTCCAGCCGACGGAGCCGAGCCGTCATCTCGACCGGTCCGTCGACTGCCGCGTACGCGAACTCGCTTCGCTGACCCTCGTCGGAACTGCGCCCGCTGGAGAGGGTCCAGCGGTCGCCGTCGACGGCGACACGGCCCTCGAACTGGTCGTTCCCGACGGTGGTCGAGCCGTCGAGCGTGCGGTCCGCGCACAGTTCGGGGACCCGCGGTGTCCGGGAGACCAGCATGCAGTTGCGGACCTCGTAGCGCGCGACGCCGTCCGCGCGGGAGACCGCGAGCGTCCACCCCTGTGCTTCGACCGTCGACCGGACGCCCGGCGACACCGGCTCGGAGTCGTCGCCAGCGGCGTCGGTGTGGGCGTGTTCGACGTAGAAGCCGTCGTCGAGCGCACCGAGAGACACCTCGACGGATCGGCTCTCCCGGCCGCCGTCGGGGCGGTCGTTCGCGGCGACGGCCGTCTCGAAGAACGCTTCGAGGAGCGGCCTGATCGTCGATTCGGGTGCGTTGACGACAGCGTCGTCCGAGAGCGCCACCGACAGCGAGCCTCGGCGATCGCCCACGACCGTCCACACGTCGCGAGCGATCGCCGCGATCCGGGCCGTCTGCGTGCGCTCGATGTCGACGTGCTGACCGTCGACGAGTCGTTCGAGGGCGTCGACGAGTTCGGCCATCCGGTCTGTGGCCTCCGCCAGACGGTCGAAGGCGACCTCGTCGCCGGCCCAGGCGAGGTCGAGGTAGGCGTCGACGACCTGCAGCGGCGACCGGAGTTCCTGACTGACGTAGCTGGTGAACCGTTCCAGACGGTCGATCCGGGTCTGCATCGCGGCTCGGGTGTCGTGGCGCTCCGTGACGGACCGCTCGATGCCGACGACGCCGACGATCGAACCGTCCACCCGCCAGGGGTAGATCGTCCGTTCGAGCCAGGCGGCACCCTCGCCGTGACCGAACCGCTCGACGGCCCCGACGATCGGCTCGCCCCCTTCGGCGACCGCGAGCGCGTCCCGGTGACGGCGTTCGAGCAGTGGCGCGTCGGCGTCGCCTTCGCGTGCCAGCTGTTCGTCGGTCGTGCCCAACAGCGAGCGATCCCGCTCGTCGGAGTTCGAGACGGCGAGATAGCGCCCGTCCGAGTCCTTGACGTAGATCGTCTCGCTCCGTGTCGAGAGCAGTTGCTCGAACGCGTCCGCCAGCAGCGACTCGCTTCGCCTGCGCTCGCCCGACTCGGCACCACTGGCCAGTGCCGTCGCGAACTGGCCCCGAGCGGCCGACGGGGGGACGTAGCGGGCTCCAGTGAGGCCGACCGCACCGGCGCGGTCTGCCCCGCCGGCCGTCGGAGCGATCAGGACGGAAACGTCGTCAGTGATCTCGAACACGTCGGTCGCGAGATCGTCGCCGGTCCCGTCTGGAAGCGAGTCGCGCGCGAGCAGGCAGACGACGCCCTCGTCGAGCGCTGCGAGCGCCGCCTCGCGGTCGGCCACGCCCTCCAGTTCGTACGCCGGGACCACTTGGGCCACCTGTGGCGGGTCGTCGAATCCGACGACGAGGACGGTCGGCTCGCCGTCGAGGTATCGCCGCAGATAGGTCACTACCCGACGTAGGGACGTTCGGTACGTAAATATGTGGCCCGCGACCGGCCCGTGGCCCAGTCGACACCTATAGTGGTCTTCCCCGAGAACGAACGACTATGACTACCGTGACGCTGATCGGCTCCCGCCTCGCGACGGCCGGCGAGGAGTTCGTCTATCGCGGCGAGGCCAGCGGCTGTGACGGCTGTCCCTATCGCGACCAGTGCCTCAACCTCACCGAAGGCGTGCGCTACCGGATCACAGACGTTCGCGAGTCGGGACAGATACTGGACTGTGCCGTCCACGACAGCGGCGTCAAGGCCGTCGAGGTCGAACCCGCACCGATCAAAGCCAACGTCAGCGCGAAAGGAGCCTACGCCGGGAGTAGCGCCACGCTGGAGGGGCCGTGTCCCTACACCGGCTGTCCGAGCCACGAGTACTGCGAGCCGGCGGGAGCGTCCTTCGACGAGGAGTACCGCATCGACGAGATCGTCGGCGATCCCCCCCACGACTACTGCGGACTGGATCGTGACCTCACGCTCGTCGAGCTGGCACCGCCCGAAGAGCGCAGCGGCCGCTGACGGTCACGCCCGCCGACGCGGACGGCGATGCCGTCGTTCGGTCGACTGGAGAAACGGCGACGAGACGCCGTCTCATACGGTTTATTGTAGTTGCTTACCGGTGATCGTCTACTCCGTGGCGACGATCACCGGTAAATCGCTACAATAATCCGTATCAATCGCCACTTCGGAGGGTGCCGGTCCGCTCGGCCGTGTAGCCGAACACGTCCTCGTAGCCGTCTGGCGAGAGCAACACCGGGTGGAACGGCTCGTCGGCGACGAGGGGGTCGCCGTCGGTGGCGGCGAACGCCTCGCCGGCACCGACCTCCTCGAAGTTGTCCGCGTACACCTCGTAGACCTCGCCCATCGCCTTCGGAATCGGCTCGCCGAGTTCGTACACCGGCACGTCTCTGGGCTCGGTGCGTGACTCCGCTGGCAGTACGCCGACCGCCTGGAGGAAGGCCCGCGTCAGCACGACGGCGTTGTCGGCCGCCTGCTCGGAGCCCTGATAACCACACTCGACCTCGATCGTCGCCGGAATCCCGTCGAAGATCCGCCCCTCGTTCGAGCCGTCCGTCTCGATCACGGCGTCGATCGGGAGTCGCGGGCAGACGCTCCGCGCGAGGTCGTCGATCGTGTCTACGAGCGCGAACATCCCGCCGTAGGACCGCGTCGAGTGCAGCGCCAGCGTCGTACAGTCCCCGATCTCCGCGACCAGCCTGGCCGCCAGTCGCTCCTCGCGAGAGCCGTCCGGCGAGCCGGGGAACGATCGGTTCAGGTCCGTGTCGACGTAGCGCTGGCCGCGCTCGATCGCCGCCTCGTTGGCGATCACGAACGCGACGGATCGCTCGACGGTCGGCGACGCTTCGAGGAGCGTCTCGACCGCGTGGACACCGCAGGGTTCGTCACCGTGAATCCCACCCACGACGGCGACCTCGGGATCGCCGTCGCCCAGTTGTTCGACGTACACAGCAGAATGCAGCGGCTCCACGGAGAAGTATCACACGCTCGCCGGCCTCTACTCCAGGGACGCGGCGTACTCGAAGTCCCGCTCGCGTGCGGTGGGACACTCGTCGTCCAGCCGGATCTGCCAGCCGTGCAGGGCCGTCGGATCGTCCAGGGCGTCGGTCACCACCGTTCGCACGTCGAGCACGTCGACGCCGTAGTAGTCCGGCGGCGTCCCCTGGAGGTACTGCAGGGCGGTCCGAAAGAGGCTCCGCATCCCGTCGTCGTTCTCGAAGTCGAAGTGCTTGTACGCACCCGCGGCGACCTGCACCATCCCGTGGAGAAACGCGCTCTCCGTGGTCCCCTGTCCGTAGTTGTACCACTCCGCTTCGAAGCAGTCGTGGGCCTCGTGAAACTCCCCGGCGTTGTAGAGTCGAACGCCGTGGACCACGGCCCCGCGGAGCGTGCCGTGTTCCCACCCGTTCGACGCGCGACGATCCCGGTCCCAGCCCGTCGGGTTCCCCGAAACCGGCGGGGCGACATCGTAATCGCGGGTGTGATCGTCCATACCGAGTACAGGAGTGGCGGGGAGGTAATCCCTCCGCTCGACGGCGGACGCTACGCGAGCCCCGTCCAGTCGACGTGAGCGACGGCGAGAACGACGACGCTCGCGATGATCCCGAGCAGGAGCGACGCCTGCACGAACGCGTAGAGCACGACCGCGCCCGCGACGACCCAGCCCAGGGCACGCTGTCGCCGGCTCGCGAGGAGCGACCCACGCGGGCGGCTCGACTGCCAGCGGTCGCGGGCGTTCGCACACTCCTCGGCGTCCCCACAGTGGTCGTCGAGTGACTCCTCGTCCGCCAACCGCGCCCCGCAGAACGGACAGTACTCGATCTCGGAGGGCATATCCGGAGTCTCCAGTCAACCGGACAAAACAGTTCGGACGCGACAGAATCGTTCCGTACTGCATATATACTTCCCCACACTGAACCCGAACGCAAAGCGTGCGAGGGTAGCCAAGCCTGGAAACGGCGGCGGACTCAAGATCCGCTCCCGTAGGGGTCCAAGGGTTCAAATCCCTTCCCTCGCATGACGCGGCGACACGACGCGTGTCGGTGCGGAATGCACTCGGTATGTGGCCCACGCGGCCCCCGCAAACAGCGACCGGCGCTGGGAGATCCGACGGAGCGATCTTCCCTCGCAAACTTCTACCGACGCCGACCGAACAGTCGTCCCGGTATCGGCACCCACCGAGTGACCAGGAGCACGTCGCAACGAGAAACAGCGGGAGAAAGAGCGGATGTGTCAAGCGTTCGTTTCACCATGGCGTAGATTTAAGCCCGTCGGCGTGGTAGACTGTCACATGGCTACGGATCAGCGCGAGCCAACCGGTCTCGACGTGACACCGCTGGAGAACACGGCGTTTTTCTCCATCGAGACAGACGACGGGTACGTCCGCATCGAACAGTCCCTCGGGAATCAGGTCCTGTACACGCCCGAGGAGGCCCGTGACATCGCTGAGTCGATCCTCGCAGCCGCCGACGAAGCACCGAGAGAGTAGCGTCGACGGGGCGGTCGGAAGCGGTGAGGCTATTTGTCAGGACGACAGATTCCACGGCATGACAGACGTCCACCACCGGGCGGCGATCGCCGAGCGCGCAGCGCGTGCCGGCGGCGTCGTCGCTCGCGAGCGGTTCCGCGGGACCTTCGAGATCGAGACCAAGGCCGACAAGACCGATCTGGTGACGATAGCCGACAGAGAGGCCCAACAGCAGGTCGTCGCGACGATCCGAGAAGAGTTCTCCGGCGACCAGTTCGTCTGTGAGGAGGACAGCCCCCAGCTCGCCGGGCCGGAGAGCGACGCGGTCGAAGAGACGCTGGTCGAGAACGTGCCCGAGTCCGGCCCCGCCTGGATCGTCGATCCGATCGACGGCACGACGAACTTCGTCCGCGGGAATCGGACGTGGGCGACAAGCGTCACGGCGCTGGTCGACGGCGAACCGGTCGGATCGGCGAACTACCTCCCGGCAATGGGCGACCTCTACGCGGCGGGGCCCGAGAGCGTGACCCGGGACGGCAAGTCGATGCGGGTCAGCGAGGAGGCCGACACCGACGCGTTCCTGGTCGCCGTCGTCAACCGCTGGGAGGACGCGACCGCCTTCGGCGAGCTGTGTCGAATCGCCGACGAGGAGCTGGGCGACGTGCGACGGCTGGGCTCGTTCCAGGCGACCCTGTCGCTGCTGGCCGACGGCGGGTTCGACGCCGCGGTCTGTACGCAGTCCGCGAACGCCTGGGACACCGTGGCCGGCGTCCACATGGTCCGCGCGGCGGGCGGGACCGTCACGGACGTCGACGGCGACCGCTGGACCCCGGACAGCGAGGGGATGGTGGCGTCGAACGGTGCCAATCACGGGGCCGTGCTCGACGCCGTCGCGCAGGTCCGCGGGGAAAGCGCCGACTGAGACCGCCGCTGGAACGCGACGCGTGGGTGTGAAACGGACACAGGACCGGAACGCTAAAACACCCACCTCACGGCGAGACATGCATGGACGCAGTGGCTCGACTGGAATCGAGACTCGACGGCCGCGACCCGCTCGGGCTCTGGGTCGCCTCGTTGGTTGGGCTGATCGGACTCTTCTCCGGGGCCGCGCTGGTGGCCACGCAGACGGTCTGGGACCGATTCGTCTGGCAGTACTTCTGGGGGCCCGTCGCGGCCGACGCGCAGGCGGCCCGCTGTGCGCTGCGGGAGGGCAGTGCCGTGGAGTTGGTGTTCAGCGCCGACGCCTGTGCGCAGGCCCGGGCCACCGGGACGGCGATCTACGCCGAGCCGGGGTACACGATCGTCTCGGAGGTCGGGTACATGCTCGTGCTGGTGTACATGCTGGTGGGCGTCTACCTCTTCTTGCAGCGGTACGAACTCGTCACCGACATCGACCTGTACTACCCGCTGGTTCCGTTCATGCTGCTGGGGGGCTCGCTCCGGGTGGTCGAGGACGCGACCGACGCCGCCGTCAGGGCCGGCGTCGACCCGGCGATCTCGTACCCCCTGAACTCCCTGCTGGTCAGTCCGGTCATCTACTTCACGCTGTTCGTGCTGACGCTCGGATCGCTCGTCGTCGTGCGCCGACTGGAACGAGGTGGACAGATCGACGACGGCAACCGCGCTCTGGGCGTCGTCGGCTGGGGCCTGCTCTCGCTGAATCTCCTCTCTCTCCTCTGGCTGTCGGTCACCAGAGAGTACGTCACGCTCTACCCCCAGATGGTGACCATCGTCGTCGTCGGTGCGATCGCGCTCGCGTACGTCAACTGGAAGGCCATCGAGGCCGCCTGGCCGGAGCTGACCGACGCGACGGCGTACATCGGCTTCTTCGTGCTCTGGGGCCACGCGATCGACGGGATCGCGAACGTAATCACGGGCGACTGGCTCGACGCGCTCGGGATTCCCGGCGAGTACTTCGCCAAGCACCCGGCAAACCGTATCATCGTCGACGTGACCGAAGCGATTCAGCCGGCCTCCCTGTCGGCGACGATCGGCACGTCGTGGCCCTTCCTCGTCGTCAAGATGCTCGTCGCCTCGCTCGTGTTGTGGCTCTTTACCGAGGAATTCGTCGAGGAGAGCCAGCGGTACGCGCTCCTCTTGCTCGTCGCCGTGACGGCCGTCGGTCTGGGTCCCGGAACGCGGGACATGCTACGCGTGACCTTCGGGATCTAGGTCCGACCGTCGGCCCGCCCGATCTCCCGACCGGCGAGCAACAGCGGCGTCCCGCAGGCGACCACCACGACTCCGTAGATCCCGTTCACCAGCGCGATCAGAATCCCGAGACCCAGCGGCCCGATCGGTAGCCCCTGCTGGAAGAGCGCAGCGGCGAAGCCGACACTGACCGTCGCGAGAGCGAGTCTGTGGCGGTTGCGACCGAGCGCGTAGCCGGCCGGCAGAAACGCGAACAGCGCGACGAGAAGCCCCAGAAAGACGCGCTGAGACCGGAGGAGGCCGGACTGCTGGAACACCGGCAGCGCGACGACGGCCGTACCGACGGCAGCCACGAGGCCCGCGCCCGCGAGAGCGAGGACGGTCCGATAGGACAGCCGATCGCGGACGCCGGAGGCCGTCAGCGTGGCACCGACGGCGGCGATACCGACGCCAGCGCCGACGAGCGGAGCGTCCGCCGTGCCGAACAGTGAGATCGCCGCCCCGGCGAGCGTTCCCAGTACGGTGAGGACGCCGAGTCCACCGAGAGCGGTGCCCACCTGCTCGGTGGACGCCCCGAAGTCGAAATCGAGCCACGAGACGGCACCACAGAGTGCGGCCACGACGATTCCGAAGACCGCCGTCGGGAGCCCGATCAGGACGGCGGCGTTCAGCGCGGCGACCGGCCCCAACAGCGCCAGGAGGGCCACCGTACTCCACACGGCCCCGAGAGGATCACCGCGCTCGGTGAACGTGAGAAAGCCGTATCGATCCAGCCCGGTCAGCGTCATCCGCGTTCGGTCGGCCGAGACGGTCGCACCCGGCACGGTCCGCTCGACCGTCATTCCCTCGGGCGCGACGACCGTGAGGCGATCCGCACCGAGCCCGTCCAGAGAGCTGTAGCCGTGGCTTTCGGTGAACGCGCCCGAGCGCAGTGTTCCCCCGGCCGACGGCTCCGCGAAGTCGGGCTCGCGGTAGCGGAGCGTCAGAACGCCGTCCGACGAGACGTTCGACCCCAGAAGCGTCACGTCCCACATCGCCCGATCGGCGATCGCCGTCCGCAGGCTCTCGTTCGCCCGGAGCCGCTCGGCCGCGGGCTCTCGGAGCGTGTTTCGTACGGTCCAGGTCGCCGTCCCGTTTCGGGCGACCTGCACGGTCGCAGTGCTCTCGACGACGGTCGCCTCGACACCGTGTGCGCTCGCGGTCTCGGCGAAGGAATCGCCACAGGCGTCACAGAGGGGACGAGGCGGCGGCGCACCGACCACGGGAGCGACTGCGAGCGTGGTCACTGCGAAGATGACGAGACAAGCGACGGCGACGAATCTGCTGGAGGGCATATGCCGGCGTTCGATCGAAACTGTCAATAAACTACCGAACGCTCAGATGGAGATTCGACAGACCACCAGCGATCCGATTCCACGCGGTCGATCCCGTGGTGTGGATCTACGGGAACGGGTGGTGTGGGCGATCGAGTCGCGGCTCGAAGCCGAGTTCGGTCGGGACCGTCTCCGCTCGCTCCCCGAAGAAGGCGTCGCCGAGGAACAGGGGTTGGGCCTCGGGCACCAACACGCGGACGCCCTCGAAGCCGAGTTCGTCCAGATCCCGCGTCGTCGTCCGCGTCGCGTACGGCGTCAGTCCGGCTTCCGAGAGCGCTGCGACGAGGGCGTCCAGTTCGGCCTCGCCGTCGTCGACGGCGTCTGGGCCGACCGCCTCGGCCGGGATGGTCTGATCGTACGCCAGCAGGTCGACAGCCCGGTCTGGCTTGTCGGCGTACTCCCCGATCGCGCCGCTGGCCTCCGCGGCCTGTTCGGGGCCCATGCTCCGAAGCTCCATCCAGTTCTGGAGCGCCTCTTCGAGCGCGCCGAGAGCGGCCTGCTCGGGGTCGAGATCGGCCGCCGACCCGATGGCGAAGCTGGGCCACTCGTCCCGGTGAACGGCGACGGCGACGACGGGCACGTCCACGTCCTGTGTCAGCAGCAGCGGCGTCACCGTCAGTCCCTCCGACGCGGCCCGCTCGTACAGCGTCCCGAACACGTCGTCGTCGACGGTCAGCCCCAGCGGCTCGAACGTCGAGTACCACGACAGCATCGCCGCGTCCCGTTCGATCACCTCGTAAAGTCCGGCCAACAGCGCCTCACAGCCCGACGATCCCAGTCCCAGCCCGGTCGTCAGGGGCGGGCGAACGTGGGACCCGACGGGCGGGTGAAAGACGAGTTCGGCGGGCACCAGCGCCGACTCGTCGGTCGCGAGGTTCCGGGCTCCGATCCAGTCGAGTTCGGTCGTCGCGTCCGCGCCGGCGTCGTCGGGCGCGACGAAGGCCTCGGGCGCGACCGCGTCGTCCAGCGACGCCGCCGTGGCGGTCGTCGTCTCCGCGGCCGTGTACACGCCGGCAGCGTAGCGCTCGTAGGACTCGCCGAGCGCTTTCATGAACGCCCCGTCCCAGTCGGCCGCGACGCCGGCCGCCTGTCGCGGGGCCGTGACGTCGCTGAATCCGGACGTGTCGGTGAGCTGTGCGAGGTAGTAGGGTGCCGGGAACGACTCCGCCTCGCCGACCTGCTGGACGATCCCAACCCGGTCGTCCAGCGCCCGCTCGGCGCGTTCGAGCGCCTGCTCGGTGTCGACCGTAGCGTGAGAGCGATCGATCGTCGTCTCGCGCTCGCCGCCACACGAACAGCCCGGCAGCGGGAAGAAACGGCGTTTCCGGTGGGGCAACTCGACCACGTGGCCCAGCACCGACGAGTCAGCGTCGGTCCGTGCGGAGCCGGCAGCGAGATAGTCGGCGACGGCCTCCCCGGCGACGGCCCCAGCGACGCGCAGCGTCGCTGGTCCGGGGTCCTCCCCACCCTCGGCGGCCGCCGTCGTGTTGGCTTCGATACGGCCGCACAGACAGTCGTAGCACTCGCGGTCGGGGTCGAATCCAGTGACCGCTGCCGGGACGACCGGGCGGCCGCCGACGCCGCCGAGTTCGACCGCGAGCCACGGCGTCCCACCGTCGCGGGCCTGCTCGCTGGCGGTCTCGAACGTCGCGGCCCCGGTCTCGTCGACGACGACCGCGAAGTCGGCGCTGTCGACGGCGGGCGCTTCCCGGTGGTCGATACTCACGTCGAGGTCGTCGAGTGTCGCGAGAAGGCTCTCCGTCGCCGGTCCACTCCCCACAACGTCCACTACCGTACCCATGCCGGCGAGTAACAGTAGTCGGGGTAAAAAAGCCTAGGAGGCGATAATGCCCTGCGCGACGCTCGCGAGTTCGTCGCTGTCGACCGACTGGAGCCGCTCGTCGCCCAGCATCAGCCGGAGCCGCGGCCGGCCCACGTCGATGGGCACCTTCTCGGTGTCGATCAGGCCCATGTCTTCGAGGGTCGTCTTGGTGCGGGAGAACGTCGCCTTGCTCGCCAGGCCGATGTCCTCGCCCCACTTGCTGATGTCGTAGAGCAACTCGCCGTTCTTGGCAGCGACCAGCAGACTGATCGTCACCTCGTCGAGCCCGTCGCCGTCCCCGCGTGCGGTCTGGAGCGAGGCGAGCACGCCCTCGAAGTCTGCGGCCGTCTCGGGACCGATGTCGGACTCCAGCGTGTCCATCACGCGGGACATCGCTGGCGTCCGCAGCGAGTAGCTGTCGGCGCGGTCCCACTCGTCGTCGTAGAACGACGAGATGTCGTCGAGGAACGCGTCCTCGTCGGACGTGAGTCCGGCGACCGCGTCACCGGCGTCGATGAGCGACACGACGCTCTCGGAGCCGATCAGCAGCGAGTGGTTCGGAACGTCTTCGAGGATCTTCAGCTCCAGCACGTCGGCCTCGACCAGGTCCGCGGCCGTGCTCGCGACGATGAAGTCGCCCATCTCGTCTTTCAGGGCTCGGTTCTCCGCGAGGAGGCGGACGGCGGGCGGATCCTCGTGTTCGTCCAGCACCGAGACGAGTTCCGAAAGCGTTTCTCTAGAGGGATTAACAACTGTGAGCGAACTGTCTTCACTGTCCAGTGCTTCGGACAGAACAGTTCTTACGTCGTCTTCGAGTAGGTTCGAACGCATGCTTCTGTTAGACTACTACGATTTTGTCATATTTAATTTTACTGGCCGACTTCGATTGAATTCGTCTGCAGAGATAATACTGCCACGCCGTCAAGACATAATTGTTGCCGGTACCGTTTGGGGGACAATGACAGACAGCCCGGCCACGTCGACGGGGAAGCGACGATCGCCCCGCGGAGAGTCCCCGTGAGCGATCAGAGTTCGTCGACCAGTTCCTCCGACCAGTGGAAGTCGCCGTCGTAGATCACGGGCAGAGACTTGGCGTCGAGGACCTCGCGCAGTTCCGCCCCGGTCACGGTCTTCTCCAGCGTGTCGCCGTTGAGAATCTCTCTGCCGTCGAAAGGGAGGTCGTACCGGTCCCCGTTAGACTGGGCCGTCAACATCTCGCAGCTGACGGTGTAGCGCTCTCCCGCGTCGGCAATCTTGACGACCGCGGGCTGTTTGGGACTCGGCAAGAGCGCGTACGTGCCGTCGCCGACGACGGCGTAGTCTTTCCCCATCATGATCCGTCGACGGGCGAGCTGGAGCGCCCGCTCGATGCTGAAGCCGTGGACGAGCAGCCGCGCGAACGCGGTCCCGACCTTCGCGGCCTGCTGGTCGAGCACTTTCTCGAAGGTGACACCGCCCGCGATCGAGCCCCGCTCGACCAGCGAGAGCCCCTGGTCGTAGGAGCCACAGGCGTTGAGGAAGAACGTCTGCGTGTTCGACTCCTCGATCTCGGCCACGTCGAGCGTGCCGTCCGTACACCGCAGCCCGCCGTCCTCGCAGTGCCCGATGTAGTGGACGAAGTCGTTTTTCGCCTCGAACGTGGCCGCCAGTTCGGTGCGGTCGAGCCGCGACTGGATCGTCACGTCGATCGGGAGATCGGCGGCACGCTCCTCGTAGATGTCGGAGACGATCTGGTGTTCCTCGCACATCGCGTCGTCGTTGAGGACGACGCCGACCTGGAGCTGGTCGTTGCTTCGATGCCGGTACTTGCCGCGGTTGTGGTACGCTTTCGGGAGGGGCTTGAACGCGTGGATCGGCGTCCCCGGCGCGAGCCACGCGTGGAGCTGTCCGGCCTGTAGCTCCGGTTTGAGTACGCCCGACGTGGCGGTCTCGCCGCGTGCAGTGTAGGCGTCCGACAGCGTCTGTTCGAGCAGTTCGTCCCGGTCGAGCTCGGTCGCGCGCGGGAGGTAAACGAGGCTGAGTCTGTCCAGCAGGAAGGGGAGACACGTGATCCGGCCCGGCGTCGGTTTGGCGTACGTCGAGAGGTGCCAGTCGGGCAACAGCGCGTCCAGATTCCGCTCGGACAGCGAGAGACACTGTTCGAGACGGGCCGCGGGGCCGAGCTGACACAGCGAGTCCAGATCGATCGGGAGCTGTTCGAGCCCGTCGCTTGACGCCCGGTCGGGCGCGACCCGGCGAGCCTGACAGTCGAGGAAGAAGGCCCGCCGCAGGAGCTGCGCGCACTGATGCTGGAAGCCGGGGAGATCGTCGAACTCGTACCGAATCGAGGGGTCGTCGGCCCGTAACACGGGCGCGTCGCAGTCGGTTACCTCGACGGTCGCGCCGAGGTAGTACGCGAGCGGCGCGGCGACGAAGAGCCGATCCAGTTCCGGCGGGACCAGGAACTCGATCCCGGTGTCCGGCGTCTCGGCGGCGACGGCCGACGGAACACTCGTCTCCGATCCCAACTCCAGCAAGGGCGGGTGTGCCCTGAAGCTCGGGTGGGACCTGACGGGAGCGGTCGTGTGGTGGGCGGCCGCCAGGTGAGTCAGTCCGGTGGCGAGTCCGGACGGCGTCGGTTCGATCGTGATCCGGCCCGGTCCGGCCCGGTTGCCAGACGAGCCGCCGACGGTCACCGTCGTCGGCTCCCAGAACGAGACGACGAACTCATCGCCGGCCGGCTTGACCGACGCCGGTCCCGGAAACCGGAGGTAGCTCGTCGGCCCGTGGGCCGACGCCCCCGATCGAGTGCGGCACCTGAGGAGGTACTCCCCGTCGGGGAGTTCCGTCGGAGTCGTCACGCGGTACTGGGCGTCGAGGTCGAGTGCCGTCACCATCACGTCGGAACACGGGATCGAGAGCCGATCGGCCTCGCCCTCGAAACACTCGTCGATATCTCTCGGAATCGCAGACGACGACGCCTCGCTCAGTCGATTCAGCTGGGCACACAACGCTGGAAGTCCGGTCGGATCGGCCCCTTCGAATCCCCCCGAAGCGTCCGACTCGGCCGACCGGTCTCCGGCGTATGTCACCCCCCAGGTAGACATACAGCATGGTATGTGTGCCTCGCCTACATAATGGTTGCTGGTCGCGTGCCAGAGTGTCACATGCTCTACCAGTGTGTGAACGGCCCACAGGTGCGCGCCGGAAAGGTAGATTATTGACGGCCGGACCGTACGGTTCGAGTATGCACTTCGACCATCTGGAGTCGGCCGATCCCGACGTCACCGCCGCGCTGACGGACGAGGTCGACCGACAGAACGACACGCTCGCCATGATCGCCTCGGAGAACCACGTCAGCGAGGCCGTCCTCGAAGCACAGGGCTCGGCGCTGACGAACAAGTACGCCGAGGGATACCCCGGCGAGCGCTACTACGGCGGCTGTGAGCCCGCCGACGAGATCGAGGAACTCGCGATCGAACGGGCCAAGGAGCTGTACGGTGCCGACCACGTCAACGTCCAGCCACACTCCGGTTCCCAGGCCAACATGGGCGTCTACCTCGCGGTGCTCGACCCCGGCGACAAGATCCTCTCGCTGGACCTGACCCACGGCGGGCACCTCTCGCACGGCCACCCCGCGAACTTCGCCGGCCAGGTCTACGAGGTCGAGCAGTACGAGGTCGACGCCGAGACGGGCCGCCTGGACTACGACGAACTCCGGGCACAGGCCGAGGAGTACGACCCCGACATCGTCGTCTCGGGCTACTCCGCGTACCCCCGAACCGTCGAGTGGGAGCGCATCCAGGAGGCCGCCGACGCCGCCGACGCCTACCACCTCGCGGACATCGCACACATCACCGGGCTGGTCGCCGCCGGGGTCCACCCCTCGCCGGTCGGCGTCGCCGACTTCGTCACCGGATCGACGCACAAGACGATCCGCGCCGGCCGCGGCGGCATCATCATGTGCGACGAGGAGTACGCCGACGACATCGATTCGGCGGTGTTCCCCGGCATGCAGGGCGGTCCACTGATGCACAACGTCGCCGGCAAGGCCGTCGGCTTCGGCGAAGCGCTCGAACCGGAGTTCGAGGAGTACGCACAGGCGACCGTCGACAACGCGAAGGCACTGGGCGACCGCCTGCAGGAGCACGGCCTCGATCTGGTCTCCGACGGCACGGACAACCACCTCGTCCTGATCGACCTCCGACCGTCCCACCCGGACACGACCGGCAAAGAGGTCGAGGAGGCCCTCGAAGAGGCAGGCATCGTCCTCAACGCCAACACGGTGCCCGGCGAGACCCGATCGGCGTTCAACCCCTCGGGCATCCGCGCCGGCACGCCCGGCCTCACGACGCGAGGCTTCGACGAGGAAGCCTGCGAGGAAGTGGCAGACCTCATCTACGAGGTCGTCGACGCACCCGACGACGAGGACGTGATCGCCGAGGTCAGTGCGCGCGTCGACGAACTCACCGACGAGTTCGATCTCTACGGCGAGGACAGCGAAGGGCTCGTTTACGAGTAGCGAGGGGCGACACGAGCGAAGCGAGTGTCGGCCCTCGAAGCGAGCGGGAGCGAACGGAGTGAGCGACACGCGAGCACGGAGCGAGTGTCGGCCCTCGAAGCGAGCGTGATCTGAGCGGAGCGAAGATCACGTTACAACGAACGGGGAACGTCAGTGACCCGTGAGGAAAGCGGGCGCTGACGGCGAACAGCGACGACTCGCTGGTGAACCCTTTTGTCGACGCCGCGAGTGCTGTCGCCCATGTGCCCTCGTCCCCGGAGAGCAGTCTTGCTCGGTCTCGGAGTGGCAATGAGCGCGATCGCAGGCTGCCGCGAGACAGCACCGTCCACAACTCAGACCTCGGACGGAGGGCCCGAACCGACTGGCAGATCCGGCGACACCCAGACGGACGGCGGCGGCGAGACCACTCGACAGGCGACAGTGGCGGAGGGCGGCGAGAGCGCGACGCGGGCAGACGAGACCGAGACATCGGAGTTGGACCTGCGGGAGGCCAACGTCGTCGACGTGACGCTCCAGTCGGCAGGCGGGCGAGCGGTCGAGTTCAGTGTGACGCTGTATCACGACGACGACGGAGAGGACGGGTACGCGGACTGGTGGCAGGTCGAGACGCTGGCGGGAGATCGCCTCGGGCGCAGAGAACTCCTGCACGCCCACTCGACGGCACCGTTCACGCGCTCGGAGACGATCGAAGTGCCCGAGGGAACGACCTGCGTCGTCGTCCGGGGCCACGACCAGACACACGGCTACGGCGGCCAGGCGATGGTCGTCGACACCGAGAGTGGGGCAACGAGGGCCGTTCAGCAGGGGCCAGAGCCGGCAGAGTTCGACGACGGCGACTGCCCGTGAACGACTCTGCCGACCGTGTCCCGATTGTGTCGACACTGTCATAGGAGGGCTTTTGTTTCGCGGGCCACCCCCATCAGGTGATGACCGAAATTATCGACGGCAACGAGGTCGCCCAGGAGATCCGGGACGGCCTCGGCGACGCGATCGCGACGCTGGAGGACGCGGGCGTCACGCCCGCGCTGGCGACGGTGTTGATGAGCGACGACCCCGCCAGCGAGACGTACGTCTCGATGAAGCAAGACGACTGCGAGGAGGTGGGCATCGAGGCGCTGGACATCGAGATCTCGCCCGACGCCGACGCCCAGGAGCTGTACGACACGATCGACGAGCTCAACGGCGACGAGGCGGTCAACGGCGTTCTCGTCCAGATGCCGGTCCCGGACCACGTGGACGATCGAGCGGTCCTGCGAAACATCGACCCCGCCAAGGACGTGGACGGCTTCCACCCGGAAAACGTCGGCCGCCTCGTGGCCGGGAACGCACGCTTCAAGCCGTGTACGCCCCACGGTATCCAGAAGCTCCTCGATGCGGCCGGCGTCGATCCCGAGGGCAAAGACGCCGTCGTCGTCGGCCGCTCGGAGATCGTCGGCAAGCCGATGGCGAACCTCCTGCTTCAGAAAGACGAGGGCGGCAACGCCACGGTGACGGTGTGTCACTCCCGGACCGACGACATGGCGGCCAAGACCCGCGACGCGGACATCGTGATCGCCGCGGCGGGCGTGCCGGAGCTGATCGACGGCGAGATGCTCACCGAGGGGACGACGGTGATCGACGTGGGCGTCAACCGCGTCGAGACCGACACCGAGAAGGGGTACGAGCTGGTCGGCGACGTGGACTTCGAGAGCGCGAAAGCGAAGGCGAGCGCGATCACGCCGGTCCCCGGCGGCGTCGGCCCCATGACGCGTGCGATGTTGCTGTACAACACCGTGAAGGCGACGGCCCAGCAACACGGCGTCGACGTGGACCTCCCCTGAGATGGCCGAGGGACACGACCGCGACGCAAACGACGCGGGCGACGGCGTGGCGCGGTTCGAGTCGACCCAGCGTCTGGACCCCGACGCGTTCAACCACGCCAAGTCGCGGCTCGACGGCGGCTACGAGTGTGCCGTCGCGGCCCTCCTGACGGACGCCGACGGACGCGTTCTCCTAGTCTGTGAAGACGGGCGCTGGAGCCTCCCGGGTGGCGAAGTCGGCGGTGACCAGTCGCGGGAGGCCGCCCTCCGCGATGCCGTCGCGGCGACGACCGGCCTGGAGCTGACCGTCGGATCGCTGGTGGCCGTCAACGACGTGACCCTGACCGACGGGGACCGCGAGACGTCGCTCGCGTTCGAGATCTACGACGGCGAGATAGCGGCCGGTGAGCCGGAGCCGGCGCGGGCGTCTGTCACCGCCGCCGCGTGGCACGACGAGGTGCCCGCCGCGACCGTCGACCGCGACGTGATCGACGAACTGCGGTAGCTACCCGTCGAGACCGTTGAGCCAGTTGTCGGCCGTCACGAGCGCGCTCTCGTCACCCTCCGCGAGGTATCGACCGAGGTCCCGCGCGGCGTGGACGAGTCGGTCGGCGTCTTTCGGGTCCACGTCGCCGTCGAGGGCCTCGATCCGTTTGCGGTGGTCTCGGATTCGACCGGACAGCGACCGGGCCTGCGGGTCGGGCTCGTCGTCGAGGTGCGCGCGGAGATCACGCTGGTAGGCCTCGACGGCGGCCGTCATCGCCAGGCCGTAGGACGGACGCAGTCCCGACGGCACCGCTCGGGGCTCCGGCCGCTCGCCCTCGTCGGCACCCCTGAGTAGCGTGACGAAGTACAGCTCCTGGGCGTCGGTCGGCTGGAGCGTGCGTGCGATCTCGCTGGCGACGTGGCGGAGTTCGGTCGCGGCCACGAAGGTCTCGTCGAGGGCGAGCAGCGATCCGCCGTCGACGAAGCCGCGCCGACGGACGTACTCCGACGACCGCTCGGCGGCGTCCGTGGCGATCTCTTCGAGCGGTTGCTCGTCGATCGACCCGCGCACCGGCGTCAGGTCGTACTCGACGGGGGCGTTCGTGTGACGCGTACGGTCGTCGACGCCGACGCTCCGGAGACTCCCGCAGTCGGGACACTCGACGCTGGCCGTCTCGTAGTACGACCAGCGGCTGCCACACGCCTTGCACTCGCGGTGGCCTCGAACCTTCATGGCTCACTGTCGGCGTGGCAGCCTCAAGTTCCTTCCGTCGCCGGGTCGAACGATCGGTATGCGCGAGCAAGCAGAGATCAGAGAGCAGTACGAGTTCCTCTGTGAACAGCTGGACAGCGAGGAGATGAACCACGATCGCGTGCGGATGATGCTGACACACTATCGGCGCGCACTGGGGTGGGTCCTCGAAGAAGAGCACATGTAGCTCGCGATAGTGGTCACTGCAGCGACCTGATCTGGCTGCTGGCGACAGCTTTAAGTTACTCAACGACCCACGACCAAGTGACGCTTCGCTTTGGAGGGCCGAAGCGTCAGCGGGGACCAATTCAGGGCGGCAAGCGAATCGGGCCTTCCGCCTGATTCGCTTTCCACTTTCGTTTCGAAACTCGGTAGTCGCGACGCCGTCGCTCGGGAACAGACGCGAGCCGGTCGAGCGACTGCACCGCGAACGCCGCCGTTCAGCACCGAGGTATGACGTATCTGAGATACGTCGACAGATCGCGATACCGTCAGTGCAACAACTATTCCTTCGCACTCAGCTGACACCGGCGGATCTGGCGAGAGGTCGCCACGAGCGCGTGATTTCGAAGCGAAGCGGAAGCGTCGAGTCGGATCCGATATACTTATTAGATTCCGACAATAAATACGTGATAGACTTTACCGATGTACGACCTGACAGGATTCCAGCGAGACCTCCTGTACGTCATCGCCGGGAAAGAGGAGCCACACGGACTGGCGATCAAGGAGGAGCTCGAAGATTACTACGAGAAGGAGATTCACCACGGGAGGCTGTATCCGAATCTCGATACGCTCGTCGACAAGGGATTGGTGGAGAAAGGCCAGCGCGACCGCAGGACGAACTACTACAGTCTCACGCGGCGCGGCCGACGAGAGATCGAGGCACGCCGAGACTGGGAAGACGAGTACGTGGACGTAACGTAGCGACGCTGACTGCTGTCTGTCACTGTAGCACCCGGCAGACTATCTCGGACGAGGAGTGTGTCACCGACGAGTCTCGACAGTGTCAGGCCCCGCTTGGTGTGCCCTCGTCGCCGTCTCTCTCGCCGCCGACGGCGTCCGCGCCGTCGGTGTCGCCGGTCAACGCGGCCGGATCGACTTCTCTGGCGCGAATCGGTTCGTCGGTCACCAGCTCCGGCAGGACGATCCGTGCGAAGTGCGTGACCAACACCAGCACGATCGGACCGAGGAAGATGCCGTACCATCCCCAGATGAGCGGCCCGAGGATGTAGGCGAACATCAGCGCACCGGTGTGGAGTTCCCCGCCCGAGACGTAGGGCCGCACGAGGAGGTCCGGAATCACGTCGACGACGACGAAACTGACCGCGGCGAAGGCGACGACGAACCACCACCCTTCGCCGCTGGTCCCCGCCAGGACGGCGAGATAGGCCGCCATCGGAACGTAGACCAGTTTCATGCCGACGATGGGGATCAGGCTCGCCCCACCGGCGAGCACGCCGACCAGTGCCGCGTACGGAATGGCGACCGACGCGGGCGCGATCTGGTTGAGCAGCGTGTACACGATGCCACCGACCAGCCCCGTGATCATCGCGTTCAGGATGTTCCCGTAGAACACCTTGTCGAAGCTCTCGTCGACGGCAGCGACGAACTCCTCGAAGACGGTGCGCTCTGCCGTCAGGTGGCCGGCCCAGCCCGCGAACCGGCGGTCGTCCCGGAGCAGGTAGAACGCGAGCGCGAGCATCACGAACAGGTGTAAGAGTCCCGTGCCGACGACTCCGAGGTAGCCAAGCGCCGATTCGAGCGTCGTCGTGATCGTCCCGACGCCGCCGAGGTTGTCCAGCAGCGCCGTCGGATCGCTCAACACCGTCAGGTTCAGGTACGGATCGGCCATCGCCAGCAGGTCCTCGATCTGGCTCCCGGACCCGGCACCGTCGATCTCGTCGGCGAAGCGACTCAGTTGCTGGAGGGCGATCCCGAGCGTGTAGGCCAGCAACAGGAGCGCCGGAAGCACCATCCCGACCAGCGAGACGCCCGCGGCGACCGACGGCTGTTCGATCCGTCGCCGGACCCGGCGGTAGAGCCGCCGGGTCGCGTAGTAGACGAACAGTCCGAAGACGAAGGTCCCGACGAAGCGATAGGCGACGAAGACGAGGGCGGCGGCGAGCACGAACCCCAGGGCGACCCACGCAGTTCGTGGCCAGTCGACATCGAACTCGAACTCGACCATAGCACCGTTTTCGATGGACCCCGAAAAAAAGGTCGGGGTCGGTCCGGAACACGGACCGACCGCGGAGATTTATGCCAGGCGCGTGATGCGGTACCCGTGATCGCGCTGACGACACTCGGACTGAGTCCGGTCGGCGACGAGGTGGGGCGCATCGTCCTCGCGGCGGCCCTCGGGATGTTCCTGGGCATCGAACGGGAGTGGTCCCAGAAGTCCGCCGGGATCCGCACGTTCGCCCTCCTCAGCCTGCTCGGTGCCGTCTTCACGCTCGTCGAGGCCGACAGCCTGCTCGTGGTCGGCGGCCTGCTCGTCATCGTCCAGGGCGTGTTGCTGGCGGCGGAGGGGTTCAGGGACGAGGCGGCGGGGCTGTCCCTGACGACCTCCGTCTCGATGCTGGTCGCCTACGGCGTCGGCGCGCTCGTGATGCAGTCGTACATCCTCGAAGGCGTGACCGTCGCGATTCTCTCGTCGCTCTTGCTGGTGCTCAAACGCGAACTCCACAGCTTCGCCTGGGGTCTCAGCCGCGCCGAGTTGCGCTCTGCGACGGAGTTCGCGATCCTCGCGTTCGTGGTCTACCCGCTGTTGCCCGCCGCTCCGGTCCCGGTCTCGGTCGGGGAGCTCTCCCTGGAACTGGAGTTGCGCGTCGCGTGGCTGCTCGTCGTCACCGTCGCGGGCATCGGCATCGCGAACTACGCGATCGTCCAGACCTACGGCGGACGGGGCATCGCGGTGACCGGTTTTTTCGGCGGGCTGGCCTCCTCGACGGCCGTCGTCGGGACCATGCTCGATCACGTCCGCCAGCGGCCGGCCGCCGCGAGCTACGCCCTGGCGGCGATCCTGCTGGCCGACGCCGCCATGGCGCTGCGGAATCTCGTCATCGCGATCGCGTTCACGTTCGAGCGGGGGATCCTCTATCAGTCGATCGTCCCGCTCGGTGCCGTCGCGATCGGGAGTGTCGCCGTCGCGGCCTACACCGCCGACTGGACGGAGTCGGTCGAGATGGAACTCGACAGTCCGTTCTCGCTCCGCAACGCGCTCGTGTTCGGCGGGATCTTCCTCGTCGTTCTGGTGGCGAGCACGGTCGCGAGAGCCCAGTTCGGTACCGGCGGACTGTACCTGACCGCGCTGCTGTCGGGGCTGGTCTCCAGCGGCGCGGGCACCACCTCGGCGGTGTTGCTCTATCGGGGCGGTGCCGTCGACTCGAACACCGCGACGATCGCCATCTTGCTGGCGACGGCCGCGAGCATCGCGGTGAAAGCCGGCCTGACGATCGCGAGTCCGGACCGTCGCTTCGCGGTCAGAGTGGCGCTCTGGAGCCTCGCGCTGCTGGCCGGCGCGACCGCAGTGACGCTCGCGGTGATCCTCTGAGACGGCCGTCAGTCGGGTGGCACCCATCCGGCGGGGCCTTTTATTACGAGTGGAGGTGTAGTTCGGTAGCATGGATCGTGACAGCGTCGAACCGACGGTCGGGGACCTCCCCGGCGAACGCGCAAGCGAGTGGGTCGAGTACCACCACGAGCACGCAGCCCCCAGCACCTACGTCTACGAGTTCGTCTGGGACCGCGACGCACCGGCGATCGGTCCCTTCTGTACCGACGTGGACGGCAACGTCCTGATGGACTGGACCGGCCACGTCGGCGCGATGCCACTGGGCTACAACAACCCCAAAGTCCTCGATCCGCTGTCGGCGTTCGACCTCGTCGAGCCCACGAAGATCGCGGGACAGGACTTCTACGCGACCGGCACCGGCTCGGATCTCCCCGGCGCGGCCGGGCTGATGGATCGCCTGACGGACATCTCCAGTCACTACGGGATGGACACCGTCTTCCTCTCGAACAGCGGTGCCGAGGCGGTCGAGAACGCCATCAAGATCAGCTACGACCACCGCCGGGGCAAGTACGCGATCACCTTCGAAGGTGCCTTCCACGGCCGAACGCTGGGGGCGCTCTCGCTCAACCGCTCGAAGGCGGTGTACCGCAGACAGTTCCCCGAGATCGCGACGGTCCACGACGCCCCCTTCTGTGACGACCGCCACTGCACGCCCGAGAGCTGTGACTGTGGCTTCTTCACGGGCGACGGCTCGGTGCTGGGACGGATGCTCGACCCCAAGACCGGCCACGTCGACCCCGACGACGTGTCCTACATCATCTTCGAGCCGATCCAGGGCGAGGGAGGGTACCGGTTTCCCAGCGACGCCTTCGCGACGGAGATCGCCGACATCGCCGAGCGACACGGCGTACCGATCGTCGTCGACGAGGTCCAGACCGGTCTGGGGCGCACTGGCGAGTGGTGGGGCTCGGATCACTACCCGTTCGATCCGGACGTGATCGCCAGCGCGAAGGCGCTCCGTGTCGGCGCGACCATCGCCAGCGCGGACGTGTTCCCCGACGAGAAGGGGCGACTCTCTTCGACGTGGGGAGCTGGAGACGTGCTCGCGTGCGCCCAGGGCGCGCTCACCATCGACGCCATCGAGGAGTACGATCTGCTCGACAACGCGACCGAGCGAGGGCGGGCGTTCGTCGAGCGGTTCCGCGACGCGACGGCCCAGTCGGCGGCCGTAGAAGACGTTCGCGGCGAGGGGCTCTTGCTCGCCGTCGAGTTCGACAGCAAGGAACGACGGGAAGCGGTGATCGAGGCCGCCATGCAACGCGGACTGTTGACGCTTGGCTGCGGTCGGAAGACGCTGCGCCTGCTCCCGCCGCTCGACTCGACGCGCAGGGAGATCGAGTTGGGGTCCGGACTGCTCGCGGATGCCATCGACGCGGTGGCCTGATTCTACCCGCGCCGAACGCTCCACCGGCGTGGCCTAGACGGGCAGCGCGAACTCCCGGACGTATCGCCAGAGGTAGGAGAGATCGCTCGGCGAGAGGAGTCTGAGGATCTGCCGTCTGCTGCCCTCGTTGATCTTCGAGAGGGTCTCACGATCCAGAGCGTTCAGGTCCCGCATGAGCCGATCGTATCGCTCGTTGGGCACGAGATACAGCAGTCGCGTCATGAACAGGCGACGCTCCTGTCTGGGAGCCACCCGTTCGTGCCAGAGATCGTCGTAGACCGCCATCGCTTCGCGGGACGTATCCACGCCCCCGGTGAGACAGCGATCCGCGGTCATCGCCGCCGCGCGTGCCGAGCGCATTCCCTTGTCGATCCCCTCGCCCCACACGGGATCGACGGAGGGGACCGTGTCGCCGATCGCCACGAACGAGTCGGTACTCATCGATTCCGGCGGCTGAACGTGTGCGGAGCCACGGACCTGGGTCGACTCGACTCGGCTGGCGTCGGCAAAGCGCGGGTCGCTGTCGAGCCAGTGATCGAGGTAGCCGTCGACGGTCCGGTCGTCGCTCGCGTGGGCCCGGTACTGCTCGTTCTGGATGTAGCAGACGCCGACTTTGGCCGTGTCGCCGCCGGTGTGGAAGATCCACGAGTAGCCGCCGGGTGCGAAGTCGTGGTCCAGCCGGAGCATCATCGCGTCCGACAGATCGGCGTAGTCGGGATGGTCCAGTTCGACGCCCTCGAACTGGTGCTCGATGCCGATGGCGTGGTTCCGGCGTTCGAGATCGACGACGCCCAGCTCCGTCGCCAGCGGTGCCGCCGGTCCGGTCGCGTCGACGACGATGTCACCGTAGACCGTCTCCGCCCCGTTGTACCGGACCCCGACAACGGAGCCGTCTTCGACGATCGGGTCGCGGACGCGAGCGTCGAACCGATACTCGGCACCCTTCGCCCGGCCGTCGTCGACGAGGAACTGCTTGAACGCCGGGAAGTCCAGCACGAAACCCGGCTGGTCCCGGACGAAGTGGTCGTTGGGCGATTCCAGTACGACGGCGTCGGTCGCGTGCATCACCACGTCGTCCGGGATCCCGAAGGCCGTCATCATCGACGCGAACGTCCCGCCCGTGGACTTGTCGCTCCGGGCCGGGAACTCCTCGGCCGTCTCGGTCTCCAGTACGACCACGTCGTACCCGCGGTCGGCGAGATCTCGCGCACACTGGGCCCCGGCCGGGCCCGCACCGGCGACGACCACGTCGTAGTTGTCACGCATGGCTCTGGGTCAGGCGACCGTGTCGACGGGGACAGTGCGTCGGCGATACGTCGGCGAACAGACAGTGGTGGAGCGCCATAGCGAACTCACGAATCTGTCCGTGGATACGCCAACGACGTAGAAAAGATGTCGAAACGGGCTCCCACTTCCAGTTCGTTGTTCCCGGCCGTCGGCTCGCGCCATCAGTGGGCGGACATCTGAGACAGGACGTTGACACAGTAGACGCCGCCGACGATGAGGAGAATCCCGACGATCCCCACGGGGTCTATGGGCTCGTCGAAGACGACGACGCCGATCGCTGCGACACCGACGATCCCCAGTGCCGCCCACGTCCCGTAGACGACGCCGATGGGCAACTCTTCGAGCGTCAGCGAGACGAGGTAGAAGGCGACGCCGTAGCCGACGACGACCCCGAGGCTGGGCAACGGCCGTGAGAATCCGTCTGAGAGCTTCAGGGCAGTCGTACCGAGGAGTTCGGAGACGATCGCACCACCGAGCAGGACGTACGGATGCATACCGCCGGCTGGGGAGCCCACCGACATCCGACTGTTGGAACAGGTCGGGACTTGCACCGCGTTTCCCGTCGTGTTTTGAAGCCTGGTGAGTAGTCCAACGAATCCATAGCTACCTAAGTACGAGAGCCCAACCGGCTACAATCGCACCAGCCGTGATCAGATGTGCTACGAAGAGCCCAATGGCCCGTCTCGAAAGGGATTCAATGTTCCGGCCTCGGAAATGTTTGGCAGTTATTCGACCGCCGAGATAAGCGATCGATCCTACTGGTGCAGCAACCAGCGTAACTACAACCGGCCCGAGTGCGATCAAGATAGGTGCAAAACCACCGCTTGTGAGAACGCCAGCGACGAGATAGGCCCAGATACCAACGATAGGTGCACTTGAAGCCCCCCAACTCATCAATAAGCCGTCGTTAGAGTATGCTAGCACGGTAGCTAGCACGATCCCCCCGGGAATTGCCAGTTGAATCGTGATCGATGCTGCCACGGTCAATTGGTGTCCAGCACCGGTAGCAACCAAGTCGAGCGCCAGAAACGTCACGAACACGAGAGCTGTGATCAGCATAGCATCTTGTCGGGTTCTGGTGACGCTCCGTCCGAACAAAACACTCATCAAACCCTCTCGGCGGGAACCGTCTGTTTTGCCACTATTGAACGCACCTTTTTTCTCCATCAAAGATATGATGAGTAGGCAAGAAACGAACGTGACACTGGCAGCTACGAGCCCTACTTGTGTTCCTGTGGTCTCATTCATTGGTCCACCACCCATCATTCCAACTGGTGCAGGACCGCGGACAAGTACGCCCACAACTATTGCTAGAAGCCCAGCAAGGGCGACCGGTGCGAACAACGTATCGATCGCCTCAGAGAGCCGATCGACGAAAGTAGTCTCTCCCGCCGCGATAACAACTGCCTGTTTCGATGGTTCGTAGACGAGAACCTCGCTGCCGTTCGCTCCATACCGTGTTTCGACTGGTTCAAGTAACCCAGCAGATTCGAGCTTGTCGACGTGATAGCTGATGTTTTGGATGCTCGTTTCTAGATCATCCGCCAGCTCCGATCGAGTCCGTCCGTCATCGTAGCACGCTGCTAACACCGCCCGCGACATCTCGGAGCTAAGCGCATCGAACAGTTGATCAGCATCTTCGTCTTCGATACCAGCGATCACCGGCTCGTCGGGGTCACCCCGAAACCGACGGACGATCCGACCGGCGAGATCCATACCGGGCGTTGTAGGTAATCTGGCAAGAAACCCATGGGTACTCAAATGAGCGTTTGAGTAGTAGCCACGTCTATCGTAGAGCCGTGGGAACGACACGCTATGGAAACGACAAGCAATCAATCACAGAACCGGCAAACTCGAAGGACAGAGATTCTGGACGCTGTGGAGAATACCCACCGATCACGGCTTTTTGATCGTTTCAAAGACATCTGTGGGGTGAACGAATGATGTGGGCCCCGTTCTCGTCGTCGGTTCGCAGGAGAACTGTCGAGCCGATGCTCGCCGTACTGACGGTGATACTCGCTGCCGTTTGGGTGGCTGAGCCCGGGTTCATGTTCGACGACGGAATCGTCGCGGTGATTGCCAACCCCATATTTATCCCAGCGACACTCCTCGTTCCGGGACTTCTCGCAGTGTCAGTACTCGCTCGTGTGGGACGACACGGCGTGCGACTTGCGTCGTCATATGTCGGCTCCGATAACCGGACCCAACCTGACGATACGAGCCTTCCGCGGATTGGAGCATCACTCGTCCTCGGCGGACTCGCCGGCTACACGCTCTGGTGGGTGATCGGGAGCGTGTACGTCATCACTATCGCTGATGCGAGCGGTGTGATGCTTGCCCCGCTGGTTGCGCTCGTTGCTGGCAGCGTTCTCGGATTTCTCCTCCTTGCTCGGAGTCTCCTTGATCTGGTGCGATTCTCAGTCGGTGATGTACGCTGATTCGACTGCAATCAATTCGTATACCGACAGCCCAGATGGTCCACCACCAGCGCCGCCGTAATCAGCCATCCCGCGGGCGATGCGACGGCATCCACGACGGACCGTCGTCGGTCCCGAGCGGCGACGGCCGGCCGTGACACGGCCACCCGAGAACCACCACACGGGGTACATATTTACGGACCGGCTCGCAACGAGGGTGCATGACGGAGCTGGGTGCGCTCGGCCTGTCGAGCTACGAGGAGAAGGTGTATCGGACGCTGTTACTGACGGGTGCGGCGACGGCGACCGAGCTCTCCGAGGCCAGCAGCGTGCCGAAAGGTCGCATCTACGACGTGCTCAACGGCCTCGAAGCCCGGAGAGTGGTCCGACTCCAGTCGAGTGATCCGAAGCAGTACGTCGCCGTCGAGCCGGAGGCCGTCGTCGACAGGCTGCTGGCCGAACGGGCCTACGAGCTGAGACAGGAGTGGCACCACTACCGGGAGCGAGCGGCGGCGGTCCGCACGAACGTGCTCCCGACGCCACCGACCGAGAGCAGCTTCTGGCTGGGCTCGCTGGGCAGCGAGGAGATGCGTTCGGCGCTGCAAGAACACATGCGCACCGCCGAGGAGTTCGTCCACGGCATCGTCGGGACGCCCTACGAGAACGCGACGTGGGAGACGCTCCAGACGGAGTGTGATGCCTTCTTCGAGGGCGCGAGCGCGGATCTGACGGTGCAGCTCCTCGTCAGCGAGAAGGTGGCGCTGACGCTGCCCGAGACGTTCGACCGGCTGATCGCCGACCAGCCTGGCGACGTGGCCGTCAGGACGCTGCCCGACGTGGGACTGTCCTTCGACGTCGTCGACGGGATCGGGACGACCATCGACATCCCGCACCCGGTCGCCGCCGACGATCGAATCGGCGTCCTCGGCATCAAAGACTCGGAGATCGTCGAGGAGTTCGAACGGCACTTCCAGCAACTGTGGGCCGGTGCAGCGCCGCTCGTCGAGTGAGCGGGTCGCGTCGGAGCGTCCCGGCCGTCTAGAACTGGTAGCGCCGGTCGTCTTTCTCCTGGGCCTGTGGGAACTGGTCCGCGCCGGTCATCTCGTCGAAGGTCATCCCCGAGAGGTACTCGTCGTAGGTGCAGTCGTAGCCCGATCGGAGGTGAAAGTCGAGGTTGCCGGTCTCGACGGCGCTCTGAAAGAGCATGTGGACCGCGCGGCGGACGAGTTCGTCGGGGTCGTCGGGGTCCAGCGCGCTGGTCAGCATCGCCAGCTCGTTGCGCGTCTCGCGGTCCAGCGAGACGGCGAGTTCCTCGCCCAGCTCGGAGTACTGTGCCTGTACATCGTCGGAGAGATCGTCCAGCGTCACGTTCGGGCGGTGGTCCAGCGCGGGAAAACCTCTTTCGTCTCCGCGGGTCGGCTGTGGACCGTCACGCACAAGCGCCGTCGCTCGTAACGCCGCGGTAATGACGGAGCTGCCGGGCGCAGTCCCCGAGAACCGCGAGGCCGTCCAGCGGGCCCTGATCGAGTGGTACGAGGCCGACCACCGGTCGTTTCCCTGGCGCGAGACCGACGACGCCTACGAGATCCTCGTCTCCGAGGTGATGAGCCAGCAGACCCAGCTGGGCCGCGTCGTCGAGGCCTGGCGGGCGTTCCTCGATCGGTGGCCCGACGCCGAGGCGCTGGCGGCCACCGACCAGTCCGACGTGGTCGCGTTCTGGACGGCCCACTCGCTGGGGTACAACAACCGGGCGAAGTACCTCCACACCGCCGCGAACCAGATCATCGACGAGTGGGACGGCGCGTTCCCCGAGACGCCCGCCGAACTGCAGGAGCTCCACGGCGTCGGCCCCTACACCGCCAACGCGGTCGCCTCGTTCGCGTTCAACGCGGGCGACGCCGTCGTCGACACGAACGTCAAGCGCGTCCTCCACCGCGCGTTCGACGTGCCCGACGACGACGCGGCGTTCGAGGAAGTCGCGGGGGCGCTCATGCCCGACGGACGGTCACGGATATGGAACAACGCGATCATGGAGCTCGGCGGGGTCGCCTGCGAGAAGACGCCGGCCTGCGACGCCGCCGGCTGCCCGTGGCGCGAGTGGTGTCACGCCTACGACACCGGCGACTTCACTGCGCCGGACGTGCCCACCCAGCCCGATTTCGAGGGGAGCCGTCGGCAGTTCCGCGGGCGGATCGTCAACGTCCTCGGCGAGTACGACCGCCTCGCCTTGGACGACCTCGGCCCGCGCGTGCGAGTCGACTACGCGCCCGAGGGCGAACACGGCCGAGAGTGGCTCCGCGGCCTCGTCGAGGACCTCGCGGACGACGGCCTCGTCAGCGTCGAGGACGGCGACGAGTCGCTGGTGGTCGGTCTCAGCGAGTGAGAACGCACCCGGTGGTACTTGCACGTCCGTGACCGATGTTCACGTATGACTGTCCAAGCAGAGACCGTCCGCGTCTGGCTGGTCGAACGGACCTACTCCGACGACGAGCAGAACCTCATCATCCTCACGTACGCGACGCCCGACGGCGAGCGGTACTTCCGCAAGGAGCGGGCGCTCACCTCGTTCGGGGACATCCGAGACACGACTGCAGCCGTCGACGCCGAGCCGGGGAACCTCGGGGCCGTCGACGACGCGGACCTGCGCGAGCGATACGCCACAGAAGCCCAGCGGATGGCGGACGTTCACGACCCCGGGGACCTCATCTAGAGCAGTCGCTAACTGCCGTTCTGCACCGGGCGATCGGACGAGGGGTACTCATAAATAAACCCCAGTCGTTTGGCTCGCCATGACGCGAACGAACGTCGTCGGCATCTGTGGCAGTCTCCGCGAGGGCAGTTACACGCGACAGAGCCTCCAGATCGCACTGACGGCCGCACAGGCGGCCGGTGGCGACACCGACCTGCTCGACCTCCGCGAGTGGGACCTCCCCGTGTTCGACCCCGACGCCGAGGACGCTGGCGACGCAGCGGCGTTCCGCGAGCGGATCCGAGAAGCCGACTCGATCCTGCTGGGAACGCCGGTCTACCACGGCTCGTTCTCGACGCCGATGAAGAACGCGCTGGACTACTGTGGCTTCGACGAGTTCGAGAACAAGACCGTCGGCCTCCTGTGTGTCGCCGGTGGGGGCTTCCCCGTGACGGCGCTGGAGCATCTCCGGTCGGTCGGACGGTCGCTGGACTGCTGGGTGATTCCACACCAGGCGGCGCTCCCACGCGCGTCGAGCGCCTTCGAGGACGGCCAGCTCGTCGACGAGGCGATGCGCGACCGCGTCGAGACGCTCGGGCGCGAGGCCGTCCAGTACGCGAACATCGAGCCCGATCCCCAGAGTATCGAGAGCTGCGAGAACGTCGGGGCGGACGACTGATACGGACGGTTGTCGGAATGTCCCGGTGAGCGTCTACCCCGTGCGACGCTCACCGATAAGCAACTACAACGTTCCGTATGACATCGCCGGCAGTTCGTCGTCTCGGCGTTCGCCGCCCCGGGCGGCGAGTCGGTCCATGGACTGACAGCTGTGTGTCAGAACACCGAGAGCACCGATCTCACTGGAGACCGTGCCCGCAGCGGTCGACGGTCCCGTGGTACTGCTGTCCTTTCTGTTCGCTGGTGCCACGCTGGGCATCGGGCTGGCGGGCGTCGCGCTCCACGGTCTCAAGCACGACTTCCTCCCCGCGCTGGGGCGCTTCCGAGAGAGTCCGCGGGAAGCACTCCGGGCAGCGTGGGAGCGACTGTGACCGTCGGGAAAGGAAACTGACTAACGCTCGCTGGACCTACGACGACCCGTGACACAGTGGGTCGAGAACCCGACGGGCGGGCGCGACCGCGGCCCGATCGCGCTCGTTCGCGCGTGGGCCGAGATACTTCTGCGACCGCAACGGTTCTTCCAGGCGGGGATCGCACCCGGCGATCAGGCACCGGGACTCGTCTTCATCGCCGTCGTCGTCCTCGTCGAGGAGGGGTCGCGGTTCGCGGTCGTCGAACTCGCTCAGCGCGGACAGCTGTCGCTCGGGCCGTACGACTACCCGGTGATCGGTGACCTGGAACCACTGACGGCGCTGCTGGCGCTGGTCGCCATCGTCGTCTTCGTCGCGCCCGCGGTGCTTCACCTCACGGCGGCCGCCCAGACGCTCCTGTTGGCACCGCTGGCACCGGATCGGGGCGGCATCAGCGAGACCGTGCAGGTGATCGCCTACGCGACAGCTCCGTGTGTCTTCGCCGGGCTACCGCTCCCGGAGGTGCGGATCGCCTGTGGCATCTGGGCTGCCGGGCTGTACGTCTACGGAATGGGGACGATCCACAACCTCTCGCTCCCGCGTGCCCTCGTCGTCAGCGTCGCTCCCGCGGCCGTCCTCTTTGGCTACGGCTTTCGGGCCTTCGCGGCGGCCGACGCGTTGCTGTAGCGCCCGGACACGTCGAACGGTTTAGGTGGCTGCCGACCGCCGCCTCGAACATGCTCACGCTCGACCTGGACGACTTCATGTTCGAACTCAAAGACGGCGCAATCAAGCACGTCGGCCCCTCGAACCGGACCGCGACCGCAAAGCTGTACGATGTCGAAGGCATCGACGTACGGGAGTTCGGCGACGAGCGCGTCAAGTTCGCCTTCGAGGACGACGACGGCAGCCAGTTCGAGATCGCCCTCACCCCCGAGCAGGCGAGCGAGGTGGCGCGTGGCGTCGAGATGCTCGAATCGGAGAGCCAGATCTACGAGTAGCGGGACGGAACCGACCGACGGCAGGCCCCGCCCGGCCGATCGGCGAGCGACGAGGATTTCGACAACCGTTTTAGTGCCGAAATGCTTTCACCGGTCAATGGGTTCGTGTATCATCTGTGGCACCTCCGTCGACGGTCACATCTGTGACCTCCACGAGGAGGACGTCCTGTTCGAATTCCGAGGCGACCATCCGAATCAACTGACGACCAACCGATACTACAGCGGCTCCGTCGACGGCTTCGCCGAGTTCGGCGTCTTCGTCGACATCGGTGATCGCGTGACCGGGCTGCTCCACCGCAGCGAGCTGGATCAGCGACTCGACTCGCTGGACTGGGAGCCGGGCGACACCGTCTTCGTGAAGGTGAAAAACGTCCGGGACAACGGGAACATCGACCTCGGCTGGTCGATCCGACAGGCCGAGCGGGAGTTCCGCGGCACGCTGATCGACGACCCCGAGTTCGACACGGCGCGACTCGCCGACGACGTCGAGGAGGACGAGTCGGGAAACGGGCGTGAGGAGCCGGCGACGGGCGACGACGCCGACTCCGAGCCGTCGGCAGACGACCAGACCGCCGAGGCGACGACGACCGACACAGACTCGTCGGCAGACGACCAGACCGCCGAGGCGACGACGACCGACGCCGACGCGGCGAAGGTCAGCCAGGCCGACGACAGCGAGCGCGTCGAACGAAGCGCCAGCGTCGTCGGACAGGGCAGTACGGGGACGGCCGAGAGCGACGACACGTCGGCCGACGCCGAGAGCGACGATGCAGTCGACCAGCAGCGAGACCACCCCGTCGTGGCGGTCGACAGCCTGGACGACCACGAAGGCGACGACGTTCGCCTCGAAGGCGAGATCGTCGACGTTCGCCAGACCAGCGGGCCGACGGTGTTCGAGCTCCGAGACGAGACCGGGACCGTCGACTGTGCGGCCTTCGTCGAGGCGGGCGTCCGCGCCTATCCCGACATCGTCGAAGAGGACATCGTTCGACTGGACGGCGACGTGCGCCGTCGCCGCGGCGAGATTCAGGTCGAGACCGAGGCACTCGTCGCGCTCGACGACGAGGAACGCCAGACCGTCGTAGACCGGATGGCCGACGCGCTCGACGACCGCGCCCGGCCCGCCGCCGTCGACGCACTCGCCGAGGACCCGACGATCGAGGCACTGGCCGACGATCTCGTCGACGCCGCGACGGCGATCCGGCGCGCAGTCATCACCGATCGCCCAGTGATCGTCCGCCACTCCGCGACCGCCGACGGCTACGTCGCCGGCGTGGCTCTCGAACGGGCGACGCTCCCGCTGGTCGCCGACGAGCACCGCCGAGCCGACGCGCAGTACCACTACTTCGATCGACGACCGCTGGAAGGCGGCGTCTACGACATGCAAGACGCCACCAAGGACGTGACGAACATGCTCGAAAACCGGGAGCGCCACGACGAGAAGCTCCCGCTTTTCGTCTTCGTCGCCGCCGGCGGGACCCGCGAGAGCCTCGACGGCTTCGATCTGCTCGACGTGTACGGCGCACCCCGCGTCGTGATCGACGACGCCGTCGCCGACGAACTGATCGCCGACTCGGTCGACACGCTCGTCAGTCCGTCGCTGGCCGGCGCGTCGCCGACGACGGCGACGGCGCTGGCGGCCAACGTCGCCGCCCACGTCAACGAGCACGTACAGGACGATCTCGTCCATCTGCCGGCCGTCAGCTTCTGGGACGAGACGCCCGCGTCCTACCTCGACGCCGCGGCGGAGGCGGGCTACGACGAAGCCTCGGTTACGGAGCTTCGCGACGCGGTCGCGCTGGAAGCGTACTACCAGTCCTACGAGGACAAGCGCGAACTGATCAAGGACCTGCTCTTTGGCGACGACGAGGACGACGTGACCGGGCTCGCCGGCAACGTCGCCGAGCAGTTCCGCGAGAAGCTCGCGACGGAGGTCGACACCGCGACGGCCAACATCGAGCGCGAGGAGATCGGCGGGACGACCGTCGCCGTCCTCGACACCGACGCCTTCACGCACCGCTACGACTTCCCGCCGTCGACGATCCTGCTCGACGAACTGTTCCGGCAAGCCGACAGCGGGACGGACGCACTCGTCGGCGTCGCCGACGACACGCTGTTCGTGCGGGCCGACCAGACGGTCGACGTACACGACCTCGCCGACGCGATCGACGAGGCCGCACCGGAAGCGGCCGTCCGGACACGCAGCGCCCGCGAGCAGTCGATCCGATTCCTCTCGGGCGAGCGCGACGCCGTCATCGACGCGACGCTGGCCGTCGTCGGCGAGCAGTTCTGACGGCCCGATCACCGCGATAGCGGCGGTCGAGCAAACACAGCCTCTTTGTGCCGTCCACGAAAACCAGCAGCCGTGGCCCTCCTCTCACCAGCAGCCGTGCTCGTATCGGCGGCACTGTTGCTCCCCGCGCTCGTGCTCGCCGTCGTCGTCCGGCGAAGAGCGATTCGGCGCTGGAAGGTCCCGCTCGTCGCCGGTGCCTGGCTTGCAGTGGTCGCGAATCTGGCGAACACGGTGATCGACTCGGGATCTACGCTGGCCGGTTTCGATCAGACACTCGTGAGCGCCGTCGTCGTCGGAGCGTCGCTTCTGGGCATCGTGCTGAGCGTCTACGGCTGGCGACACTACAGATCCGACCCGGACGCGACGGTCGAGCTCTTACCGCCCCGGTAGTCGTCCACGGACCACCAGAACGTTCTTGCGGTCGTTGGCTGAACGCCAGGTATGGACGACCGGATCGTCGACAGCGACAGTCTCGACTGGGAGGCACACGACCACGGCGACCGCGCGTTCCGCGGCAGGCGGTTCACGCGAGCCAGCGCCGCCAGCGAACTGGGCTGTAGCCTCTACGAGATCGAACCGGGCAAACGGGGCTGGCCCGCGCACTATCACGAGGGCAACGAGGAGGCGATGTTCGTCCTCGACGGGTCGGCCACCCTGTGGCTCGGCGGCGACCGCGAGGAGCGCGACCTCGAAGCGGGCGACTTCGCCGTCTTCCCCCGCGGCGAGGACGGCCAGCACGAACTCGAAGCGGGACCGGACGGGCTCCGGTATCTCGCGATGTCGACGATGTACGACCCCGACATCACCGTCTACCCGGACAACGACGCCGTCGGGGTGTTCGCCGGTTCGCCACCGGGCGGCGACGAGAGCGAGCGCCGCCTCTCGAAGTATCTCGACGCCGACGCCGAGGTGCCCTACTGGGACGGCGGGGATGGAGGCAGCCAGCGGGAGGAGTAGCGACACGCTTATTCGCGCGAGCGAACGAACTGTGACAACGGCAATGAGCACCGAGACGGGTGATCCGACGGAGTCCGAGGCGTTCGAGCAGGTCTGTGCGGAGCTGGTCGACCGCATCCTCGCGGGCGAACTGGAGCGCGAGGACGTGGAAAGCGCCAAGATGGAGGTCTGTTCGAAGTACTCCGCGCCGAAGGTCCCCAAGAACTCCGAGATCCTCGACTACGCGCCACTGGAGCGACGCGAAGAGCTCGAGGAAGTGCTCCAGCGCAAGCCGGTGCGGACCGCTTCGGGCGTCTCGCCGATCGCGGTGATGACCTCTCCCCACCGGTGTCCACACGGGAAGTGTCTCTACTGTCCCGGCGGGCCCGATTCGGAGTTTTCGTCCTCCCAGTCCTACACCGGCCACGAGCCCGCAGCGGCCCGCGGCGTCCAGAACGACTACGACCCCTACGGACAGGTGACGCTGCGGCTGAACCAACTGCGCGAGATCGGCCACCCCGTCGACAAGGCCGAACTAATCATCATGGGTGGGACGATGACCGCCCGGAGCCACGACTACCAGGAGTGGTTCGTCAAGCGTGCGCTCGAAGCGATGAACGACTTCGACGCCGGGGCCCAGCCCCAGCCCGCGGAAGACGTGAGTTTCGCCGAAGACCCCGACGAGTACGACTTTCGCTACCTCGAAGACGTGATCACCGAGAACGAGACCGCCGACGTGCGAAACGTCGCCACGACCTTCGAGACGAAGCCCGACTGGTGCGATCCCGAGCAGATCGACCGGATGCTCAGGCTGGGCGGGACGAAGGTCGAAGTCGGGGTCCAGACCACCTACGAGCGGATCAACCGCGAGATGCACCGCGGTCACGGCGTCCAGGCCAGCGTCGACGCGAACCGCCGGCTGCGCGACTCGGCGTTCAAGGTCGGCTTCCACATGATGCCCGGCCAGCCCGGCATGTCCAAGGAGATGTGCCTGGAGGACTTCCGGCGCATCTTCGAGGACAGCAAGTGGCGACCGGACTACCTCAAGATCTACCCGACGCTGGTCGTCGAGGGGACCGTCACCTACGACTGGTACCGCAAGGACGAGTTCGAGCCACTGGACAACGACGAGGCCGCGGAGCTGGTCGCCGAGATCAAGTCGATGATCCCGAAGTACACGCGCCTCCAGCGCGTCCAGCGTGACATCCCCGCGGACTTCATCGAGGGCGGCGTCTGGAAGTCCAACCTCCGACAGCTCGCCCGACAGCGCATGGACGAACACGGCTGGACCTGCGACTGCATCCGCTGTCGCGAGGTCGGGATGAACGACGAGGACCCAGAGCGCATCGAGAAAGACGTGCTGACCTACGAGGCCGCCGGCGGCACCGAGCACTTCATCAGCTTCGAGGACCCCGACAAGGATCTGCTGATCGGCTTCTGTCGGCTCCGATTCCCGAACGACCCGGTTCGCCGCGAACTGCAAAACGCCGCGCTCGTGCGGGAACTCCACGTCTACGGCAGCCAGGTCGGCCTCGGGAGCGCCAGCGAGGACGACCAACACCAGCACGAGGGATACGGTCGCCGACTGCTCGCGACGGCGGAGGAACTGGCGGCCGACGCCGGCTACGACAAGCTCGCGGTCATCTCCGGTATCGGCGTCCGGCAGTACTACCGCGAGAAGCTCGACTACAAGCAAGACGGTCCGTACGTCAGCAAGCGGCTGTAACCGGACGAACGGAGTGCGTCCGGCTTTTTGCCTCCAGTCTCGCCGTCGTGAAGTCGGTCGACAGCCATTAGCGTGGGGCCGGCGTACGGTCGGCAATGGCACGGAGGTTGATCGACGGGGTCTGGGAGCTCGATCTGGGACTACTGCCGCCGCTGGCGTCGAACGCGTTTCTCCTCGATGAGCGGGACATGGACGGGACCGACGGCGAGGCGGTGACGCTGTGTGACACCGGACTGTTCTGGAACGAGCCCTCGATCAGGGACGAACTGGCAGCCGTCGGTTACGAGCCCGGCGATCTCGACCGCGTCCTGTTGACCCACTACGATCTGGACCACGTCGGCGGGCTCGAACGGCTGCAACCGGAGTTCACCGGTCCGGTCTTTCTCGGGCGAGCCGACTACGAACTGGTCGAGAACGGCGCGCCGCCGCCGTCGAACAACCACAAGGGGCTGTTCCACCGCGCCGCCCGGACGCTCTGTCCGCTGCCCGACGGGATCGACCTCCGGCCGGTCGACGACGGCGAAGCCGTCGGTCGGTTCACCAGCTACGCGACGCCGGGACACAACCCCGGGCACACGGTGTACGTCCACGACTGCGGCGTGGCGCTGCTCGGCGACCTCGTCTGGGAGGAAGGCGGTGCGATGACGACGCCGATCTGGTTCGACTCCTACGACATGGACCGGGTCCGGGCGTCTGTGCGGGAGTTCGCCGCGCGGGCTCCCGCCTTCGAGGTGGCGGCGATGGCCCACGGAACGCCGTTCGTCCGTGACGGTGACGACGTACTCGGCGCACTCGCTGCGACTCTCTGACCGATCGAACGAGCGGGTTTTTGTACTGTCCGTGCGGAGATCTGTCTATGCAACGATCAGTCGCGGTCGTCGGTGCGGGCGCGGCCGGTGCGGCGGCGGCGTACGCGCTCCGGGAACACCCCGCGGACGTGACCGTCTTCGAGAAGAGCGGCGGCGTCTGCGGTCGGGCCGCGACACGGCGGCGAAACGGCTGTGTCTACGAGTACGGGGCCAACTACCTGACTGCCGACGACGACCGCGTGGCCGAACTGGTCACCGCGGAACTACCCTCGGAGGGACTCACCGAAATCGACGAGCCGGTGTGGACGTTCGACGCCGACCGCGAGATACGCGAGGGTCGCGACGAGCAGACGACGCGGTGGACCTACGAGCAGGGAATCACCCAGCTCGCGAAGCGGCTGTTCGCGGCCGGCGACGCGACGGTCCACCGGCACACGCGCGTCGAGTCACTGGAGCGAAGCGGGGCGGGCTGGCGTGTCACCGACGCCGAGGGCGGTACGTACGACTCCTTCGACGCCGTCCTCCTGACGCCACCGGGTCCACAGACCGCGGACCTGCTGGGCCAATCGGAGTGGGAACACGCCGATCGACGACGGCTCAGGCAGGCCGCCGCGTCCGTTCCCTATCGGACGGTCGTCGCCGGTCTGTTGCACTACGAGTTCGAACTCGACCGCCCGTACTACGGACTGGTCAGCGAAGCCGGAGACCACGACGTGGGTTGGATCGGCCGCGAAGAGTGCAAGGCGGGGCACGTCCCCGACGGAGAGACGCTCCTGGTGGTCCAGATGGCACCGGACTGGTCGGTCACCCACTACCGCGACGACGCCGCCACGCTGACCGACGCCATCGCAGACGCGACGGCGACGCTGCTGGACGACGACCGGCTGGCCGAACCCGACTGGACCGACCACCAGCACTGGCGGTACGCGCTGCCGGACGACGGCGTGGGGGCGGACGCCCTGGAGACGGCGGCAGCGCACGACCTCTTTTTGGCCGGCGACTGGGTCGCGGGCGAGGCGCGGCTCCACGCAGCGCTCCGGAACGGGCTGAGAACCGGCGAGCGAATCGGCGAGCACCTGTAGCGAAGCGGTTTTGCGTGCCGGCCTGCACCACCCGACATGGACCACAAGCGGGAGCTGACGAGCGTCGACCTCGCCGCCCTCGAACGGGAGCTGGGCGGCTACGAGGGGGCCAAGCTCGACAAGGCGTACCTCTACGAGGACGACCTCCTGCGGCTCAAGATGCGGGACTTCGACCGCGGGCGGGTGGAGCTGCTGATCGAGGTCGGCGAGAACAAGCGCGCCCACGTCGTCGACGCCGACCACGTCCCCGACGCGCCGGGCCGACCGCCCAACTTCGCGATGATGCTTCGCAATCGGATCTCGGGCGGCGAGCTGGCCGACGTGCGCCAGTTCGAGTTCGACCGGATCATGGAGTTCGAGTTCGACCGTCCCGACGCCTCCACCACGGTCGTCGCGGAGCTGTTCGGCGACGGCAACGTCGCGGTGCTCGACGAACACGGCGAGGTCGTCGACTGCCTGGAGACGGTCCGACTCAAGTCACGCACCGTCGCGCCGGGCAGCCAGTACGAGTTCCCGTCGGCGCGGTTCAATCCGCTGACCGTCGACTACGAGACGTTTCTGGAGCGGATGCGCCAGTCCGACGCCGACGTGGTACGGACGCTCGCGACCCAGCTGAACTTCGGGGGGCTCTACGGCGAGGAGCTGTGTACGCGGGCCGGGATTCCGTACAACCAGGCCATCGGAGACACCGACGAAGCTGAGTTCGAGCGGCTGTACGAGGTGATCGCCGATCTGAAAGCGCGGCTCCGCAGCGGCGACCTCGATCCGCGCGTCTACTACGAGTACGAAGAGATCGAGGGCGAGGAGATCGAGCGTCGCGTGGACGTGACGCCGATTCCCCTCGAAGAGTACGACGACGTAGAGAGCCGTGCCTTCGAGACCTTCACCGAGGCGCTGGACGAGTACTTCTACGAGGTCGAACGGGAGGACACGGCCGAGGAGATCGCCGACGCGGGCGTCGACCGGCCGGACTTCGAGAGCGAGATCGAGAAGTACGAGCGCATCATCCAGCAACAGCAGAGCGCGATCGAGGACTTCGAGTCCGACGCCGAGGCCGAGCGCGAGAAGGCGGAGTTGCTGTACGCTCGCTACGACCTCGTCGACGAGATCCTCTCGACGATTCAGGGCGCGCGAACCCAGGACACGCCGTGGGACGAGATCGAGGCGACCTTCGAGGAGGGCAAAGAGCAGGGCATCGCCGCGGCCGAGGCCGTCGAGGGCCTCGACGGCAGCGAGGGGACGGTGACCCTGTCGATCGACGACGTGCGCGTGACGATCGACGCGACGATGGGCGTCGAGAAGAACGCCGACCAGCTCTACCAGGCGGCAAAGCGCATCGAGGAGAAGAAAGAGGGCGCGCAGGCGGCGATCGAAGACACGCGAGAGGATCTCGAAGCGGTCGAGCGACGCCGCGAGAACTGGGAAGCCGAGGACACGACGGAGACCCAGGAGCAGACGGCGGAAGCAGACGACGTCGACTGGCTCTCGCGGGCGTCGATTCCGGTCCGGAGACAGGAGCCGTGGTACGATCGCTTCCGGTGGTTCCGCACCTCGAACGGCTTCCTCGTGATCGGCGGCCGTAACGCCGATCAGAACGAGGAACTGGTCAAGAAGTACCTCGACCGCGGAGACAAGTTCTTCCACGCACAGGCACACGGCGGTCCCGTGACCGTCCTGAAGGCGACCGGTCCCAGCGAGTCCAGCCGCGACGTGGACATCCCGGACCAGGACAAACGTGAAGCGGCGACGTTCGCAGTGGCGTACTCGTCGGTGTGGAAGGACGGCAAGTACGCCGGTGACGCGTACATGGTCGATCCCGACCAGGTATCGAAGACTCCAGAGAGCGGCGAGTACCTGGAGAAGGGGGGGTTCGCGATTCGAGGCGACCGGACGTACTTCCGGGACCTCGAAGTCGACGTGGCCGTCGGGATCTCCTGTGAGGACTGGACCGGCGTTCTCGGTGGCCCGCGATCGGCCGTCGAGGATCGCGTCGCGACCAGTATCGAGATCGAACCCGGCCAGTACGCACAGAACGACATCGCGAAGCGGCTGTACCGGGAGTTCAAAGAGCGGTTCGAAGACGAGTCGTTCGTCCGCAAGGTCGCCAGCCCGGACCTGATCCAGGAGTTCCTCCCGCCGGGCGGCAGTCGGATGGTCGAGTGACCACGCTCTCCGGTTCGTTTACCAGCAGTGAACGCCCGTCAAAACGGTGTCACAGCGCCGACAGCTGCCGATGCGAAATATACGGGAGTATTAGACGAGAGAACGGACGAACATCGAATTCTCGGCGATACGAGTACTTCGATACACTAATACCTCGTCCGACACCACATCCGATAATGGCAAGTGCCGACCGGTTTCGCGACAGCACGCAGATCCTCCTGCCAGCCGCTGCCCTGGACGGCATCCGCGAAGATCTCGAACGCGAGTTTACGCTGACGGTACGCGAGGAGGGCACACAGGTCCGCATCATCGGTTCGCCAGTGGAGATCAAGGCGGCCTCGGACTTCCTGGCGATGAACGGCGTCAACCTCGCCTGATACGGACCGTTGTAGGCGTTTACCCAGTCGACCGCACGACGGCGTGCGGTCGATCTGGTAAAGACCTACAACTTTCCGTATGACGCCGTCGACCGTCACTGTTTGCTGTTCGCGACGCCGGGTCGCGAGACACCGTACGGACCGTCTCGACGGTCGTGATCGACGCGATTCTCCGACACCGACCAGAGCGGTGTGGTTCACTCCCACGCGGCGTCGTCGAAAAGCAATCCTTAAAACTGCTGGGCAGGTCAAACCTAACATGGCTGGAACTATCGAAGTGCTCGTTCCGGGCGGCGAGGCCAACCCTGGCCCGCCCCTCGGTCCGGAGTTGGGGCCGACCCCCGTCGACGTGCAGGCAGTCGTCCAGGAGATCAACGACCAGACCGCGGCCTTCGACGGCACCGAAGTGCCCGTCACCGTCGACTACGACGACGACGGCTCCTTCGAGATCGAGGTCGGCGTCCCGCCGACGGCCGAACTCATCAAGGACGAAGCTGGCTTCGACACCGGATCCGGCGAACCCCACGAGGAGTTCGTCGCCGATCTCTCGGTCGACCAGATCAAACAGATCGCCGAGCAAAAGCAGACCGACCTGCTCGCGTACGACACGAAAAACGCCGCGAAGGAAGTCGTCGGCACCTGCGTCACGCTGGGTGTCACCATCGAGGGCGAGAACCCCCGCGACTTCAAGCAGAAGGTCGATGCCGGCGAGTACGACGACATCCTGCTGGACGCTGCCGAAGCGTAGCGAGGCCACCGACGCCGGTTTTCCGCGTTTTTGCTGATCCTCACCGACAGGTAGGTGACACGGGACCGACGACAGTGCCGTCGCTGCCGTGGTTCGACGGCTTTAAGTGTCGCATCGGCTTCGTACCGGGTGAGACAGGCGACTGTACTGTCTACGACAGTACGCCCTGTTTCACTGACCCGTAGAAGCCCGTTGGGCGTACTACGGAGGTGAACAATGGCAGACCAGGATATAGAGAACGCAGTCTCTCGCGCACTCGACGAGGCCGATCCTCGGAACTTTACCGAGACAGTCGACCTCGCCGTCAACCTGCGCGACCTTGATTTGAACGATCCGTCGAACCGTATCGACGAGAGCATCGTCCTTCCTGCCGGTACCGGTCAGGAGACGAGCATCGTCGTGTTCGCCGAGGGGGAGACCGCTCTGCGAGCCGAAGACGTTGCCGACCAGGTCATGTCCAGCGACGAGCTGGCCGAGCTGGGCGACGACGACGATGCAGCGAAAGATCTCGCCGACGATACCGACTTCTTCCTCGCAGAGGAAGGGCTGATGCAAGACATCGGTCGCTACCTCGGGACCGTCCTCGGTCCACGCGGGAAGATGCCGGACCCGATCAGTCCCGACGACGACGTCGTCGAGATGGTCGACCGAATGCGCAAGTCCGTGCAGATCCGCAGCGGTGACCGCCGAACCTTCCACACCCGCGTGGGTGCAGAGGACATGTCCGCCGAGGAGATCGGCGACAACATCGACGTCATCCTGCGCCGCCTGCACGCCGACCTAGAGAAGGGGCCGATGAACATCGATTCGGTCTACGTCAAGACCACGATGGGCCCCGCGGTGGAGGTGGCCTAACATGAGCGCCGAAGCAGAACGAAAGACCGAGACGATCCCCGAGTGGAAGCGCGAGGAAGTCGACTCGATCGTCGAGATGATCGAGTCCTACGACAGCATCGGGGTCGTCGCGATCACCGGCATCCCGTCGCGCCAGCTCCAGGACATGCGCCGTGGCCTGCACGGGACCGCGGAACTGCGCGTCTCGCGCAACACGCTGCTGGAGCGCGCACTCGACGAGGTCGACGCCGGCCTCGAACAGCTGGGCGACTACGTCTCCGGTCAGGTCGGTCTGATCGGGACGAACGACAACCCCTTCGGGCTGTACAAGGAACTGGAAGCCTCGAAGACGCCCGCACCGATCAGCGCGGGCGAGATCGCTCCCAACGACATCGTCATCCCCGAGGGTGACACGGGCGTGGATCCGGGGCCGTTCGTCGGCGAACTCCAGAACGTCGGAGCCAACGCGCGCATCGACGGCGGTTCGATCAAGGTCGTCGAGGACTCGACCGTGCTGGAAGCGGGCGGGGAGGTCTCGACGGACCTCGAGAACGTCCTCGGCGAACTCGGGATCGAGCCGAAGGAAGTCGGGCTGGACCTGCGCGGCGTCTTCGCCGACGGCGTGCTGTTCGAACCCGAGGAGCTCGAACTCGACGTCGAGGAGTACGAAGCAGACATCAAGGCCGCCGCGTCGGCCGGGTGGAACCTCTCGGTCAACGCCGAGTACCCGACCACGCAGAACGCGTCGACGCTGCTGCAGAACGCACGCGGCGACGCCAAGAGCCTCGCGGTGTTCGCGTCTATCGAGGACCCCGAGGTCGTGCCGGATCTGGTCAGCAAGGCCGACGCACAGGTCCGTGCGATCGCTGCCCAGATCGACGACGAAGAAGCGCTGCCGGAGGAGCTCCAGGGCGTCGACGCCCAGCCGGCAGCCACGGACGCATCGACCGACGAAGACGAAACCGACGCTGAAACCGAGGACACCAGCGACGACGCCGAGGCCGAAGCGGCCGAGGACGACGACGACGATGACGATGACGACGACGAGGACGCTGGTGACGCACTCGGAGCAATGTTCTAATTACAACAATGGAATACGTTTACGCTGCACTCATCCTGAACGAATCGGGCGCAGAGATCAACGAAGACAACCTCACTGACGTGCTCGACGCCGCTGGCGTCGACGTCGAAGAGTCCCGCGTGAAGGCGCTCGTCGCCGCACTCGAGGACGTCGACATCGACGAGGCCGTCGACGAGGCCGCCGCCGCACCCGTCGCAGCCGGCGGCGCTGCCGCGCCGGCCGCCGAGGGCGGTGCCGAGGAAGACGCCGGTGCCGACGAAGAGGCCGCAGAAGAAGAGGCCGCAGAAGAAGAGGAAGCAGGCGACGACGACGAGGACGAGGGCGACGGCGGCGAAGGCCTCGGCGAGCTGTTCGGCTAATTCGGCCACAGCACCAACACTTCGATTCTTTCGACACAGATCCGAGAGCGACAGCGCCGAGTCCGTGATTCGCCCCGGTAGCGACGCCACAGGTTTATCTTCGAAGGCGGGGCCAGCCCGTCGCAGTGACCGGACCGGTCCAGTTCGTCGTCCACCCGGAGCTGACAGCGGCGGCGCTGGTGGCGATTGCCGGTGGGATCGCGCTGGGAACGGTCAGCGGGCTCGTGCCGGGCATCCACGCCAACACGTTCGCACTGGGGCTGGCGACCGTCGCGCCGGCAGTGCCGGGACCGCCGCGGCTCGTCGGCGCGGCGATGCTGGCCGCCGGGACGACCCACACATTCCTCGACGTGGTGCCGGCGATGGCGCTGGGCGTGCCCGATCCGGCGATGGCCGCCAGCGCGCTCCCGAGCCACCGGCTCGTGATCGCCGGCCGGGGACGGGAAGCGCTCCGGCTGTCGGCGCTGGGCAGCGGGCTCGCGGTGGCACTGGCCGTCCCGCTGGCGGTCCCGGTCACGCTGGCGATGACGTACCTGTACCCGACGGTCCGTACACATCTCGGCCCGCTGCTCGCCCTCGTCGCGGTGGCCCTGGTGCTCACCGAACGCGGACGTCGGTCGCGGATCGGTGCCGGCGTCGCGCTGGTCGGCAGCGGTGCCCTCGGCGTCGTCGTGCTGCCGATCGAACCGGACGGTCTGGTCTCGGTCGGGAGCATGTTGATGCCGCTGTTCGCGGGGCTGTTCGGTGCGCCGGTGCTGATCGAGAGCATCGGCGGCGACGGCGTGCCCCCGCAGGACGACGCGACCGTCGCGCTCTCCCGGCGGTCGATCGGCGTCGTCGCCCTGACCGGCACCGTCGCCGGAGCGATCGTCGGCTACGTGCCCGGCGTGACGGCAGCGATCGCTGCGACCGGTGCCCTGGCCGCGCTGTCGGGATCGGGACCCAGAGAGTTCGTGGTCGCGACCAGCGGCGTCAACACGGCGACGGCCGTCTTCGCGCTGTTCGCACTCGTCGCGCTCGAAACGCCGCGGACCGGCGTGCTCGTCGCCTTCGAGCAGACCGACGCGCCCCTGGCCGTCGGCCTCCTGCTCGTCAGCGTGACCGTCGCCGCGACCGCCGGGTTCGTGCTGGTCCCGCTGGTGGGCGATCGCTACCTCGCCGTCGTGGGGACGCTGGACACCACGCGACTCGCAGTCGCGGTGTTGGCCTCGCTCGTCGGCCTCGGGTGGGTGTTCGCTGGCCCCGTCGGCGTGGCGTCGCTGGCCGCCGGCACCGTGATCGGACTCGTCCCCGCCCGCTGTGGCGCACGGCGGGCGAATCTGATGGGCGTCCTGCTCGTCCCCCTGGCGCTATAAGTAGTCCTGTCGGCGAAAGTACGCCAGCATCGCGACGCCGATCAGTGCCATCGCGACGAGGACCGCCGGGTAACCGTAGGCCCATCCCAGTTCGGGCATGTTGTAGGGGCTCGCGGCCGGATCGAAGTTCATCCCGTAGACGCCAGCGACGAACGTCAGCGGGATGAAGATCGTCGCGACGACGGTCAGCGTCTTCATCACCTCGTTGGTCGACTGCGAGAGCGCGTTGAGGTAGATGTCCCGCGCGCCCGAAACGAGGTCCCGATACGTCTCGGTGAGGTCGGCCAGCTGGACGAGGTGGTCGTACACGTCCCGAAAGTACTTCTCGGTCTGTGGCTGGACCTGCGGGGGATCGCCCCGCGCGAGGACGCCGACGGCCTCTCGGGCCGGCCAGATCTGTTTCCGGAAGGAGAGCAGGTCGCGCCGAACCGCGTTGATCCGTTCGAGCGTCTCCCGATCCGGCGAGTCGATCACCTCGTCTTCGATCGCCTCGATGAGGTCCTCGACGCGGTCCAGCACCTCGAAGTAGTCGTCGACGACGACTTCGATGACGCGGTAGGCGGTGAAGTCGGCCCCGTGCTGGAGCAGTCGCTCGTCCTCGCGTTCGACCGCGTGTCGGACCCGGTCGACGGCCGACCCAGCGCCCGGCGAGACGGAGACGACCCAGTCGTGGCCGACGAACAGTCCGATCGGTGTCGTCGAGAGCTCTTCGGCGAACGTCGTCTCACCGCCGGCCAGCGTGATCGTCTTCAGCAAGACGAAAGTGTACTCCGGAAACGTCTCGGTCTTGGCGCGAACGCCGTTCCGGAGGTCCTCGACGGTGAGCGGGTGGATGGCGAACGTCTCGGCGATGGCGTCCAGTTCCGCGTCGGTCACCTCGGGCGCGTGGATCCAGGTCGTGCCCTCGGCGTCGCGTGCCGCCGAGAGTTCGTCGTAGCGGCTGATCCCGTCGTCGCCGAAGACGAACGCGTCGATCACGGCGCGGACCCTCCCCGAGAGTCAGACGAGCGAGGGCTCTCGCCGGCCGAGATCGTCTCGGACCGGGCGGAGCTGACACGCGAGCGGGTCCTCGCTGACGATGTCATACGACGGTCCACACCGGGGATCGACAAAAGCGTTCTCGCTGGTCACCGAGCCGCTGGCGGTGGTGAGCGGACGGACCGCTCGCAGGCGAGGCCGGCTATCCGAGCCGGTAGGTCGGGCCGTCGTCGGTGTCCTGTACTTCGACGCCGAGAGACTCGACCTCGTCTCGGAGTTCGTCCGCCCGCTCGTAGTTGCCGGCGGCTCGCTCGGCCTCGCGCACGTCCAGCAGCAGTTCGACGAGGTCCTCGGCGACCGACACGTCGCCGCCCTCGGAGCCACCAAACGAGAGCCCGAGGACGCCACCGCCCAGTTCCTCGATCGTTTCGACGGCCTCGCGAAGCGCCCGGTAGTCGAACGACGACTGCTCGTCGACGTGAACGTTGACGGCACCGACAAGTTCCGTCAGCGCAGCGAGCGCCTCGCGGGTGTTGAAGTCGTCGTTCATCGCCGTCTCGAAGTGCTCGCGGGCGGTGGTGACGGCCGTCCGGAGCGTGTCGTCTTCGACCGTCGCGTACGCGTCTACGTCGTCACACGCCCGCACGGCGCGTTCGTAGCCCCGTTCGAGCGTCTCCCAGCGCTCGATTGCCTCGTCGATCGTCGCCTCGCTGTAGACGGCGCTGTTGTGGTAGGCCGTCGACAGCAGGAACGTTCGCACCACGTCCGTCCCGTACTCGTCGACGGCCGCCTCGACGGCGAAGAAGTTGCCCAGCGACGAGGACATCTTCTCGCCTTTGGTCTCCAAGAGGCGGACGTGGAGCCAGTGGCGCGCGAACTGCTGGCCGGTCGCGGCCTCGCTCTGTGCGATCTCGTTTTCGTGATGAGGGAAGACGAGGTCCTGACCGCCGACGTGGATGTCGATGGTCTCTCCGAGGTGGGTCGTACTCATCGCCGAGCACTCGATGTGCCAGCCGGGTCGGCCCTCGCTCCACGGGGAGTCCCAGGTCTGGGCGGTCTCACAGGCCGCTTCGGGGGGCGACGCGCCTTCGTGCTGGTGGTCTTCGATCGCCGCCGGATCGACGCCGCCGGCCTTCCACAGCGCGAAGTCCGCGGGGTTTCGCTTCTCGCTTTGCTCGTCCGGGTCGCCCTGGGCTTCGATCTCGTCGAGTTGCTGGTTCGAGAGCTTCCCGTACTCCTCGAAGGTCGTCACGTCGAAGTACACGGAGCCGTTGGCCTCGTAGGCGTAGCCCTTCTCGATCAGCGTCTCGACCATCGCGACGATCTCGGGGACGTGTTCGGAGACGCGCGGGTACACCTCCGCGCGCCGGAGGTTGAGCGCGCGCATGTCGTCGATCACCGACTGGACGTAGTGGCGGGCCACGTCGGCCTCGCTCTCGCCGTTCTCGCCCACGCGGGCGACGATCTTCTCGTTGACGTCGGTGAAGTTCTCGACGTGACGCACGTCGTAGCCCAGGTGCGCCAGCCAGCGATGCATCACGTCGACGTGGACCCACCCGCGAGCGTGCCCCAGATGAGCGGGATCGGAGGTCGTCAGGCCACAGTAGTAGAGCAGGACGGAGTCGGGATCCCGTGGCTCGAACGCCTCTCGCTCGCCGGTGAGCGTGTTGGTCACGCGAAGCGTCATCGTCGAGTACCAGACGAGGCGGCGATTTCAAAGCGTCGGATGTGCGGCCACACTCACGCCTCCAGCGCCGCCTCGACGGCCCGCACCGCGTCCGGGCCGTCACGGCGACCGACCACCACCAGGGCCGTCTCCGCGGCGAATCCCGCGGCGTCGACGCCGATCCCCGCTGCTCTGAGCGCGCCGAGCACCCGCTCGAACGTGTCGACGCCGGTGAGGCCGGCGACGACGATGCCGGTCAGTGAGCCACTGTCGGGAGCGTACGCGGCGTCGGCAACCGCGATCAGAGCGTCCTCGTCGTCGGCCCGGCCGAGGCCGCTGCGCATCGCGACGCGCGCGTCGGATTCGGGGCCAGCGTCGCCGTCCAGTTCCTCGGCGTAGCGCCGGAGCGCGGTCGCGACGGCCTCGGTGTCGCCCTCAACGGAGAGCCAGCGGGCGGCGGCGGTGTAGTTGACCACGCCGGCCCGGAGCGCGTCGTAGAGGAACGGTCTCGCACGGACGGCCTCGCGCGTTCGCGCTGCGAGTGATGCCATAGCGGACCGTTCCGTCGGCCCCGGAAAAGCGCCACTGGTTCCGGCAACGAAGCCCCTAAGACCGCCTCTCCCCAAGAACGGGCTATGCAAGCGCTCGTCATCGCGGCCCACGGATCGCATCTCAGCGCCGGGTCATCGACGCCGACGTTCGACCACGCGGACACGATCCGCGCGGTGAGCGCCTTCGACGAGGTCCGCGAGAGCTTCTGGAAAGAGGAGCCACACTTCAGGGAAGTGCTGCGGACCGTCGACGCCGACGAGGTCTATCTCGTGCCGCTCTTTATCAGTGAGGGGTACTTCACCGAGCAGGTGATCCCCCGCGAGTTCCGCCTCGACGAGTGGGAGCCCGAGCTGTGGGACTCGGACGGCACCAGCGCCGACACGGCGACGCTGACGGCCGAAGACACCGGGCAGACGATCCACTACTGTGGTCCCGCCGGGACCCACGACGCGATGAGCGACGTGATCGTCCAGCGAGCCCAGTCCGTGACCGGCGATCGGGATGTCGGCGACGGCTTCGGGCTCGCGGTCGTCGGTCACGGCACGGAGCGCAACGAGAACTCCGCGAAGGCCATCGAGTACCACGCCGACCGCATCGGGGAGCGCGACCGCTTCGACGAAGTGCAGGCGCTGTTCATGGACGAGGACCCCGAGATCGACGACGTGACGGAGTACTTCGAGAGCGACGACATCGTCGTCGTGCCGCTGTTCGTCGCCGACGGCTACCACACCGAGGAAGACATCCCCGAGGACATGGGGTTGACCGACGACTACCGGACCGGATACGACGTGCCCACGACGGTCGACGGCCACGACATCTGGTACTCCGGTGCCGTCGGAACGGAGCCCCTGATGGCCGACGTGTTGCTCGAACGGGCCGCCGACGCGGGCGCGGACGTGGGCGACGCGATCCAGCGAGTGAAATCCGAGACCGGCGGGGCAGAGGCCAGGGGCGACTGATACGGACGGTTGTAGGAATTTACCGGTGAGCGTCTACCCCGTGGCGACGCTCACCGGTAAGCAACTACAACTTTCCGTATGAGCCCCGAGTACTGGGGCCAGATGTCCCACTGATACTGCCGGCTGTAACTTCGTGAAGATCTTCGCCACCCCGGGGTGGCGAAATCGTTCACAGATTTACAGCCGGTAGTATGAATCGCCCCACTTTTCTCGACAGAATCCGTCCGTTCGACCATGCAGGGTGCCCACTTGGACGCACTGGTGACGACGGCAGCCGACGGCATCGCGTTCGACGGACTCGCCGTGGAACCGGACGACCGCGGTTACGTCGTCGAGGTCGACGGCGACAGTCACACGGTCGAGACCGACGACGACCTCCGTCGCGTCGCGACAGAGTACCCTGCGTACGTCTCGAACTGGTACTTCTGGCACGCGAGCGCGCCACAGAAGGCAGACCGGTGGGCGTTCCTCCGCTGGATCGAGGGGGCCGAAGAACGCACGGTGCCAGAGCGCTACGACGCGCTCGCCGAGGGCGTGACCCAGACCTGGGGACAGCTACGGATCACGGCCCGTATCGACGACGGCAATCGGCGCTACGACATCAGTCACGTCGACGACACGGCCACGGACGCGACGCCCGAACGCTACGACGACCCGCTCGACGCGCGAACGCTCGTCAAGCACGACGACGACGGCAAGTACCGTCCGCTGAAGACGGCTCCGACGCTGCGGACCGGCTGGCAGTTCGTCGACCTCGACCCGGCCGATCTGGTCCAGACCGTCGAGTTCGTCTACCCCGCGACAGTGGCCAACTGGCACCGCGAACGGACCGGCGACCTCGACGTCAACCACTGGCGCGAGACGATGGAGCGCCAGAGCGGGATCTACGGCGTGGTCCAGACCTGGGATCGCGGCGAGGGGTACGAACACGTCAACTGGGTCGCCGAGGCCTGCTGTGACGACTCGCAGTGTCTGAAGCGTCGGGAGTGGGAGTACGACGACGAGACCGAACTCGACGTCGACGGCGGTGACGGCGAGTTCCCGTGTCGCGAACCGTGCTCGCTGGTGATTTCTGCCGCGCGCCGCTGGACGAAGCTGGAAGGCGAACAGGCCCAGACCTACGAGTTCGAGCTCACCCCGAGCGAGAAAGAACAGGTCGAGCGGATCGTCGAGGCGGTGGCCAACGGCGAGACCGAAGCGATCAGGGAGGCCGACGTGTACGACGGAGCTAACCGCTACCGAACGCGATTCCTGCGGGCGAAGCTGTTCGACGACGAGGGGAACCTCTGTGGCGTCGAGACCGACGCGGAGTGATCGTCACTCGCCGACTGCGAGCGCGGTCGCGACGGCGACGGCCGCGACGACGACGAACGCCCCGAGCCAGGCGGCCGTCCCACCGACCCAGGCTGCGACCACGAGCGCCAGCGCGACGGCGACGAGCCCGAGAGCCAGCAACGGCCACGGAACCGCGCTCACGCCGGTCGCGTCGTCGCGCCCGTCCGACCGGGGCTGGGGCTTGGACAGCGACTCGTCGACCTGGACAGGCTCCTCGGTCTCGATTGGCTCGTCGATGTCGACGTCGACGTAGCGAGTCTCGGCCCCGTAGCTGGTAGCGATCTTGAGCTTGCCGAACGTCGAGCCGTGGCTGTGGACGGTGACGCGAACCCGCCGCTCGGACTCGCGCTCGACGTGGTGGTTCGGCGCTTCGATCGAGGCCAGTTCCGAGAGGGCGTCGTCTACGTGCAGGTGAACGTGGGTCGGCTCGCCGTGGTTGATCAACAGGATCTCGAAGGAGTCGTCGGTCTCGAAGCGGTCGGCGACTTCGAGCGAGTGCAACGACGCCCTGTTGACGTGCACGGGTAACGTATCAGGCACGCCAGAGAGTGGGCGACGCCGGCAGAAAAAGGTTCACGTAGTGACAGCCATCAGGCCGGCGCGTCCTCGCGCATGTCCGGCGGGAGGAGATTCGGGATCCCGTCTTCGATCGGGTAGCTCTCGCCACACTCCGTACAGACCAGCGAGCCGGCGAGCACTTCCTCGTCGTCGCGCTCGTCGACTTCGAGGTCGAGCTCGTGCTTGTCGAGCGGACAGCAGATGATGTCCATCAGATCCTCCTTCATACACCCGTCTCCGGTCGGCGCTGTGAAAAACGTGCCGGGTGTCGACGGTCTAGAACGGCCGTTCGCAGACGATCGTCTCCTCGCGGCCGGGACCGACGCCGACCGCGTAGATCGGAACGTCGAGTTCGTCGCTGACGTACTCCAGGTAGGTCCGGGCCGTCTCCGGGAGCGCGTCGTAGCCCTCGTCGGCGATCGCGGCCCAGTCCTGCTCGTCCCATCCCTCGAAGGTCCGGTAGTTGACCGCACACTCGCCCCACCGTTCGGTCGTCGGGGGCATCGAAAGCAGTTCGTCGCCGTCGAGCGTGTAGGAGTGGCCGACCCGGATCTCGTCCAGTCCCGCGAGCGTGTCGACGTGGTTGACGACGATCCCGGTGAAGCCGGAGGCCCGCGCGGCGTGGCGAAGCATGGGCATGTCGAGCCAGCCGACGCGGCGCGCGCGGCCGGTGACGGTCCCGTACTCGCCGCCCTCTTCGCGGATGTAGTGTGCCAGCTCCTCCTCGCTCTGTGGCTGGGCGATGTCCGCCGAGACATCCGGTGACTCACTGTCCTCGTAGCCGGGCGTGTGGCCCTCGACGCCGGCCAGCTCCGTCGGGAGCGGGCCGGTACCGACGCGTGAGAGGTATGCTTTCACGATCCCGAGGACTTCGCCCTGGCCCACCGTGGTCGGACCCAGGCCGGTCCCGGTACAGGCCCCGCCGGCCGTCGGGTTCGAGGAGGTGACGTATGGGTAGATTCCGTGGTCGATGTCGATCGAGGTGCCCTGAGCGCCTTCGAGCATGACGTTCTGGCCGCCGTCGATGGCGTCGTCGAGGAACGAGCCGACGTTGACGACCATGCCTTCCTCTCGGAGTCGGCGGCCGTACTCGCGGTACTGCTCGAAGAGCGGCTCGACCTCGAAGGCCTCGTCGGTCTCGATGCCGAACACGTCCGCCGCGAGGGCACGCTTCTGGGGGACGACGTACTCCAGTCGGGCCCGGAGGGTCTCGGGATCGAGCAGATCGCCGACGCGAACGCCGCGCCGGCCCGCCTTGTCCTCGTAGGTCGGGCCGATACCGCGGCCGGTCGTCGCCGCTTCGAGATCACCTTCCTCGCTCTTTGCGTCTTCTTCGATTCCGTCGAGAACGCGGTGGTAAGGGAAAATAACGTGGGCACGAGCGGCGACGCGAACGTCGGGTTCGATCCCCCGCTCGCGCAGCGCGTCGAGTTCGTCGAACAGCGTCTCGGGGTTGACGACACACCCGTTCCCGAGAACGCCGATCTTCCCGCGGATGGCTCCGCTCGGAACGAGGGAGAGCTTGTACTCCTCGCCGCCGTCGACGACGGTGTGGCCGGCGTTGTCGCCGCCCTGATAGCGGACGACGATGTCCGCCGCGTCGCCGTAGACGTCGACGATCCCGCCTTTCCCTTCGTCGCCGAGCTGCGAGCCGACGATGGTTACGGTCATCAATCCCGACTTTCAGCCACCGGGGTAAACAGATTACGGTACCGCGCGCGACGAGACTGTGCGCACGCACCACGACAGCTTTATGCACACATTCGCTGTACGCTAAGATAGCTCGCTGCCAGATGGTGGGGATCGGCGAAATATACCGGCAAACGGCCCCCCACGACAGCAACTTTTAAATCCTGCAAACACAAGTTAACAATTGCCATGATAGATAGGCTTGAGAAGGAAGTAGATATGCTGGAGCGTCATCTGCAGGTTCTGCGGATGGTCATCGAGAACGAACCGATCGGTATCGTGAAGATGTCCAACGAGACGGGCTACCCGCACCACAAGGTTCGGTACTCGCTGCGCGTCCTCGAAGAGGAGAACCTCATCGAGCCGTCGAGCCAGGGTGCCATCACGACCGAACAGACCTCCGAGTTCGTCGACGACCTCGACGAGAAAGTCGACGAGATCATCGACAAGCTCGAAGGCATGAAGATCGAAGACGCCGCCGAAATCGAAGGCTGACGCTCCAGTCGGGTGGGGATCGGACAGCCACGTTCAGTTCTCCGGATCGAATCGCCGTTCGATCCGTCAGTTACAGTTCCGGGACCGCGAGGTGGAACTCCTGGTTGCGCGCCTCGACCAGACAGAGGTGATAACCGTCCTTGCGCGAGAGGTTGACGAAGCTCTTTCGCTTGTCGCGGCTCAGCAGTCCGCTGGAAGTCGCCTCCTCGGCCGTTTCGAGCGCAGGCGGTTCGAAGAAGCTCTCGGTAACGAGGAAGGCACCGGCCAGTGACTCGTTCGATGACCCGACTCGTTCGGCCCGCGTGATCAGGTCGGTCATCATGTCGTCAGTCGCCGGATCGCGGGAGTCGTTGATGTTGGCGACGATCAGCGGATTCCCCATCCGGTCGCGCACGACCACGTCGAACTGCTCCTGGGAGCGGTGTTGCTCGCCGTCTTCCGTGTATTCGACGGCGATCTGCCCGTTGAGTTCCGCTCTGTCGATCTGTGGCAGTGCGTCGAACAGCTCCGACATCGCTTCGGGGTTGCCGGTGTCGCGAATCTCGTAGAGGAGGTTCCTGACGAGCCAGTCGACGAACCGGTACTGGATGCTCTCGGGCAGGAACGTCTCGAACTCCGTGTCACCGACCGCCGCCGTCGCCGCGTCGAACTGCGTGTGAAACTCCAGTCTGAGATTGTCGTCGACCCCAGATCGGTCGGCGTTCCCGGAGTGGACGGCAGCGAGCGTCGCGTCGCCTTTCGAGTTGTAGCGAACGAAGAGGTTCGTCTGGTCGATGGCCTCTCGCTGGCTCAGCCGCGTCTCCGCGGCCGGCACGTCGTCGTCTTCGACCGACAGCTCCTCGACGCGCTGTTCGAGCCGTTCGATCTCCGTGCGAGCCTCTTCGAGTTCGGACTGGAGCTGATCGCGCTCGTTCGCGAGCGTGTCGAGTTCGGACTGGAGCTGGTCGCGCTCGGCCTCGGTCTCTTCGAGAGCCTGTTCGAGTTCCGCGACGCGCTCTGTCGTGTCCGTCGGCTCGGGCGCTGGTTCGTCCGTCGGCTGACGTTGGGCCGTGTCCGCCGACTGCTGGTCGGCCCGTCCCGTCGGCTGTCGTTCGGGCTCGTCTCCCGGCTGGGGACGGCGGCGCTCGGTCGCCTCGGCGGAGCGCTCGGGCTCGCGCGTTCGGTCCGGCTCCGGCTCAGCCGTCGCCGACTGCTGGTCGGCCGGTGCGCCGGGATGGCGAGACTGGCGGCGCTCGGGCTCCGGGTCGCTCTCGACACCGCCGTTCGTCCCGGCCGACGGCTCCGGGTCCGAGCGCTCGTCGGCGGCCGCGACCGCGCTCGCAGTGCCGGAGTGAGACGGATCGAGCGACGGGATAGAACGAGTTTCGAGGTCACCGGCACCCGCGGCCGACGGATCGTTGGGCGCGGGCGCGACGCCAGTGCCACTCGCGGACTGCCCCGCTGGTTCGGGCTGTCTGCCCGCCTCGGGTTCCTCCGAGACGCTGTCGGTGGGCTGAGGATCGACCGGCTCGCTGGACGCGCGTGTCGCGTTCTCGCCCGCAGGCCGGTCGGTCGCGGGCTGGCTCTGGGTCTCCCGTTCGCGCCGCGTCGGCTCCCCGGATCTGTCGCCGGCCGGCGTCTGATCGCTCTGGGATCGGTCGCGGGGACGCTGGTGGCTGTCGGGCGACTGCTCGGGTGTTCGGTCCGGCGGTGACTGCTCGGGTTCCCGGGACTCGGAGGACGGCGCGGGCGAGTCCGCAGCCGCGTCCGACCGTTCGTCCGTCGACGACGGCTCTGACCTGCGTGGCTCGGTCTGTTCGCGGGCGTCGGCGTCCGCTTCGTGGCGCCGTGTCGTCTCTGTCCCCGTCTTCGCGACGGGATCCGTTCGGGTGTTCCCGCCGTGTCCCGCCGCACCCCCACCGGCGTCGTCTGCGGTGGTGTCGGCTGGTCCGTCGTCGCCCGGCGCTGTCGGCTCGTCGGCAGTGTCCGGGCCCGGAGACGCAGCCGATTCCGGGGCGGGTTCGTCCGCTGGCCCGTCGTCGCCCGGCGCTTGGCCGGAAACACCTGCCGTCTCCTCGCTCGACGCCGGCTCGGGCGTCGTCGGCTCCGGCACGTCGACGATCTCGATGTCGACCGGCCGGACCTCGTAGATCCCGACTTCGTCGTTGGCCTGCTCGAAGGCCTCGTCTTCGGTCACGAGCTGGTCGCTGTTGCCCACCCAGGCGACGCTCATCGAGCGCCCCTGGTGGTAGATCTGGTAGTAGTCGCCCGAGAGAACGTTCTCCGAGAGCTCGACGTAGCCGGTGAAACCGCCACTGGAGAGCGTCTGGTCGACCTCGGCGATGGGCGTGTCCTCGGTGTAGTACTTCGCCCTGACCTCGTCGGAGTGCTCTTGCATGACTGCCAGCAACGGCAGTCCGGGATGCGGTGCTTTCCGTGCGGTCCCATCGGCGTCCTCGAAGTCCTCGATCGATCCGTCGAGGATTCCGACGACGTTGCCGTTGAGCATGAACAGCCGAGACGGACCGGCGACGACGCCGGAAAACTCCGAGTCGGCCAGCTCGCGGAGCCCCTCGTACCCACCCGAGAAGGGCACGGTGTCCCACGAGTCGATCTGCTCGACCGTGCGTGTACTCATTGTAACCCACAAGCCGCATGCGGGACAAATACTTTGCGCCCGGTCTGGCACGACGACTCCGACGGGACTATGTTTCCTCGCCCGCAAACGCGCGTATGAACGAGGAGCCGGGATTGAGCGATCAGTACGGTCGAGCGAGCCCGTGGCCGCTGTTCGTCGCTCTGGGACTGGTCGTCTCGGAGGTCGGGGTCTTCCTGGGCCTGTTTACCGTCGCAGTGTTCGGACTGGTGTTGTTCGGTGGCAGTATCGCCGGCATCCTGACGGAGTCGGGGTACACGTCCCGCCCGTGGCCGACGCTGCTGGGCTTCGGTGGACTCCTTGCCGTCGCCGGACTCGCGCTCGTCGTCTGGCAGGTCCCGCTGGCGACGGTCACCCTGGAGAACTTCGGACGAGACGGTCTCCTCTCGCGCAGCGTCGCTATCGTGGCTGCCGGCGTGATCCTCGCGGCAGCCGGGAGCGTCGCCTCGGTCGCCGAGCAGACGACGGTCTGACCGACGGAAAATCAAAGAGCTATTAGTCGCCGTTCGCTAACGACCAGGTATGTCACTGCTCGGTTTCGAGAAAGAGACGCTCCTGGATCTGACCGTCAACGCGATCCCACTGGGGATCCTCCTCTTTTTCATCGCGGCCTTCGCCGTCGTCCCGGCGTTCGGCGTCGATCCGGTGTTCAGTACGATGCAGTTCGCGCTGATCGGCTCGATGTTCGCGGGGCTGGCGATTCTCTCGTACTACACCGGCAAAGCGATCGAAGGGGCCGAACAGCAGGGCGAAGAGCACGCCGAGTAACGCCGCTTTTCTCGCGTTGCGCCGACAGTTCTGATACCACCAGCTGTACATCTGACACGGATTTCGCCACCCCGGGTGGCGAATATCTGAACGAAGGTACAGCCGGCAGTATGAGTCCCGACTGTGTCGTGTTCGTCGCTCTCTTCGAATCCGTTCGGTCGCCCTTTCAAGTTGAACCGACCCTTTCATTATGCCCCAAACCTGAGGCACACCCATGGCAGGAGAGCAGTTAGTACTGACCGGACTCATGGCCGTTCTCCTCGTCGTGATCGTCGGGGCCCTCGCGCGAGCCGAGGACTGGCGGTCGTACACGCCCCTCGCGAGCGGTGGGGGCTACGGCGAGGCGACGGGACACGGACACGCAGAGAAACCGGGTGGGCTCGTGCGCTGGCTCACGACGGTCGACCACAAAGACATCGGGATCCTCTACGGCGTCTACGCCGTGGTTGCCTTCGCCGTCGGTGGCATCATGGCGATGTTGATCCGGGTGCAGCTGACGCTGCCCGGCGGCGTCATCGTCGGGAACAGCTACTACAACTCGCTCCTGACGAGCCACGGGATCACGATGCTGTTCCTGTTCGGGACGCCGATCCTGGCCGCGTTCGCGAACTACTTCGTCCCGCTGTTGATCGGGGCCGACGACATGGCGTTCCCGCGGATCAACGCGATCGCGTTCTGGTTGCTCCCGCCGGCCGCACTCCTGATCTGGGCGGGCTTTTTCACCGCGCCGCTGACGGGCAACGAGATCGAGCCCGCACAGACGGCCTGGACGATGTACACGCCGCTGTCGGCCGAACAGGCCAACCCCGGCGTCGACCTGATGTTGCTGGGCCTACACCTCTCCGGGGTCGCAGCGACGATGGGCGCGATCAACTTCATCGCGACCATCTTCACCGAGCGCGGTGACGGCGTGAACTGGGCCAACCTCGACATCTTCAGCTGGACGGTCCTCACCCAGTCGGGACTGATCCTCTTTGCCTTCCCGCTGCTTGGCAGCGCGATGATCATGCTCCTGCTCGACCGGAATCTCGCGACGACGTTCTTCGCAACCGGGAACGGCGGGACGATGCTGTGGCAACACCTGTTCTGGTTCTTCGGCCACCCCGAGGTGTACATCCTCGTGCTCCCGCCGATGGGACTGGTCAGCTACATCCTCCCGAAGTTCTCCGGCCGGAAGCTGTTCGGCTTCAAATTCGTCGTCTACTCCACGCTGGCGATCGGCGTGCTCTCCTTTGGCGTCTGGGCCCACCACATGTTCTCGACCGGGATGGACCCGCGGCTGCGCGCCTCCTTCATGGCGGTCTCGTTGGCCATCGCGATCCCCAGCGCCGTCAAGACGTTCAACTGGATCACGACGATGTGGAACGGACAGCTTCGCCTGACGACGCCGATGCTGTTCTGTATCGGCTTCGTCTCGAACTTCATCATCGGCGGTGTCACCGGCGTCTTCCTGGCGTCGATCCCCGTCGACCTCGTGCTCCACGACACCTACTACGTGGTCGGTCACTTCCACTACATCGTGATGGGTGCGATCGGCTTCGCCGTCTTCGCCGGCATCTACTACTGGTTCCCGATCGTCTCCGGGCGGATGTACCAGAAGACGCTCGGAAAGGCCCACTTCTGGCTGTCGATGATCGGCACCAACGTCACCTTCTTCGCGATGCTGGCGCTTGGCTACCTCGGTATGCCGCGCCGCTACGCGACCTACAACTTCGACGGTGCCATCGCACCGCTCGCGCAGGTGACGACGTTCCACCAGCTGGCGACCGTGGGCGCGTTCATCCTGCTGGTCGGACAGCTCATCTTCGTCTGGAACGTCGTGACCTCCTGGCTCGAAGGTCGCCGCGTCGAGAGCCACGACCCGTGGAACCTCGAAGAGAACGACATGCTGGGCAACGAGTTCAGCTGGTTCAAAGAACAGCGTGAGACCGCCCTCGCCGACGGCGGCGAAGAGGACGAGTCCGTGATGGCAGACGGCGGACAGCCCGGCCAGCAGTCGGACGAACGGTAATTCGATCCGTCTCTTTTCGATTTGCCGATCGTCTACACGCCGCCCGAGATGAGGATGATCCCGGTGATGAACATCAGCGACGCGATCCCGGCGAGCACGAGAAAGAGGAGGTCTTTTTCGGCCATGGCGGCCCTTGGCACTGGAGCGAAAAAGGCTAATCGACTCGCTCCCGAGAGGAAATCGTGAGTGGCACGCTGCGTGGCGATCGACTCGTCGTCAGACTCTACCTGATCATCGTGGCGCTGACGGGCGTGATGGGGTACGTACTCGCCTGGGCGACCGACGAGACGCTCGAACCGGAGCTGTTCGGCGTCGTCGCGCTGCCGCCGACGCCGGTCGGCGTCGCCGTCTTCGGGATGGTGACGATCGGGACCGGGCTGGGAGTGTTGCTGGCGCTGGTGGTGTACGTCGCGAACAACTTCGACGACGACGCCAGAAAAGAGTAGGCAGTCGGGTGATCAGTCGCCCTGGACCTGGTCGCGAATCTCCTCGGGAACACTCGGATCACGCAGGGTCGTCGTGTTGCCGAGTTCCTCGCCGTTGGAGATGTTTTCGAGGATCCGGCGCATGATCTTGCCGGAGCGAGTCTTGGGCAAGTCGCCACAGAAGATGACGTTGGCCGGACGGGCGAACTTCCCGATCTCGTCTTCGACGGCCGAGACGATCCGGTCACGGACCGCTTCGCTCGGCTCGATGCCGTCTCGGAGGACGACGTACACGTCCGGTACCTCTCCTTTCTCGGCGTCTTCGCGGGAGGCCACGGCAGCCTCGGCAGCGTCTTCGACCTCGGCGACCGCCGACTCCAGTTCCATCGTTCCGAGACGGTGGCCCGCAACGTTCATCACGTCGTCGAGACGACCGAGGACGCGATAGTAGCTGTCCTGTCCGTGGACCGCGCCGTCGCCGGCTTTGTACACCCAGTCTTCGGGGTCGTCGGAGTCGGTGTCCGAGAAGTCCTGCCAGTACTCCTCGATGAACCGCTCGTCGTTTCCGTACACCGTCTGGAGCATGCCGGGCCACGGCTTCTCGATGACGAGGTTGCCGGCGCGTCCCGACGCGGGTTCGATGGGGTCGCCGTTGTCGTCGTAGATGGCCGGCTGGATGCCCGGAACCGCCTTGCCGGCGGAGCCAGGCTTCATGTCGTCCAGCGCGGGCAGGTTCGTGATCAGGTGGCCGCCGGTCTCGGTCTGCCACCAGGTGTCGACGATGGCCGCGTCCTCGCCGCCGATGTACTTGTAGTACCACAGCCACGCTTCCGGCTGGATCGGTTCGCCCACCGTCGTCATGTGCCGGAAGTCGAAGTCGTAGTCCTGGACGTACTCTTCGCCCCACTTCATGAACATCCGGACGGCGGTCGGCGAGGTGTGGAAGATGTCCACGTCGTAGCGCTCGGCGATCTCCCAGATGCGACCTTTGTGGGGATAGTCGGGCGTGTCCTCGTACATCACGCTGGTGGTCCCCAGCGAGAGGGGTCCGTAGACGATGTAGCTGTGGCCCGTGATCCAGCCGATGTCGGCGGCACACCAGTAGGTGTCCTCGGGTTTGATGTCGAGGACGTTCTTCGAGGTGGCCGTCACGTAGGAGAGATAGCCGCCGGTGCGGTGCTGACAGCCCTTCGGCTGGCCCGTCGTCCCGGAGGTGTACATCAGGAAGAGCGGGTCTTCGGCGTCACGCGAGACCGGGTCGACGCGCGCTCGCTCGTTGTCGGCAAGCAGGTCGTCGACGAGCACGTACGGATCGTCCTCGCCGATCTCGACGTCGGGGTGGAGTTCGTCTTCGCGCGTCCACAGCAGGACGGTGTCCACGTCGGACTCGGCGGCTTCCAGCGCCTCGTCGCACTTCTCCTTGTGGTTGAGGAACTCGCCGCGTCGGTAGTAGCCGTCACAGGTGACGACCACGTCGCTGTCGGCGGAGTCGATCCGGTCGGCCAGCGCCTGGGCCGAGAAGCCGGCGAACACCTCCGAGTGTGGCGCGCCGATGCGGGCACAGGCCAGCATCGTCACCGGCAGCGCGGGGAGCATCGGGAGGTGACAGGTGACCACGTCGTCCTCGCGGACGTCCACGTCCTGCAGCGAGGCGGCCATCGCGTTGACCCGGTTGTACAGGTCCTGATAGGTGATCGTCTCGCTCTCGTCGGCGTCGGTCCCCTCCCAGATGATCGCGGCCTGGTTCTTGCGCTCGTCGAGATGGCGGTCGATACAGTTGTGTGACGCGTTGAGCTTCCCGCCAGTGAACCACTCGTAGAACGGCGGATTCGAGTCGTCGAGCACCTCGTCCCAGTGTTCGTCCCAGTCGAGCAGCTCTGCGTACTCCTCGAACGCCTCCGGATAGTTCTCGTCGAATCGTTCGTGAATGTCCGGATCGGTTACATTTGCCTGGCCGACGAAGTCCGTCGGCGGACGGAAGTACTCTTGCTCCGTCAGGCGAGCCTCGAGTTCAGGTCCCTCATCTGGCATGATTAAATATACCTCATACAGGTGCTCACAGTGGAACCGTATTAAGTTATTCCAAGCGACATGATCTGTATAGATACTGGCATCTCGTTTCCCAGTGACAAACGAATGGCAGGCAGGCACTGCGAAGCCATTCACCTTACCACTCTGAAACACCTACGGCTCAACCGCCGGGATCTCCGGTCAAAAGCGAGCGTCGATCCAGTGGAGGCGAACGATCACTGGAGAGCAAAGACGGGAGTGTCGAGCGGCGTTACAGCCTGGTCGTGTCGGTCGCCGCCGACGAGGCGTCGCCGATCTCACGGTAGTAGGCGACGTAGTACGCGTACATGATCGATCCGACGACCGTACTGATCACGAGACTCGAACCGAGAAACAGGCCGACTTCGGTGGTCGACATGTAATCGAAGACCGAGACCATCCCGGTTCTGGACCGGGCGTCGAGTGCCATCGAGTCGAAACTACTGTAGAACAGGAACGCGGTCGGAGTCTGTACGAGCAGGCCAATGACGAACGCGATCAGGTCGAACCCGACGACCGACACGGCGTTCGAGCGGACGAGCGAGACGCTTCGACGGAACGAGTCGGCGACGCCGTCGCCGTCAAGCACCATCGCCGCGGGGAAAAACTGCGAGAAGAACCACGGGACCAGCACGACGAGGAAACCGACCAGCGAGAGGAGCACGACCACCGAAAGGGTCGCGGCCCCCAACCCGGTGTTGAGCGCGGCCCCGAACACCAAGACGACTGCCACGAAGAAGACGATCGCGACGAGAACGTAGACGACGAGCGTGACGACACCGAGGAGCAGTCCGCCCAGAAGGAGGCCGACGTAGTGGTCCCGGCCGGCCGCGAGGAACTGCTCGAACGACGGCGAATCCGTCATCGACGCCGCCACGTAGGCGACGAGTCCGCCGACGAGGAACGGTAGCAACAGGTAGACGACCCCTGTCGCCGGATACGCGAGCAGCGGATTGACGAACTGAACGGCGGACAGTCCGGTGCTCAGCAGCGAGAACGCGAAGAGGATCGCGACGATCTGGGGCTGTCTGCGGAGGGTATCGATACCGGTCGAGAGGGCACCAGTGGGCTTCACGTCACAGACGACCTGTCGGGAAAGAATAAACGTTCCGGGCGGTGCTCGACCGCGTCACGCGGCCCCGATCGTCTCCCGGTAGTTCCCGTACTCGTCCTCGAAGACGCCCATGATCTCGCCCATCGTCGCCTCGACTTTGACGGCCTCGACGATCGCGGGCATCACGTTCTCGCCGCCGACGGCCGCCTCGCGGACCCGTTCGAGCGCCGCGTCGACGGCCTCGTCGTCGCGTTCGTCTCGGACCGTCGCGAGACGCTCGCGTTGCTGTTCTTGCACGCGGTCCTCGACCTGCAGGAGATCGGGTTCGGTCTCCTCCTCGACCGCGTAGGCGTTGACGCCGACGACGGTCTCCTCGCCGTCCTCGACGCGTTCCTGGTACTCGTAGGCGGCGTCCTGTATCTCTCGCTGGAAGTACCCGTCCTCGATCCCCGCGAGGACGCCCGCTCGCATGGAGCCGTCGCCCAGTTCGTCCCTGACGTGTTCGATGTACGCCATCGCGTCCGCCTCGATCTCGTCGGTCAGCGCCTCGACGGCGAAGCTCCCGCCCAACGGATCGACGATGTCCGCAGCGCCGGACTCCTCGCCGATGATCTGCTGGGTCCGCAGCGCGACTCGGACCGCCTTCTCGCTGGGCAGGGCGAGCGCCTCGTCGAAGCTGTTCGTGTGCAGGCTCTGGGTTCCGCCGAGCACGCCGGCCAGCGCCTGAATGGTCACCCTGACGACGTTGTTCAGCGGCTGCTGGGCGGTCAGTGACTGGCCAGCGGTCTGGGTGTGGAACTTCAGCTGCTTGGCGGCCGGTTCGCTCGCGTCGTACCACTCGTCCATGACCCGCGCGTAGATCCGCCGCGCGGCCCGGAACTTCGCGACCTCCTCGAAGATCGAGTTGTGCGAGTTGAAGAAAAAGGAGAGCTGCGGGGCGAACGTGTCCACGTCGAGGCCCCGGTCGAGACAGTCCTCGACGTACGCGAAGCCGTCGGCGAGCGTGAAGGCCAGTTCCTGCGTGGCCGTCGATCCGGCCTCGCGGATGTGATAGCCCGAGACCGAGACCGGCTTGAACGACGGCGTCTCCTCGGTGGCGAACTCGATCACGTCGGTCACGAGCCCCAGCGACGGCTCCGGGGGAACGACCCACTCTTTCTGTGCGATGAACTCCTTGAACATGTCGTTCTGGAGAGTCCCGCGAAGCTCCGTGCGGTCGACGCCGCGGCGGTCCGCGAGCGCGACGTACATCGCGTAGATCACGGGTGCGCTGGGGTTGATGGTGAAACTCGTCGAGATCTCGGCGAGGTCGATCCCGTCGAAGAGGATCTCCACGTCCCGGAGCGTGTCGACGGCGACGCCCTCCTTGCCGACCTCGCCCTCGGCCATGCGGTCGTCCGAGTCGATCCCCATCAGCGTGGGCATGTCGAAGGCCGTCGAGAGCCCCGTCTGGCCCTCGTCGATCAGGTACTGAAAGCGCTCGTTGGTCTCCCGAGCCGTGCCGAAGCCGGCGAACTGGCGCATCGTCCACTGGCGGCCACGGTACATCGTCGGATAGACGCCGCGGGTGTACGGCTCCTCGCCTGGGAAGCCGAGATCGCGCTCGTAGTCGAGATCGGCAACGTCGGCCGGCGTGTACAGTCTGTCGACCGCGCGATTCGAGACGGTAGCGAACCGCTCGGCTCGCTCGCCGTAGGCGTCCAGTACTGGATCGAGCGTCTCGGCCTCCCAGTCGGCTTTCGCCTCCCGGATGGCTGCCAGGTCGGCCTCGTCGTACATACTGTGTTCGTTGACATCATGTGACAATAAATCTTGTACGCGTCGAGAGACCCTAGTCGTCTTCGCCCTGGAGGCGTTCGGTCGTCTCGACCAGCGGGTGGCGCGCGTAGTCGACCACCTCGATGTCGCTGATCGAAGTGAGGTCCGCATCGTCGGCGGTGCGTGCCATCCCGAGGTCGACGGGGTCGTCCAGCACGATCACGTAGGCGTCCATCGTCTCGATGTCCAGCTGCTCGGCCGCTTTCACGCGGTGGTGCCCGTCGGCCAGCAACAGCTCGCGGGTCTGCTCCGGGCTCTCGCCGTCGGCGAACTCGGTGACGGTCGCCTGATCGGGCGGCTGGAGCCCCCCGTTGTCGATGACAACGAGCGGCTCGGCGAGTCCGCGTTTGAGTTCGTAGGTCCGCCCCTCCAGTTCGTCCGCGTAGACGGTCCCCTGTGTCGGCACCAGCTCGTCGATGACGACCTCGCGCCGTTCGTCCCGCGCGGACACGTCGTGGATCGACTCCAGGGTCCGAGTGAGCTTGTCGACCTTGTTCGGCGTCGCGCGCTCGATGTGCGAACGGATCACGTCCGCGTTCGAGATGATGCCGACGAGATGGCCCGCGTCGTCGACGACCGGGAGTTTCTGGATGCCGGACCGGAGGATGACCCGCCCCGCGTCCTGAACGCCCATCTCCGGGTGAGCGACGAGGATGTCGTCGCTCATCACGCGAAACATCGGCTCGTGATCCTCGGCCAGCAACAGGTCCCGGGCGCTGACGAAGCCCTCGACACGACGCCCCTCACACACCGGAAAGCCGCTGTACTCGTCGCTTTCGGCGATTCGATGGGCCACCGCTTCGACCGTGTCGTCGGGCGACACCGTGGCCACGTCGCTGGTCATGTACTCTCGAACGCGTGGTTCGCCGTCCGCTTCCATGTGTTCTGGGACGAGACCACGAGAGAAAAAGGCCCCGGCGGTCCGTCACTCCTCGCCGTCCTCGACGTCGAGATACCCGTCGGTCACTCCGTAGCGCGGTGCCGTGTACACCGGGCTCAGGAGATGGTTGGGGCGGGCCTGAACGGCGTCGAGGAACCGGTCGTCGACGACGGCGCGAACGACCTCGTGGAGCGACTCGTCCCGGTCCTCGATGGATTCGAGGACGCCCAGCGTGATCTGGGCACCGGCCATGTCGGCGTGGCCCCCCGCACTGCCGATCTGGCCGAACGCCTCGCGGAGCACTTCACCGAGGTCGATCTCGGTCCCGCGAGCGCGCGCCGACGCGTAGATCGTTCCGTCCTTGACGCCGTAGACCAGCGTCGAGTTGATTCCCTGGAGGTCGAGCAGTCGATCCGCTGCCTGTGCGAGCGCGTCGCGGTCCGAGAGCTCTCCCACGCAGCTCAGCAGCACCGAACCCTCCCGCTGGCGGTTCGCGATCGCGTGTCCGATCGTGTCGAGCGTGTCGGCGCTCATGCTCGGGTCCTCGATGCGCTGGAGGATGTCGAGGTCGGCGTGTGGCAGCAAGTAGGCCGCGGCCTCGAAGTCGTCGACCGACACCTCGCGTCGGAACTCGCGCGTGTCGACGCTGATGCCAAAGAGGAGTCCCGTCGCGACCGCCTCTTCGACGAGCGAGTCGAACCGGCGGAGATAGTCGGCAAGCAGCGTACTGGTCGCACCCACGTCGCTCCGGAGATCGACGAACCGCGCCTCGACGGGCGCGCGCGGCGGGTGGTGATCGACGACGATGTCGATGGGCGTCTCGGGCGGGAGCTGATCGTTGACGCCGGGGCGGGAGTGATCGACCAGCGCGAAGCCGTCGTACGCGTCGAGATCCGCGTCGGCGTCGAGGTTCTGGAGGTCGAACTCCAGTAGGTTCACGAACGCTCTGTTCTCCTGGTGGGTAATCTCGCCGTAGTAACACAGCTCCGTCTCACAGCCGACGGCCTGTGCCAGCCGCGACAGCGCCACCCCGCTCGCGATGGCGTCTGGATCCGGGTTGTCGTGCATGACGACCGCCAGCGTTCCGTCCACGTCGCGTAACACGCGCTGGAGCTGTCGAGTCCGCAGACCGGCCTCGCCGACGCGTTCCATGAGGTGGTCGGTGATCGCCGCGCCGGGATCGACGACCCGGTCGGCGACGTGTTCGAGTGCGTCGTCGACCGCCGGATCGGTCTCCAGTCCGCTGTAGGCGACGAGCATCGCAGAGGGAAAGACAGATCGCACCGCCTGCGCGACGGCCGCGTTGCGCTTGGCGTCGCCGACAGCGACGAACACCGTCTCCGGCGTCACGTCCAGCGACGACAGTACCGAACGGTCGGCTGGATCGGCCAACTGCACCGTGATCGCGTCCGTACGGAGCGTGTCGACCCGGTGTTCGTCCTCGGTCAGGACCGTCACCTCGCCACGGCCGGCTGCGAGTTCGTCGAGCAGTGACCGGACGAGCGGCCCCGCCCCCAACACCAGGCGAGAAGTCATACGCGAGAGTGAGCGATGGAGCGTCTAAAAACCACTTACTTGAGCCGCTCCTGGAGGAACGAGGGATGTGCCGCCGTGACTCCCTCCGTCGAGAGGATCTCGTCTTCGATGATCTCGCCGACTTCGCCGCCGTCGGCGGCCCGCACTTCCGCCATGAGCATGTGGTCGCCACTGGACGTGTACAGCGACTCGACGGCGTCGATCGAGGAGAGCGCTCGGGTCACCTCGACGTAACAGTCGCTCGCGACGTCCATCCCGACCAGTGCGATCGACTGGCTCGATAGCTTCTTCGGGTTCACGTCGGCCGAGTAGCCGACGATGACGCCTTCGTCTTCGAGTTTGTTGATGTACTTTCGGACGGTCGGTTTCGAAACGTCCGCCCGTTCGGCGATCTCCGCGTACGATGCCTGTGCATCGTCCTCCAGGACAGAGAGAATGCGGCGCTCCGTAGAATCGACGCTCATAGACGTTTCTTTGCCACGGACGAAAAAATACCTTCCGAATACACAAACGAGGATGCAGTCCCGCCGAGCGGCGTTACTTGTGGTGGTCGAGCAGGGAGTCGGCAGTGCGTTCCCACTCGTAGTCCTCGTCGAAGTACCGCTCTGCGAGCGGTTCTTCGGGCATCTCACCGGTGGCCTGCTTCTCTTCCTGGTAGGAGGGGCTCTCGTCGTCGACGTAGTAGCGTCCGGTCAGGACCTCGCCCTCGTAGAGTTTGTTCTCCGTCTCGAACATCATCTTCTGGGCTTCCTCGCGGTTCGAGGTGTCGAAGTCGTAGTCGTCGGACTGCTGGATGTCCGTGTACGGGACGTAGTGCTTCGCGTCCTTGTTCCAGGTCGGACACTGGGTCAGGAAGTCGATGTGCGCGAAGCCGTCGTGTTCGATCGCTTCCGCGATGATCTCCTTTGCCTGGTTGGGGTTGACCGCCGCGGTCCGGGCGACGTACGTCGCACCGGAGGTCAGCGCGAGGCTGAGCGGGCGGATCGGGGACTTCGCCGAACCCGAGGGCTGGGTCTTTGACTTGTGGCCCTTCGGGGAGGTCGGCGAGGTCTGGCCCTTGGTGAGGCCGAAGATCTCGTTGTTGAACACGATGTAGGTCATGTCGTGGTTCTCGCGGGCAGTGTGCATGAAGTGGTTCCCGCCGATCCCGTAGCCGTCGCCGTCACCGCCGGCCGCGATGACCTCGACGTCGGGGTTCGCGAGCTTTGCCGCACGTGCGACGGGCAGCGAGCGCCCGTGGATGGTGTGGAAGCCGTAGCTGTTGAAGTAGCTGTTGAGCTTGCCCGAACAGCCGATACCGGTAAACAGCGCGACCTCGTCGGGGTTGCGGCCGACCTCCGGCATGGCCTGCTTGAGCGCCTTCAGGACGCCGAAGTCGCCACAGCCGGGACACCACGTCGCCTGTGGTTCGATACCGGGCGTAAACTCGTCGCGGTCAACCTCGCGTTCGTCGCCGATTGCTGAGAATGCACTCATAGCTTAGTCACCTGCCGCTGGGAGGTACTTCATGTTGCTCGCGGCGAGATCCTCGCCGTTGATGCTGGTCTCGAAGCCCTCGACGATCTCCGCCGGTTCGAACGGGTTCCCGTTGTACTTCAGCAGACTGGAGAGTTTCGGACCGAAGCGGCCGATCTCCTTCTGCGTGAGGCCGCGGAACTGTGCGCTGGCGTTCATCTCGACGACGAGCGCCTCGTCGACGGATTCGAGCCACGCCGAGACCTCTTCGACGGGGTAGGGTGCCATATCGGAGACGCCGAGTGCCTTCACGGAGTGGCCGCCGTCGTTGAGACGGTCGACGGCCTCGAAGACGGTGTCCTGGTGGCTGCCCCACACGAGGATGCCGTAGTCGGCGTCCTCCGGACCGTGGTAGGTCTGGTGGGACGTGTTCTCGTCTAAGTCAGCACGGATGTCGTCGAGCTTGTCCAGCCGACGGTTCATCTGTGCGATCCGGTTGTCGGGGTCCTCGCTGATGTGGCCCGACGGGTTGTGTTCGTTGCCGGTCGCGAGGTAGCGGCCGTCCTTCTGGCCGGGCACCGAGCGCGGGCTCACGTTGGAGCCGTCCTCCGGTTCGTGCTGGAAGCGCTGGAACTTGCCCGACGCGTGGTGGGCCGCGTCGGCGATCTCCTCTTCGGTGAGCACGGAGCCGGGGTCGGCGTTTGGCTCGCGGTCGAAGAAGCTCTCGTCGACGTTGCGAAGCTCGCCCTGGAGCTTCTGGTCGTAGATCACGATCGACGGGATCTGGTACTCGTAGGCGATCCGGAAGGCCGCTCGCGTCTGGTCGTAGCACTCCCGGATGTTGGCGGGTGCGAAGACGACGCGAGCCGAGTCGCCCTGACTCGTGTACAGGACGTGTTCGAGGTCGGCCTGCTCGGGCTTGGTCGGCATCCCGGTCGAGGGGCCGGCGCGCATCGCTTCGACGAGCACGACCGGCGTCTCGGTCATCTCGGCGAGACCGAGCGGTTCGGACATCAGTGCGAAGCCACCGCCCGAGGAGCCGGACATCGACTTGACGCCAGCGTGGCTGGCACCGAGTGCCAGCGCCGCCGCGGCGATCTCGTCTTCGACCTGCTCGGAGATCCCGCCGAACTTCGGCAGGTGCTGGGACATGATCGTGAACACGTCGGTCCACGGCGTCATGGGGTAGCCAGCGATGAAGCGACAGCCCTCGTCGAGGGCACCGTAGGCGATAGCGTTCGATCCGGAGAGGAGGACCTGCTCGTCGTCGTGGTCTTCCGCTTCCGGCATCGTGATATCGTGGGTGTGTTCGAGTTCCTCGGCTCGCTCGTAGGCGTCTTCGAGCACCGCGAGGTTGTCTTCGAGGATGTCGCCCGACATGTTCTCTCGCATGAGCTCCTCGAAGAAGGCCGGGTCCGTATCCAGCAGCGCCGCCGTGACGGCGACGCCAGCGGTGTTGCGCATGACCTCGCGACCGTGTTCGCGGGCCATCTCGCGGAGGTTCATCGGGTAGACGTGCCAGTCGTTCTCCTCGGCACGCGCTTCGAGGTTCAGCTCGGCGATGGCGTCCTCGTCGAGGAGTCCCTCGTCGTAGACGATGACGCCACCCTCCCGGAGATCGTGGAGGTTCTCCGAGAGCGGCTTGACTTCCTCGTCGCCGTAGTAGGCTTCGTCCTGTGGGTTCCGTGCGAAGGAGTCACCGAGGGCGAGGAGGAAGTTGTAGCCGTCACCGCGCGAGCGTACGTCTTCGTCGCCTGCGCGTACCTCTACGAACGTGTGGCCGCCTCGGATGCGCGAGGGATAGTGACGATGCGTGAAAACGTCAAGTCCCGAGCGCATCAGGGCCTTTGCGAAGTTTTGGCTCGTCGAGTCGATCCCGTCACCGGAACCGCCAGCGATTCGCCAGATTAGTTCATTATCTGTCATTTGAGATCATCGGCCCCAGTTGGGAAGCCGTATATCCACCGTTGGAGGGCCGTGACTAAAGATTTTCCACTACGTCGCACCCCATTAATCATGAACGTCGCGCAGATACCACTCAAATGGCCGTTTTCGACATGTCAAGTGGTCGGCTAGCACACGGAATACCATGAACAACGGGCAGACAGAGACGAGGCACAACCCCTAAGCCGACCCGGACCGTTGCTACCGTAGACGCAATGTCGCTTTCGGAACTCATCGCCGGGGTCGAAGACCACGAGAAACGACTCATCGTGTTCAACGCCGGAGATGACGCGACCGCCGACCTTCGGCGGCAGTTTTCCGACCGAAACGTCGCCGTCACGGCCGAGGAGACGGTCAGTGGACGGCCCGGGGAGTTCGTCGCTCTGAGTGACGAGGACGGGGTGATCGCGGCGGCCAGTCTCGAACAGTTCACCGATCGACTCGCTCGAAACGACCGGCCCATCGGCGTCGAACAGAGCCCGTATCGTCCGATCCTCGACGAACTCGACGAGACGATGTTCACGTCCTGGAGCATCGGACAGATGATGGCCGCGACCAGAGAGATCGAAGACCGGGCGTTCCGCGTCGGTCGCGGCTCGCTCCACGCCGGTTTCCAGACGGTGTCGACGCTGGCGGGGGAACTCGACAGGTACGAGCAGCTGGGCGACGGCGCGATAGACGTACACGCCTACGCCGCACCCGACGAGGAGCGCCCAGAGACCGACAACTTCACGCTCCACATCGAGCGTGCGACCGAGATCGAGGAGTCGTGGTTCGTCGTCTTCGACGGCGGCGGCGACGACGGTCAGAAGTGCGCGCTGCTGGCCGAAGAACGGGCCCCGAGAGAGTTCTACGGCTTCTGGACGTACGACGCGGACACCGTCGACTGGATCCTCGAACACCTGCGCTCGACGTACGGACGTATCGAGCAATAGACAGTCGGGGTGGCCCTATACTGTCCGCCGGTAGAGCGTAAGGAACAGCACCGAAAGCGAAGCGAGCGCCGTCCCCAGTCCGATCGGTCCGCTCTCGCTGGTGGTCTCTGTCGTCGCACGTGCTTGTGCACCACCCTCGGCGAGCGTCTCCGTCACCGTCTCTTCGGGCGTCGTTCGATCCGTTGGAGGCGGTGACTTGGCCGGTGTGTCAGTCTGGTCGGCCGACACCGTCTCGACTGCAGTCTCGGTATCTGTCGAGTCGACCGTCGATACCGGTGTTGGCGTCGTAGTCTCGTTCGATACCGGCTTCGACGCCGTCACCGTGAGTGTCCCGGCACTGACGTCCCCGGATTCGACCGTATACGATCCTGCCTGCGAGAGCGACCGTCGAATGCTGACTGTCTTGCGTTCCTGCGACGGCACGGTCACGTCGGTCGTCCAGCGGTGCTCACCCGCAGTAACCAGAACTGTCTCGCTTCCGTCCGCGTTGCCGGCGTTCTCGACCGTGATGTTCAGTTGAACGTCCGAATCCGGTTCGATGGTCTGGTTCGCCAGTGTCACGTCGACGATCTCGATGTCGACGTTCGTACCGGTGCTCCCCGAGGAGACGGGACCAGTCGGTGCAGTCGACCCACCGGAAACGCCGTCGCCGGTCTCACGGCTTGGTCCGTCGTCGTTACCGTCGGTCCCATCGTCGTTGCTGTCGGTCTGGTCACCGGAGTCGCCACCCCCACCGTCGTCTTGCCCGGCATCTGTCGACGATGCGATCGAGATCGACTCGCTCACCCCGAGGAAAAAGCGATCGTCGTAGCTGGTGAGAGTGACCGGCAGCTGCGCTTCATCACGGGACGTAACGGAGAGGTCAGGTTCGAACGTCGCACTGAGCGCTCCGCTCTGGCCCTCGCTCATCACAACGGTCCCGGCACCGAGTGACGTTGCGTTAATCGTTCCCGTCTCGTACGCACCGCCAGGGACGACGAACGAGAGGTCAGTGACATGCCAGGATCGAGTCCTCGTTCGGTCGCGATCGACGATCCGAAGCGCTTTCGCCTCGGTCGTCGGAATCGTGAGCGTCTCGTTCCGACTCGCGAGCGAGCGGTTATAGACCTGCTCTTTTCCGTCGGCGTCGGTCACGATGACTGCGACGTGTTCGGGCATCGCCGATCCGTTCGCGTGTGCGATCTCGACGCCAGAGATCGGACGCGGCCCATCGGGCTGCAAGACGATTTCGTATCTCGCCGAGTCGAGCGAGTGATCCGAGATCCAGGTCAACTGGTCGGTCTCCAGCGCAATGGGGCGACTGTTCGAACTGACGTTCGTTCCAGTCGACTGATTCGTCGCCGCCACTGCAGTCCGATCTGGATCGAGCGACTGTGTACTGTCGACGACTGCGGTGAGCGACTCTCCGTCATCTAACACGCCGTCCCCGCCGCTGTCTCGGAGTGCAATCGTGGGCTGCCCAGAGACATCTGGCTCGGGTGTTCCAAAGGAGAGCAGGGCACTATCCGCGACCGGGAACGGACCTGAGTCGTTGAGGACTGGCTTCGTTCTGACAAGGTAGTCACCATCGGAGGTTTCCGGAACGGGGCTGAGAGAGAGGTGTCCAACGGTGTCGCTTGGATTCGCAGTGGTGATGGTATTCGAGTCACTCGATGGATCGAACTGGACCGTCACAGTCCCGTCTCCGGAGTCGTCCTCAATCACACTGGTAGACCTGTAGTCTGATTGCTCGTGGCTGATCGAGATCGTCGCTCGGTCGGTGTCCACCAGCGAGACGTTGATCGCCATCGAACCGTCTGCAGGTCCAGAGACGATACGTTCCTCGATAGCAACCGATTGTTCAGGTGCCTTCGCGACGGTTACGGACGTCGACTGGATCGTTCGACTGTTGCCATCCTCGTCGGTGATCGTCACTGGCAAGGTGTACGTGCCGTCTTCGACAGACGAGACATCGGGCTGGATCGTCGCCGCGAACGATCCATTTTCGACGGTTGCATCGACGGTCCCGGCACCGATACTGGAAGCGTCGATCGTAACCGAAGTGGTGTCGGCAGTCGGCTCGACGAGTGGCGTGATCTGCTCGATCGTCCACGGCCGGTCGGCCGCCGAGCGAGTGGAGCGTAGTTGAACCGTGTCAGCACTCGTCGCAGGGATCGAGAGCTCCGTCTCGGCACTGGTGACGTTGCGGTCCCAGTTGGCGACGTGGTTGCGATCTCCGCCTGTGGTATTCAAGAGTCGAACAGTGCCATTCGACGAATAATTGCTTGGTGCTTGGTCGAGGCGGAGACCAGTGATCGGCTGTGGCTCGTCGAGGACTACGTCGACGAACGCATAGTTCGACGCGAGAGGCATCCGCGTCTCCCAGTCACCGTCCGGAGATGAGAGTTCGTCCGCGACCCCGCTTTCGACACGAGTCGTGAATCCGGTGTAGCCCCACGATTCGTCGATCTTCGATCCGTTCCGATACAGATCGATGTCCGAAACCTGCAGATGGTGGGTGCTCGACTCGTCTCTGTCGTCGAGTAGCACGAGACTCGATTCACCACCAGAGACGTTCGCTCGGACAGTTCGATTCGTCGGAGTGACTATCTCTCGGGTCGCTCCGTGCTGGACGCGCAGTGAGTTCGGCGGCTCGTTCGCGAAGGTCACCTCGACAGTATCGACGCGCTGGCTCGACGTGAAGAACCCGTGAAAGAGGACTCTCGATTGGCCGACCGGTGTGTCGCTGGTCCACACTGAGTCGCTTGTCACGTAGCCACCGTTTGCTGTCACGTTTGCGCCCGTCGCACGGATCTCACTCGGTTGGACAGGTGTCGGGGCAACTTCGCCACTCACTGTGAGCTTCTCACCAGCGGAGAGTGTTCCGTCGTCGTCGGCATCCGTGACGTTCGGTGCGTACAGAAATTCCGGCGTCGCTGTCTCGTTGATCCGAATCGCGTCGACGTTCGTGACGGACGCATTGGAGCCACCGGCGTCGATGACGGACACCGAGAGGTTTGCTGCGAGATCGGGGAAAGAGACCTCGTCGGCAGCGAGCACTACGTTGTGGAGTGTGATCGTCTCTGGATCGTACGCACGAGTGCTCTGGTTGAGAGCGAAGGAGACTTCGCCTCCATCGACGCTCGCGTCTGAGACCACCACTCCGTCACCGCTCACCGAGACTGCACTGACACTGGTGGCTGTGACGCCCTCGCCGGGAGCGACAGTGAAATCGACTGGTCCGCCCGACTGATTCTCGTTGAGGTTTGTCACCTCGAAGCTTACGTCGACCGTGCGGGTGGCGCTCTCGTCGATCGTGACAGCCGGGTTACCGCTGATTTCGGGCGCTGTCGGACTGTTCGCGGCCGCTGCGGTCCCAACGAGTAGCCCGGGCACACAGCACGCGGAGACGACGAGTAGCGTAGCGAGCCACAGCGACCGCAGCGAGCGCCCACCTGGTGTCGCTGCCGTCATCGTAGTCTCCACAGCGGGTGTCGCCCTCGCTGCGATAGTGACAACATTCTTATTTTTTCATGCAATTGTCTACCGTCCGGCAACTGTCGTCGTGATGCGTTGATCCTCTCGTTCATTGTAGACCCACCTCCCGAAGCGGTCGTTGAGCGCTTCATTCGACCAGCCACCACCGAGTAGCCGTCGCGTTCTATTCTGTCAGAACTACCTATCGTATAAGTCTGTTTTGATAATATATAGCTACAGAAGGGGGAAACGAACTATCCGATGTCGGTTGCCGAGAACGCTGTGCCAGCGGCTGACAAGATCATTTACGGCCGGTTAGGAGAAAGGATCGCCGTGGTTGAGCTGCTTCACTCCCGCGACGCGTTACTGGGGCGTCTGACTGTAGATGAGATTGCGCTGGATGTCGTTCGCGCCCTCGTAGATGACCGGGATGCGCACGTCGCGGTAGACCCGAGAGATCCGGTTCTCGGTCAGGACCGAACGGCCGCCGTGGAGCTGCATCCCCTTCTCGGCACACTGGGTCGACACTTCGGTCGCCTTCGTCTTGGCCATGGCCGCCCAGAATCCCGCGTCCTCCTGGTTGGCCACCTTGTCGGCCGCGCGCCACGTGAGTGCACGGGCGGACTCGAACTCCATGCGCATGTCCGCGAGCTTGTGCTGGACCGCCTGGAACTCGTCGACGGACTTGCCGAAGGCTTCGCGGTCGTGGACGAACTCCCACGCCTCCTCGATGGCGGCCGCGGCCAGTCCGAGGCCGTGGCCGGCGACGATCACGCGGCCGTGGTTGAAGAACTCCGCGAGCATGTAGAAGCCAGCGCCCTCGTGGCCGATGACGTTCTCCTCGGGAACCCGGCAGTCGTCGAAGACGATGTGGGCCTGTTTGGACGCACGGAACCCCATCTTCTCCGGGATGTGCTCGGCGTCGTAGCCGTCGGTGTCGGTCGGGACGATGAACAGCGAGTAGTTGCCGTAGCGGTTGTTGGGGTCGTCGCCGGTCTTGGCGTAGACCGTGACCCAGTCGGCTTCGACGCCGTTGCCGATCCAGTACTTCTCGCCGTTGAGGACGTACTCGTCGCCGTCTTTCTCCGCCGTCGTCTGCATCCCGGCCATGTCGCTCCCGGTCTCGGGCTCCGAGACGGCCAGGCCGGTGAGCTGTTCGTTCTCCGCGACCGGACGGAGGTACTCCTCTTTCTGTTCCTCGTTGCCGTGGTCTTCGAGCATCTCCGCGCCGAAGCTCGCGAGCTGTAGGGTCAGAGCGATGCCGGCGTCGGCCTTGTAGAACTCCTCGGCCATCGCGAGGACCTGCTGGAGGGAGAGCCCGCGCCCGCCGTACTCCTCGCCGATGTCCTGTGCGACCAGCCCGGCTTCCATCCCCTCCTCCAGGATGTCGACCGGGTACTCGCCGCGCTCGTAGTACTCCTGGGCGTTCGGTTCGATGTGTTCCGCTGCGAACTCACGGGCTTCCTGTTTGATGTCCCGTGCTTCTTCGGGAACGACTGTCTCTTCTAGGAGATCCATGTACAGTATTACGGGCCGCGTTCCCAAATAGCTCGTGGAACACCGGCAAACGATAGTGAGGTTTACGGCCTATACTTCGATCTCCTGCATCAGTTCGACCAGTTCGTCGAGTTCGGGGAAGGTGTACACCTTGACGTTGATGTCTGACTCCAGCGCGTGAACGCGAGAGTCGAACATCAGCGCCATGTCCGTCTCGCGGTCGCCGACGAGCTCGTCGACCATCCCGCTGCCGGGGCCGAAGGTGAAGTTCGGCGTCGAGATGTCGATGGTCGTCTCCAGGACGTTCGCCCAGCCGTCGATGAAGCCGCTGGTCATGATGTTGCCGATCTCCTGGATCGCGGACCGCTCCATGTCGGTGAAGCCGTCGGTGGCGTCGCTTGTCTCGCCCATGTCGCCGATCATCCCGCTGGCCAGCTTCTTCGCGTTCTCGGCGTTGAACAGGAAGAGGATGTAGCCGTGTGGGGGTTCGAGCATCCGGATCGAGATCCCGATCTGGCGTTCGTCACCGATGTGGGTCTTGATGTCGGGGATGTCGATGAAGTTGATCTTGGTGATCTCCATCTCCGTTTCCATCCCAGTCATCTGGCTCAGGTGGTTCGCGACGGTGTTGCCGCCCTCCTTCGCCATCTTGTTGAACAGCCCCAGCTTCCGGATATCGATCATCAGGCTCATGAGTAGTCGATCGTTGGACAGGGGTTACCCGGCCTCACACATAAGCTATGCACCCTCATTTTCGGAGACGAGAATTGGGGAACGAATCCGGGGCCGAGCGAGGACGAACCACGGCGCGTCCGACCGCCGTCGGATCAGACCCGGATCGAGACGGCCATCCCCTCACCGAGCGGGAGCAGACTGGTCTCGAAGTCGGGATCGTCTCGGACCGTCGCCAGGTAGTCGGCGATCCCGTGGCTCGACGCCGTCGCGTCGACGGCGTCGCCCGCCAGGAGCGCGCGCACGTCCTCGAAGTCGATCGGCCCCGCTTCGATGGCGTTGTCGGCGGCGACGATCCCGCCGGGCGCGACCTTCTCGCGAACGGCCTCGAAAGCCTCGGCGTAGCGGTCCTTCTCGTTGTCGATCAACACGAGGTCGAAGGGGCCGTCGTACGCGTCGACGGTCTCGATGGCGTCGCCGTGTTCGAAGTGCGCGCGATCCTCGAACCCGCCCGCCGCGAGGTTCTCACGCGCGTCGTCCAGTTCGTCGGCGTCGATCTCGGTCAGGACGATCTCGCCGTCCGCCGGGATCGCCGACGCGACCCAGTACGCCGAGTAGCCGTAGCCAGAGCCGAACTCGAAGACGCGCTCGGCGTCGACGGCCCGGGCGAGCAGGCGGAGCCACCCCCCGACTGCCGGGCCGACGGTGGGAAAGCCCTCGCGGTCGGCGCGCTCGTCCATCGCACGGATCACGTCGTCACGGCCGGGTGCCAGCGTTCGCGCGAACTCCTCGGTCACGTCGGGCAGCGGATCGTCAGGCATACTCGCCCGTACAGCACCGGCCGTGAAAAACGTCCGCTACCGGTTCCGGCTGACGGGGAACCGGACCCGATCCGGTGCCTCGTTGAAGTCGGCGAGGATCCGCTCGTACAGTTCGTTGCGGACCCGCTGGCCCCGCCGCGGGTGGACGAGGTAGCGCAGTCGCAGCTCGACCCACGACTCCTGCTGGACGACGTTGACCGAGGGGCGGTCCCGGACCTCCAGCTCCACCGGCGTCTCGGAGAGCCGTTCCCGGTAGGTCTCGATCCGGGCGGCCATCTCGTCGCCCAGATAGTCGTCGGCGATGGTGATCATCCGCTCGCGGGCGTACTCCAGTTCGGTCTCGTAGGCGACCTGGACCGTGAGCTCGTTCCAGACGTAGGGAAACTCCTCGCGGGTGTAGTTGGCGACGTGCGAGGAGAGGACGACGCTGTTGGGCAGCGTGATGATCCGTCCGGAGGGCTGGTTCGAACTGACGAGGCCGCCGTCGATCTCCCACAGCGTCGTCACGAGGAAGTCGACCTCGACCACGTCCCCTCTGGAATCCTCGATCGCGACGCGGTCCCCGACCTGATAGGGCCGCTTGACCATGATGTACAGCCACCCGATGGCCGAGAACAGCGGTTGCTGGAGCGCGAACGTGACGGCGAAGCCGACGACGCCCAGCGAGAAGAGGACGCCGACCCACTGCTGGGTGAGCACGCCCAGCAGCGCGATCACCGTCGCGGCTCCGAACGCCAGCCGGAGCACGTTTCGAACGTCGTGGCCGCGGCGTTTGGTCGGTGCGTTGTCCACCAGGACGCGCCGCGTCAACATGTAGAGCCCGTAGCTCGCGAACAGGATCGCAGCCGCCGAGAGCGCCTGTGCGACGACGAGCGGCGTCGGCACCCCACCGACCACGCCCTCGACCGGAAGCAGATCTGCGTACGCGGCACCGACAGCCAGGACGGCGGCGAGCAGGAGCGAGCCGTAGCCGACGGGTCGTTTCACGACCGTGAGGTGCGGCCCGGCGGACAAAACCGTTGGGACCGATCAGCGGACCGCGGCCACGAGTTGGGCCACGCGGTCGCGATCGACCGGGTTCTCGACCGCGCCACCGGCTTTGAGCGCCGTTCCGACGATCAGCCCGTCGGCGATGTCGAGCAGCGAGGCGGCCGTCTCGCTCGTCACGCCGCTGCCGACGAACACCGGGACGGTCGGGTCGACAGCGTCCCGTGCGGCGGCGACGGCCTCCACGTCCGGCGCGTCGGTCTCGCTCCCCGTCCCGACCCCCGAGACGACGACCCCGTCGGCGTGACCGCGCTCGATCGTGTCGCCGACGATCTCGGCGACGCCACGTGCTGCCAGCGGGGCCGAGTGTTTGACCGCCACGTCGGCGAGGATGGACACGTCCGCGTCGATGCGCTCGCGCAGGCGGACCGTCTCGTGGGCCCGTCCCTCGACGATACCCTGGTCCGTCAGGCGTGCGCCGGTATGGACGTTCACGCGGACGAAGTCGGCATCGGCCGCTGCGGCGACCGAGACCGCTGCCGTGGCGTCGTTTCGCAGGACGTTGACGCCGACGGGGCAGTCGACGGCGTCGGTGATCGCACGCGTCACGGCCGTCATCTCGGCGACGACGTGGGCCGGTACGTCGTCGGGGTAGAACGGCGCGTCGCCGAAGTTCTCGACGACCAGCGCGTCGACGCCCACGTCGGCGAGCGTGCGAGCGTCTGCCAGCGCGTGTTCCCGGACCGCCTCTCGGTCCTCGAAGCCGGGCGCGCCGGGCAGTGCCGGCAGGTGGACCATCCCGACGAGCGGTCGGATCGCTCCGAGTGCAGTTTCGGTCATGCCCGTCGTTCGGCCGACCGGGAGAAAAGGGCGCTGGACGACCCGTGCTACGCGTCCCAGTAGTCGGGTTCGTTGCCCGGCTTCCACTTGATCGAACAGCCACGCGACGGCTTCGCTTCGGCCGTGATCTCCTCGCCGGCCAGCAGCGTCTCGATGTGGGCCTTCATCTCGCGCTCGGTGGGCTCGTCGTCGGGGTTGGTCGCGTCGTCGAGGCGACCGTGGTAGGCCAGCCGGAAGGTCCCGCCGTCGTCGACGAAGAGGAACGGATCGGGCGTACAGCGAGCGCCGTAGGCCGCCGCGATCTCCTGAGACTCGTCGAAGAGGTACGCGTCGTAGTCGACGGTCCCGTCGTCGACGAGTTCCCGCATCTTCTCGAAGGAGTCGTCGGGGTACTCCTCGGGATCGTTGGCGTTGATCCCGACGACGGCGACCTCGTCGTACTCCGCCGCGAGGTGGTTCAGCTCGTCGAACTTCGCCTGTGCGTACGGGCAGTGGTTGCAGGTGAAGACGACGAGCAGTGCCTCGCGGTCGGCGAACGCGTCGAGGGTGTAGCTCTCGCCGTCTGTCCCTGGCAGTTCGAAGACCGGTGCCTCGTCGCCACGCTGGAGGACGTCGTCCTCCGAATCGAGTGCGACCATTTCACCGAGAGTTGGTCGGGAGCGCCCAAGAAACCTCGCCAGTCGTTACGGTTCCGTCGACGCCGCCGCTCGGGTGACGTTACCGAACGACCGGGCCGCCGCGAAGGCGTCGCTGTCGTCGTCGACAGAGTACAGCGGCTCTTCGCCGTCGCGCTCGCGTTTCTCCAGCAGGCCGAGCTCCGTGACCGCGTCCAGCGTTCCGTTGAGGTACAGCGACTTGAGCGGCACGTCCGCCCGGTCGCTCAGTTCTGTCTTGGTGAACGACGCCTCGGGGTCGAGTTCGAGGAGCGTGTCTATCAGTGCCGCAGCGTCGTCGTGCTCCGCGACGACGTGCCATGCAGTGTCGTCGCTGTCGGGGCCGTCCATATCCGGTCGTCGGTCTGGAATAAGATAAACGTGTCCGAGCGTGTGTCGACCCACCACGGTGTAGCAACGCTTTAGTCGGCCCCAGCGCGGGTATACGTATGAGCAATCGGAAGGACGTGCTGGCGGTCCTCCGCGAGAACGCCCGCCAGTCGAACGCGGACATCGCCCGCCAGACCGGCCTGACCGAGCCAGAGGTCGAGCGTATCGTCGACGAACTCGAATCCGAGGGCGTCGTCAAGGGGTACACGGCGATCGTCGACTGGGAGGCCGTCGAGGAGGGCGACGAGCCCGTGCGTGCCACCGTCGAACTGAACGTCACGCTGGACCGCGAGACCAGCTACATCGACATCGCCGAGCGCATCGCCAAGTTCCCACAGGTGAAGTCGCTGCGCCTGATCAGTGGGGACTACGACTTCGACATGGAGGTGGAAGGCGACTCGATGAGCGAGGTGTCACACTTCGTCAGCGACAAGATAGCGCCGATCCCCGAGATCACTCAGACCGTGACACACTACATCATGGAGTCGTACAAGGAACAGGGCATCGAGTTCGGCGACGGCAGCGACGACGATCGACTCTCGATCTCGCCATGACGTTCGAACCAGCCGACCGCGTCGATCAAGTGCCCCCTTCCGGAATCCGGCGGTTCTTCGAGCTGGCCGAAGAGATGGACGACATCATCTCGCTCGGCGTCGGCGAGCCGGACTTCTCGACCCCGTGGAGCGCGCGCGAGGCGGCGATCGCCTCGCTCGAACAGGGCAAGACCTCCTACACCGCCAACCGCGGCAAGCGAGAGCTGCGCGAGCGAATCGCCGACGACGTGGCCGAGCGGTACGACCTCGACTACGATCCCGACGAGGAGGTCCTCGTGACGACCGGGGCCAGCGAGGGCGTCGACCTGGCCTTTCGCGCACTGCTGAACCCCGGCGACAAGGTCGCCGTGGCCCAGCCCTGCTACGTCTCCTACAAACCGGGCGTCACCTTCGCCGGGGCCGACGTGATCGACGTGCCCACGCGCGTCGCGGACGACTTCAAGCTCACCCGGGAGGTCCTGGAAGACAGCGGCGCGGCCGAGGCGGACGCGCTGATCTTCTGTTACCCGAACAACCCGACCGGGGCGACGATGACGGAGGCGGAGCTGCGCCCGGTCGCCGAGTTCGCCCGAGAGCACGACCTGCTCGTGTTCGCCGACGAGATCTACTCGGAGCTGTCCTACGAGCACGATCACACGTCGATCGCCACCCTCCCGGGGATGCGCGAGCGGACCGTCGTCTTCAACGGCTTCTCGAAGGCGTACGCGATGACCGGCCTGCGCCTCGGATACGCGCTGGCCCCGCCCGAGGCGATCACAGCGATGAACCGGATCCACCAGTACACGATGCTGTCGGCCCCGACGACGCCCCAGTACGCGGCGATCGAGGCGCTGGACAACTGCGAGAGCGAACTCCGAGAGATGCGCGAGCAGTACGACCGCCGTCGACAGCTCGTCCTCTCGCGGTTCGACGAGATGGGGCTGGACTGCTTTACCGCCAAGGGCGCGTTCTACGCGTTCCCGGAGTGTCCCTGGGACGACGCCGACGCGTTCGCCGAGGCGTTGCTCGAAGCCGAACGGGTCGCCGTCGTGCCGGGCTCTGCCTTCGGCGTGGGCGGGGACGGCCACCTCCGAGTGTCGTACGCGACCGGGATGTCGGACCTGAAGACGGCGATGGACCGAATCGAGTCGTTCCTCGCCGACCAGTAGCGCTCCCGCGATCGAGCCACCGGCATCGCGGTGGCGACGGCGGGCCGAGTATCAGCGACCACCATCGATGGCGTAAAGCTTTTTCACCGGTAGGGGCAGAGAAAACACAATGGCAATTGATGACACGGGGGAGAGCCGGTCCGAGGTCACTCGGGGGGAGGTGACCGAGGATCCGCCGGCCATCGTCGGTGAGTACACCTGGGAAGATCTTCGGCGGGACCACCACAGCGGGGGTCGGTTCGATCGAAGCCAGTATCTGGGCTTCGACCCGAACGACATCGAATCGGTACTGACAGATGCCGCGAGCAACGCCAAGACGCTGAAACAGCCCTTCGACGCCTACGTCGATCCGGCGGCGACGCCGGTCGCGAAAGGGGTCTACACGTGGGAACACTTCAAGCAAGAGTACTACTACGAGGAAGACAGTACGCCGCCGACGGACGGCGACGGCGAGAAGATCCCGTTCGACCCCGCCGAGTATCTGGGCTTCGAGCCCGAGGAAGTCGAGAGCGAACTGTCGGCGGCCGACGGGGCCGCAGAGCTACTCGACAACCTCGTCGAGCAGCGAACCGTCGACGTCAATCCGGAACTGGACGAAGACGCCTTCTTCTCGACACAGGACGGTCACACGACCGTCGTCAACCGCTACGATCTGGAGAAGGCCGTCCCGCTGAAGAAGAAGACGCACTTCACGGAGATCGAGCGCTACTGGGTCAACAAACCCTACGCCTGCGTGATCATCTTCCACTCTCGGAAGGAAAACGAGAAGAAGTACTACGTCGTCGAGCCCTACCACAACGAGATCGAGGACGATCTCAAGGGATTCCTCTCGAACAAGCTGAAGACCGCGATCAAGTACTCCGAGGACGACGTGATCGTACAGGGGTCGGAGGCCGACCGGGCCGACGTGATCCAGCGGGAAGCCGAGCAGCTGCTGAACCGCTACGATCTGTACAGCGGCCCCGTGGGTAGCGCCGAACCCGGAGTGCTCGATCAGTTCAAAGAGTTCCTGGGCATGGAGGTCGAAGCCCAGGCAGTCGGGACCGGCCAGCTCGACGGCATCAGTGCCCGGCCCGAGCCGGCCGTCCTCGAAGACGACCCCGAGCAACTCTCCGAGTACCAGGTCGAGAAGCTGCTGTACGTCCTCAAGCGGGACTTCATCGGCTACCAGAAGATCGACCCGGTGAAACACGACATCAACGTCGAGGACATCTCCTGTGACGGCTACAACTCGCGCGTGTTCGTCTACCACACCGACTACGAACAGATCATCTCGAACGTCGAGCACGGTCGAGAGAGCCTCGACGACTTCGTCGTCAAGCTCGCCCAGCGCTCTGGCAAGGGCATCTCGAAGCGCCAGCCACAGGTCGACGCGACCCTGCCGGACGGCTCGCGCGCGCAACTGACGCTCGGTCGAGAAGTGTCGGACCACGGGACGAACTACACGATCCGGCAGTTCAAGGACGTTCCCTTCACGCCGATCGACCTCATCAACTGGAACACCTTCTCGCTCGACGAGATGGCGTTTCTCTGGCTCTGTATCGAGAACAACAAGAGCCTCATCTTCGCTGGCGGGACCGCGTCGGGGAAGACGACCAGCCTGAACGCCGTCTCGCTTTTCATCCCGTCGAACTCGAAGATCGTCTCCATCGAGGACACCCGCGAGGTCGAACTGCCCCAGCGCAACTGGGTCGCCAGCGTCACCCGGCCCTCGTTCGGCGACGACGACAAGGGCGACGTCGACGAGTTCGACCTGCTGGAAGCCGCGCTCCGCCAGCGCCCGGACTACATCGTCATGGGCGAGATCCGCGGCGAGGAAGGGCGCGTGCTCTTTCAGGTCATGTCGACCGGTCACACCACCTACACCACCTTCCACGCCGACTCCGTCGGCGAGGTCATCAAGCGGTTCACCACCGATCCGATCAACGTCTCGAAGACGCTGTTTACCGCCCTCGACCTCGTTTCGATCCAGACCCAGACCCGCGTCGACGGCAGCAAGGTCCGCCGAAACAAGACCCTGACCGAGATCAACGAGTACTCCGCCGAGAACGACGAAATCAACGTCCGAGACGTCTACGAGTGGCGCGCCGAGACCGACGAGTACATCCAGATGGGCAACTCCAACACCCTCGAAGAGATCAAGTTCGACCGCGGGTGGACCCAGGAGAAACTCGACGAGGAGCTGTTCAAGCGCAAGGTCGTACTGGCACACCTCATCGAGAACGGGCTCAACACGTACACGCAGGTGGCGGCGACGATCCAGGCGTTCATCAACGATCCCGGAACGATCCTCACGCTGATCGCCAACGACGACCTGGAGAGTTCGCTGGAGGACCTCCGAGAGATGGAGTCGGTCAAGATCGACATCGACGAGGCCAAAGAGGAGATGGTCCCCAGACCCGAGGCACCGCCGGAGATGCTCGACGAGACCGCCGACATCCTCGACAACGCCGGCCCGCTGTTCGAGAAGTTCCAGGAGCGCGAGACGCCGGACATCGTCTCGGCGCTGATGAGCGGCGACGAGGGCACCGAGCAGACGGACGACGAGGAGGTGGACTTCGGAGAGTTCGTACCCAAAGCCGGCGCGGAGGCCGAAGGCGAATGAGCCTCGACACGCGCGGCCAGCGACAGCTCTCGGGTGGCGCGCTCGGGGACACGTTCTATCCCCTCTTCCAGTGGCTGTTCAACGAGGACGGCGACTTCGTCAGGAACGTCGAGAAGAAGCTCGCACAGGCCCGGATGGCCGACAACGTCGAGATGTTCCTCGCACGCGCGCTGGCGATCGGCGTCATCTCGGGACTGGCGCTGTGGCTCGTGGGCACGCTGATCGGCTACCTCGGCGTCACCTTCCTGCTGGGCGGCACTGGAGCCGAGGCACCGACGTTCATCGGGATCCCACTGCCAGAGGGGGTCTCGGCCGCGCTCGACGTGATCAAGATCCCGGCGCTGATCCTGGTCACCGGGCTGGTGTTCGGTGTCATCGGCTTCGGTATCGGCTTCGGATCGCTGGTCTCGATCCCGTACTTCCGGGCCAACGCACGCGAGCGGGAGGTGAACGTCCTGCTGTCGGACTCGATCTCGTTCATGTACGCGCTGTCGGTCGGGGGGCTCAACCAGTTGGAGATTCTCCAGGCGATGGCCAAGGCCGACGACACCTACGGGGAGTGTGCCAAGGAGTTCCAGTCGATCGTCTTGGAGACGGAGTACTTCGATACTGACTACCGGACCGCGATCCGCAATCAGGCACTCGAGACGCCGTCGGACGAGCTCTCGCAGTTCCTGACCGACATGCTCTCGATCATCAACTCCGGCGGGGACATGACCTCCTTCCTCGAAGACCAGAAGGACAAGCACATGCGGACCGCAAAGCAGGAACAGCAGAAGATGCTCGACACCCTCGAACTGTTCGGGGAGATGTACATGACCCTGTCGCTGTTTCCGCTCTTGCTCATCATCATCCTCGTCATCATGTCGATGATGGGCGACGCGCAGAACCGGCTCCTCTATGGCACGGTCTACGGGCTGATCCCGCTGACCGGTGCCGGCTTCCTCGTGCTCGTCTCGACGGTGACCCGAGACGAGGTCGGCGACGGCTACTTGCGGCCCGACGGCAAGGACGACGACTTCGTCGTCGACGACGGGCTGGGCTTTCTGAACCTCGGACTGGTCGAGAACTACACCGGCCAGTACACGATCTTCGACCGCATCAAGAGCCGCGAAGGGACCTACGAGTTCATGCAGGTGCTCAAGCGCCCGGACCTGTTCTTCCGCGATCACCCGCTGTTCGTGCTCGGCGTGACGGTCCCCGTGACGATCGTCGCGTTGCTGCTGGTCGTCGTGTTCGATCTCGCACCGATGAGCCTCGACGGGATGATCGCTCGACCAGTGCTCGGGACGTTCTTCTGGGTGTACGTGCCACTGTACATCAACCTGCTCCCGCTAGCGATCTTCTACGAGTGGAACGTCCGCTCGCGCAAGACGATCATCGGCAGTCTCTCGGAGAACCTCAGGAAACTCGCCAGCGCGAACGACACGGGCATGACGCTGCTGGAGTCCGTACAGGTGGTCTCGACGACATCGGGAGGCAAGCTCTCGGAGGAGTTCGAGATCATGCACGCGAAGGTCAACTACGGCACCAGCCTCAAAGACGCCCTCAGGGAGTTCAACAACAAGTACCACGTCCCGCGACTCGCCCGGACGGTCAAGCTCATCAGCGAGGCACAGGAAGCGTCCAGCCAGATCCAGAACGTGCTCTCGACGGCGGCACAGGCCTCGGAGAATCAGGACGACATCGACCGCGAGCGGATCGCCCGGACCCGAATGCAGGTCGTCATCATCCTCATGACGTACCTGACGCTGCTCGGCGTGATGGCACTGCTGAAGACTCAGTTCCTCGACGTGATGGCGGGACTGTCCGAGAGCGCGGCCGGTGCGGGGGGAAGTGGCGCGACCGGGCAGAGCTTCGGCGGCAACGTCGACACGGACCTGCTCTCGTTGCTGTTCTTCCACGCCGTCACGCTGCAGGCGCTCCTCTCGTCGTTCATCGCGGGGTACATCCGGGACGTGAACATCATCTCGGGAGTGAAGTTCGCGGTGATCCTCCCGACGATCGCGCTCATCACCTGGATCGCGGTCGGATAGCACCAGACCTCACGAATCGTAGATTCAACACGAGCAGTTCCCTTTCACATCGCTATGGTAACAAAACACTAATAATCCGACGGGCAAATTTTGAATCAACTCGAACGCATCTTCTGGGTGCGTGACAACAGGCCCCGTCGTGGATAGAATATGTCGAGAGTACAATGCTGGCTCGGGACGCTGTGCAGAAGTTGCGGACAGTTGTTGAGAGAGTTCAGCAGCCAGCAGAACTGCGACGGGGGGCAGCTACGAAGCGAGCGGTACGACGGCGGATCAGCCATCCGCTCGCATTTGTGGGGGGAGTAAGATTGACAGTACGGAAAGACAAGCCGACGAACGACCGTGGACAGACACCGCAGGACTTTGCGGTTGGGGTTGCGGTTCTGTTGCTGACGATCATTGCGACCTTCGTTTTCATACAGAACAGCGTCGTAACGACGTACGACCGCCCGGTCAGCGGAGACGTACAAGAGTCCGCGGACCGAGTCGCCTCCTACGTCGTCGAGAACTACAGCGTCGAAGACAAAGACAATATCTTGCGGTACGATTCGTCTGACGGGATCGAGCAATCACTCAACCGGGATACCGACTCTCTGGACCGGTTGCGAGCCGGTGCTGGGCTAGACGTGGCCACAGACCGACGCATCAATCTATCGATCAACGTCACAGTCGTCGGCAGCGACGCTCTTGCGGATGGTTCTCGAAAACCAGCCACAGGAATATCCGGAGAACTGACTTGGGGTGAAGCTTATAAGAACCAGGACGGGGCAGCCAGTACAGCGAGGGTGGTTACCCTCGAAGACGAGAGCACAATCTGTTCGAGCAACTGTCTGCTAGTCGTGAGGGTCTGGTAACGATGGAACGGGGACAGGCGTACACGCTGGAAGGGACAATCGGTGCCATCATCGTCGTAATCGCTGTGTTGATCGGCCTCCAAGCAGTCGACACGGGACAGTTGAACAGTCAACAGGATCAAGTCTCGGAGCAACTCAGTACCCAGAGCGAAGACGTGCTGACCGTAGGTGCCGAAACAGGTGCGCTGTCGGAAGTCGTTCGGTGTTGGGGTGCAGACAAATCAGTTGTCGACGGGACGGTCGAGAGCGACAGGAACGCTCGCTTTGAGAAGATGCTGAATCACACCTTCGATAGGCAAAACCGAAACTACAACCTCTATCTGAGCTACTGGAACGACTCTGTCGACGATCGCACAGAGCGGGTGATCTCGACCAGTGAGAACCAGGCGCTCGCTTCGCCCGGCCGGACCACCGCGGTCGGGACCCAGCGGATCACTCTCTACGACGATCAGACGATCCAGTTCGGGAACGGCTGTGGGACAGCAGGATACGAGATTAGTGAGGGAGCGTTCAAGATCCCAGATGTCGACGAGGACTCCCCACTATACAACATCGTGGAGGTTCGACTGGTCGTATGGTAGCCGAACGTGGCCAGCTCTTGCTCGTCGGAGCAATCCTCTTTTCGGTCGTCATCGTCGGCGTCGTAATCCAACTGAATGACCTCCAGTACACCGACACCATAGGATCTAACGCTCAGACTGACGCCATCGACCAGGCAGCACAGGCGGAAGCCGAGACGCGGGCTGCCCTCTATGGGCTCGATATGAGAGTCCGAAACGGAACAGACCGATCGGAGTATCAGGAGGCGCTACGCGAGAACGTCTCGACGTACCAGAACTACTCAGAGAACATGACGGCGGCAGGCGGGGCAACGTACACGAACGTCACGCTCAACCTGGCGGCGTCGGTCAACGAAACAGTAATGACACAGTCGGATGACCCGTACCGGAAACAAACGAGTCCCAGGCGGCCCAGCTGGGACTTGGTCACCGATGCGGAAACCGTGTCACAGTTCTGGCTCAACGAGTCTTCCGTCAAAACTGGCGGAACGTCGTTCCAAGTCGTCGTCAGCAACCCTGCGGGAGACGAATGGAGACTCAAGCTCGAGGGAGTGCCAGTAGCTGGGCCAGGCCCAGACGATGTTGATGTCGTCGTCGAAACGCCGACATCGACGAATACAGCATGTAGGCGGTCGGATGCCGACGATATCGAACTGAACTTGATCGATGGCGAAGATGCCATGACACCCCCCAGTTGTACGTTCACGTCGTTCACTGATGCGCTAGACGGCCCGTACACTATCGAGTTCGAAAAGGGTAACAGAGCCGAGGGTGGATACGAGATTGCCGTCGTCGGTGGCTCAGTCAATACAGGTAACTTTGCAGGCACCCGTGAACGAATTCTGTATCCGGGCATCGATTACAAGTATCGTAGCCCGTCGACGGCGTACAACCGCACTTTCGCCGTTGGGGAGGCGGGATCTTGATGGACAACCGTGCAGTGACGCCGGCCGTCACACACGCTCTGACGATCGGTATTTCGGCAATCATGATCACGGGCTTACTCGTGGGTGCTGGTGGGCTACTAGACGACCAGCGATCATACGTCGTCGAAAACGGGCTCGAGAACGTTGGTAGCGCAGTCACGAGTGAACTCGTCAGTATGGACCAGTTCAACACCACTGGTGTCGATGCGGACCTGAGCTACACTACTACTCATCCGGCGCGGGTCGGAGGGCGGACCTACGACGTGGTTCTAGAACCAGACTCCCCGAAGTCGACTCTAGTACTCGAAGCGACCGGAGAGTCACAACGCACCGTCGTCTATCGGTTCGAGAACGAGAGCAGTGTCTGTGCGAGTGCTGTTGATGGCGGGAAAATCAACGTCGTTTTCGACGTTTCGGAACCGTGTCTCGAATTGAGGGATCCCTAATTATGACCGGAACCGACCGCGCCGTCTCGGATACGTTAGCATTTACTCTCGTGTTCACGATCATTATTACGTCGGTCGGCTTCACCGGAGTCTACGGTGTCGAAGCCGTCGAAGATATCAGTGATAGTGCACAGGCGAACACAGCAGAGCGATCGATGACCAGTTTTGCGAGGGGAGTCGGGGCAGTCCGAGACAACAGAGCCCCACAGCACGTCCAGCGGCTAGAGCTCAGCGGCGACCGACTCCAGACTGCCGACGCCGAGATACGAATCGAGATCGGCTACGAGGACGACAGCTACACCAACGAAACCGTGCCAGTCGAGAGCTTCGTCCGTCGAACCGACAGTGGGACACGATTTATATACACGGCTGGTGCCACGTTCCGCAGCCAACCGAACGGCGAAGTCGTGACGGGTACACCGGCACTGCGCTGTGGGAGTGACACGGCTCACGTCTCGTTGGTCAGGATCAACGGTCAGGTGAGCCAGAGTAGCGACGGTCCCGTAACAGTGCGAGCGAACGCACAGAACCGCGAGTCGATCACGCCGCTAAGTCCAGATAAAGGTGTAAAGAACGTGAGTGTAAACGTTCGAAACACACGACACACCGACGCCTGGGAGCGTCTGTTCGAGTCGGAACTTCCGAGATGGAACGGCGGGAACGGACGATACACCTGTGACGGGATTGACCGAGCTGTCGTCCACAATACGACCGTCGGAATAGCTGTAAACTGATACTGTCGGCTGTCACTATTGCAAGGGATTTCGGGTTCGGGATCTCGGAGTCGAGAAACGCTTCGTAACGGATTGCTGGCAGTATGAAGCAGTCGATGTCGCTCAACAGAGAGATGATATCGTGCTTTCGTTGTCCGAGACGCGTGCTGCTGTGACGAGACAGCGAGCTAGCGGTTCGGGTACCGATGACACTGGCGTACTGTAGTAGTGCATTCTGTCGATCAGTCGCTTCTGACGTGACAGTAGCTGTGAGCGGGGGCATCAGGCCACGACGCAGAGGAGCATCGAAAAGAGCATCAGAAACAAGGACAACAGCCAACCGCTTCGAGTGCTCAGCTGCCGACTTCGATCTGTCCAGAGTCGACGTTGATTGGCGAGTCAGAGTCAGACGATTGTTCGACCGTCCCATCTTCGTGAACGAATAGTTCACCCGTCCAGTAGTCCTCGCGAGCCCCGTCGTCTTCAACCTCGATCGAGTAACTGTAGTAGCCTTCAGAGATCCCCATCGAGGAAGTGTCGAACGTAGCATATCCGGGGTACAGTGGCTTTATTTCCCCGTCTCCGACACTTACGGTAGTCGTGTCGGAGTGAGTAGTGCCGTCGGACTGGTTCGTGATTGTTAATTTGACATCACGGTCGTCTCCCAGTCCGCCACGATTGTTCAGTTTCACGGTCATCCGTGGCACTGACTTTCGTTCGATGAGTTCACTCTCGTTGTAGGTACTCAGCCCAACCTCAGTCTGATTGATCTTAACGTGCGATTCGTTGACGTAAGCTCGCTGTGGGATCGCACGGTCGTCCTCAGTCGATACCGTATACCGGATGGTCCCATTGGTGTGTGTCGGAAGGTCAAGAGGGAGTGTGGTGTCGGCGTTGCCCGCCAGAGACACGCCAGATACTGTGTCGACGACCGTGTCGTTGCTACCAGTGACGTTGCGCAGTTCGACAGTTTGAGTGTCGCTTGTGGCGCCGACATTGGTGATCGTCGTCTCGATCCCGACCGTCTCACCCCGTTCAACAGCGGTTGCGTCGGGAGTGAACTGGGTGACTTGGAAGTGGGGCGATCGTGGCACACCGACGGTCAATTGTCCTGCCCGATTTTCCGTCGGCTCGTCTGCGACAGTTACGGTGTATCCGAAGGTCCCAGTCGATCCCGTGGGAACGTCGAAGGTTACGGTCGTCTTCTCACCGGGTTCGAGTTTTCCAGTCGATTCTGTCTCGACAGTCGTACCGCCGAATGCAAACTGGATGTCTGTCTCACCTTCCTGTCCACCGGTGTTGTTGATGGTCGCTGTAATCGTCTCGGAGTCGCCGCGTCGAACGCTCGCCGGTGCGCTAAGATCGGTAATCTCGTAGGATGCCGGCGGCGAGAGAGTGCGGTTCTTCGACAGGACTTTGAACAGTACGAGGGCGTCGTTGTAGTCGGGATCGCCTGACTGGCTTGCTTGTTCAATGGTCGCGTCTCGGTCAGAGAGTTCGTAAATCAGCACTCGTTCGCCGGGCGACAGGTCAAGGTGGCCGGTCTCGTTCAGGCGACCCTGCAACATCTGCTTGACGTTGCGCTGGTAGTTTGCCGCCTGAGGCTCAAACTCCTCGCCGCCGCGGATGCTCTCTCCGTCCTTCCTTATGACAACTCTGTCGTCTTCGCCATTCCCGTTTATCGAAAGCCGTGTCCTCCCACGGTTGGCGCACTCTTTGCCGACGGCGTCTTGCTCGGTGTTACCCAACGTGATGAGGTCGGGGAACCGTACATCCGTGTACTGGTAATAACTACAGCGGTACGATGTTGCAGTCACGATTGCCCGATCGTCTTTCTCTAGGGTGGCTGTCTCGTTGTACGGGTTCTGACCGTTCAGAAGTTCCTGTTCGGCTTCAGGGTGATTCACATCGCCATCACCCGGCAGTGACTGCCAGAGATCACTCTCCGTTTGGCCGTTGATCAGGAGTGACATTTCGACGGGATCGTTGATGATACCGTAACGCTGGTAGCCACCGTTTGTCCGGAAGCTGCCGAGACACGAGCGGTATCTGGGATTGCACCATTCTCTGTTGCTCCCTTCCAGTTCTGCTCCGAGGAGTCTGACGCTAACGTCTAGACGTTCGTTGGCGATGATCTGTCCGTCGTCGGTCTCGCCGATGGGCTCTTGGGCCAATACCTCCAGATTCTGAGCGACGGTATTGTTGTCGGTCTCGACGGTGATTTCGTTGGCCTCTCCGAGGACGAACGTCGGTGACGCGACGTCGACAGTAGTACTAACCGTCACTACGTCGCCGGGATCGACGTGTCGGTTAGGTGCCGTCAAGATATCGCGCTCGGTCGAGATCTTGACAGGCTGTGTGTCATCTACACGGCCAGTATTCTTGATGTCTGCTTCGATGGTGACTTGATCACCTTTCACGACGGGATCGTCGGAGAAGCGCAGGGACGTGACGATGAAATTCGGGTACCGTGCCGGTCCGACAGTGAAACCGCCGGTCTGGACCATATCTCCCGTGTCGATTTTGTACTCGTAAGTCCCTGGTGTGGTGATTGTTCCCGAGGCGTTGACCGTCGCCTCGTCGCTGCTGTCAGCGATCGTGCCGTTGATGCTGACAGTTTGATCTTCGTCCGTGACGACATTCCCGTTAGTGTCGTTCCGGATCGTGAGGTTGATATCACGCGTGCCGTTGAGTTGACCAGTATTGCCAATCGTGGCATTGAGCCAGAAGGTGTTGCCAGCGCCCGCATGTTTCGGTGCGTCCGTATCACTGATGGTGAACGTCGGTCCCGTCCCCACAAAGACAGTTCCTTGCTCGGAAGTGCCATCGGTCTGGACCGTCCAGTCGTGGCTTCCGTCTGTAGTCGTCGACAGGGGGTAACTCAGAGTCTTCGTCTGGCCGGGATGGAGGCGCAACATTGTCGTATTCTCTGTCGACCCGTCGAACCCGTAGGCGACTGCTCGCGTCCCGGTCATACTTCCGCGGTTCTCGACAGTCACGTCAACTGTCAGGTCGTCGCCGACCTGTCCCTGTGAGGGGGCTGAAACAGAAGTGATCTGGAACTCTGGCACGTGATTCCCAGACGTGAACTGAACTGCCCTGGATTCTGACTCGTCTTCCGTCTCGATCGTTGCGTCGTACGTCCCAGCGGTGACCGAACTCAAGTCGCTAGCAGGGACTTCGAACTTCATTCGCTTTGACTCACCACCGTTGAGCGAAACATCCCTCGAATCGGTCGAGACTTCGTTACCGCCCGGGTCTTCGAAGGTGAACGTCACCGTTTGCTCACTGCTCAGTCCACCCTCGTTCTGGACGGTGGCGTTGACGTACAGTGGGCCCGTATCACTGTATCGTTTCGTGGTCACGTTCCGAGCAGAGAATTCTGGCAGCGACACATCACCGAGTTCGAAGGTGATCGAAACGTTCTCGCGTGGACTCACTGAGTTGCTGGGTTGGACATCGACACGGCGGTCATTAAAACGGTCCTCTGCGTAGCGTGCCCACCCGCCAGCGAACTGACTGTCATTGATGAACACAGTGGCGTTCTGAAGTCGTGCCGGCGCACACGTCAGACTGTACGACGTTGCACTGCTGATGTTCGACGGTGTGAGATTCGTGTACAGTAGTACCGAGAGTTCGTCATTGAGCGCGCGTTCGTCCGTAGCGTTGACTTGTGCGGTAATTTCGTTGGAGTCAGTGATGTTTCCAGACACACGCTGGAACTGGACGTTGAGGCTTCCGTCCTTGTACGTGAGTGCCGGCGGCGACTCCATCACTGTACTACCCTCTCTGGACTCCCAAACGCCCCCTCCTTCGTAGCCGACTACCGTGCCATCCTCCTCGTACTGCATTGATCCCAGTGGTTGTACACCTGTGTCACAGGTCGGATTATCGTTCAGTCGTATCCTATATGTCGTATCGTTGTTCGCCTTTACTGACCCCTGAACACTCTCTGGAACCGCAACCGATCGTGATCCAGAGTTGCTCTCGTTTCGTGGTACCGACTGGAACATCGAGTCGACCTGTTTGAACATGTCCGATACGACTTCCGCGTTCTGCTCGTTTTGAGTGTCCTGAATTGTCGTTTGACCCGCTGTAAGGATCAGTAACGCCCCCGTTATGGAAATTGCTACTAGCAGGATAACACCCACAAGATTCGAGACACCGCGTTCGTCCAGTTCGTATTGACCCCACATATTTTCCCAGTGATCGCTAGCACAGCATTGTATCATAGAGAACAAAAACCCACCGGATAGATAGGATTAAATCTATCGGGAGGCATAGCTGTGCTCTCACAGAGTGATCACGGTACTTCCCAGATTGTCTCCGCAATATGCTCGCACTCTGGCTCGTGGACGTCTCGGCCGGATCGCTCATGGCCAGCACCTTCCATTGGGGAGAGCCGGGGAATCGATATACTCGTCGACAGACGAGCCGTACTAGCGACGGACTTCCCTTTCAGGAACCGCCAGACTGCGGGACCTCCGCTTGCTCTCCTTAGCATCTCCGTTTTCTGAGGATCATTCGAAAACGCCAATCGCTCCGCTAAAGACGTTATTTCAGCGAAAATGCGATTCAAGATGGCACCAGCATCGTTTAGTTACAGATGGGCTCGACGGGATTTGAGCCAGGGGAAGACGGTCACCTCGCTGCGCTCGGCGCTGCGACTTCCAGGGGTTCAAATCCGGGTGTCGACGACGATTCGCGCCGCTCGCGAATTTTGCTCGCGACGCAGAATAGTGGACTCGCCGGGATTTGAACCCGGGGCCTTCCCCGTGCCAGGGGGATGATCTACCACTGATCTACGAGCCCTCGCATCGTTTCGTACCGTGTGGGTTTTCTTAAACCCATCGAAGGGATCGGACCGTGGGTCACGGTGTCGTCCGCCGTCGTCGAGCACGTCGTGTCGACTGATGTACAGTTCGGCCACAATAGATAAGGCGGGCAACAGCCTCCCTCCATCAGAGTCAGCGCGGTTTCGGGTCACAGTATGCGGGGTCACACACGCGGACAGACGACGTTGGATTTCGCGTTCGGTATGAGTCTCTTCCTCGCCGTCGTGCTGTTCGTCTTCCTGTTCGTGCCCGGCGTGGTCGAGCCGTTCACCGCGGGGGCACAGGAGGAGACCGTCGCCGTCGACAGGGTGGCGGACGATCTCTCGCGGGCGACGCTGGGCAGCGCCGAGCGTCCGAAGGTCCTGAACGGCACGTGTACGGCGGTGTTTTTCGACAATCGCTCTGCGAGTGGCTGTCACTTCGCGGGCGAGACGACGAACGAGCGGCTGGGGCTGGACAGCCGCCAGCGGGTCAACGTCACGGTGACGCGAAACGGGACGACGGCCCGGGAGGGGGCGAGTCCGCTGTGCTGGGACGCGGACACCGCGTCGCTGCGGGACCGGAGCGACTGCGAGAGTGGCGACGTGTCTCTCCGGGCGGGCGAACCGACGACGGCCGACGTGGACGAGTCGGTGACCGCGCGTCGAGTGGTGTCGCTGAATCGCGAGGTCGTCACGCTGGAGGTCGTACTATGGTGATACTGCCGGCTGTACGTCTGTACAGAATATTGCGGTCCCGTGGTCGCGAATATCGTGAAACAGTGACACCCGGCAGTACGAGTCCTGACCGCGGGCAGGCCCACACGCTCGAAGCGGTGATCGCGGGGCTGCTGCTGTTGAGCAGCGTCGTCTTCGCGATGCAGATGACGGCAGTGACGCCGCTGTCGGCCAGCACCTCGAGCCAGCACATCGAGAACCAGCAGCGTTCGGTCGCGCAGGGCGTGCTCGCGACGGCGGCCGACCGGGGCGCGCTCTCGACGAGCGTCCGCTACTGGAACGACACCGACGGTCGGTTCCACGGCGCGCCCGACATCGGGTTCTACACGAACGAGCCGCCGGACACGACCTTCGGGCAGATCCTGGAACGGACGCTCGACGAGCGCAGTATCTCCTACAACGTCTACCTCCGGTACCGCAGGCCGAGCGGCGGAATCGCCACCCGGCGGATGATCTACCGGGGTCGGCCGAGCGACAACGCGGTGTCGGCCTCACGGACCGTGACACTCGAGCCGGACGATCCGCTGATGCGACCGGACGAGACCGCGAACGAGTCGGTGACGGTCGGTTCGGCGAGTCGCTATCCCGTCCAGCAGGTCGGCACCTCGGTGTACAACGTGGTCCGCGTGGAGGTGGTCGCGTGGCGGATCTGAGCCGCCTGCGTCGCCGCTGTCGCTCGCTGGGCGACGACCGCGCACAGGTCATTCTGGTGGCGGCCTTCGTGATGGCAGTCACGTTCGTCATGCTGGCGCTGGTCGTCAACTCGGCGATCTTCACGGAGAACCTCGCCAGCCGCGGCGAAACGGCTGGCAGCGACGACGCGTTGCTGGTGCGCCAGTCGATCGAGCAGTCGACCGGCCACGCGATCGAGTACGCGAACACGCACAACGCCAGCGACACGACGACGCTGGCGACGAGCCTCGACGAGAGCGTCGGGACGCTCTCGGCGCTGTCGGGAGCGCATCACGCCTCGGGCGGGAAGGTGGTCAGCGTCGCGGGGCCGACCGACATCGAGAACGGGACCAGAGTCAGGGACGACGCCCCCGGCGGCTCCTCGTTCGAAAACGCGAGCGAAGGCAACGCGACGAGTGTCGACTGGCGCGTCGCCCAGGGCGTCGCGGAGACGCGTGCCTACAGGATGAACGTGAGCGGCGTCAACCGGACGGGCAACTTCGGCGGCCCGGCCGACCAGTTCCGTGTGCGGATCGAGGACGGCGCGGGCGCGACCTGGATCATGAACGTCACCCACGACACCGCCGACGGGACCTACAAGATCGGCGTCGAGGACGGTGCCGGACGGCAGGGTGTCTGTGCGGTCGACGACGGGGTCGACTACTTCCACGTCGATCTGACGGCGGGGCTCGTCGACGGAGCACCGTGTCCGGCGCTGTCGTTCGGCGAGGGCGTGTCGGAACCCTACGAGATCGCCTACGAGGAGGGCGACGAGGTGACCGGCAACTACTCGCTGGTCGTCGGCGACGACGCCACCAGCAACGGGAACCTGCCGTCGTCGTCGACCGGAGACGATCCGTACGCGACGCCCGCCATCTACGCCGCGAACGTCACGTACCGCTACGACGGGGCGAAGCTGCGCTACGAGACGACGATCCGGGTCGCGCCGGGTGAGCCGCCGTGAACGATCGCGCCGTCTCCTCGACGTTCAGCTACGTTCTCAGCCTCGCGATCGCGACCATGCTGGTGACGGGGCTGCTCGTCGCGTCCGGCAGCTTCGTCGAGGACCGCCAGCGCCAGGTCGTCAGATCCGAACTCCAGGTGATCGGCCAGCAGGTGTCGGCGGACGTCGCACGCGCGGACAGGCTCGTCAGAGCCAGTGACGATCCGGCCGGTGCGACGGTGCGGATCGAACAGCAGTTCCCCGCCCGAATCACGGGCACGACCTACCGACTCGAACTCGTGGCGACGCCGTCACCGACGATCCGCCTGCGGTCGAGCAGTCCCGAGGTCCGTGTCACGGTGGGCGTTCAGAACAGGACGGCACTCAGCAACTCGTCGGCCGACGGCGGAACGGTCGTCGTCGGCTACGACGGCAGCGCCCTGGGGGTGAGCAATGACTGATCGCGCGGTCAGTGAGGTGCTCGGGTTCGCCCTCGTGTTCGGAATGGTCGTCGCCTCGGTCGCGATCATCTCGGTCAGCGGACTGGGGACGCTCCAGGACGTGCGGGACGCCGAGCAGACGAACAACGCACAGCAGGCCTTCGACGTGCTGGCGGACAACATGGCCGACATCCATCAGCGGGGGGCCCCGAGCCGAGCGACCGAGGTCAGCCTCGGCAGCGCACAGTTGTACACGGGCGAGAACGTGACGATCAACGTGACCGCAATCGACCGCGACACCGCCGACGGGAACGAGAGCGTCGAGCGATCGGTCAGGCCGATCGTCTACGAGAGCGACGGAGCGCAACGGCTCGTCTACGAGGGTGGCGCGGTGTTTCAGGTCTCCCGTGATGGCGGATTTCACACCGTCGAACCGCCGCTGGTGGCCCGAGACGGCCGTGTGCTCGTCCCGATCGTCCAGACGCGGACCGAGCGCGTCCGGAGCGTCGGCGGGTCGACCGTCCTGGTACGCGCGAACCAGCAGTCCTCGGCCGTCGCCGTCTCCGGTGGACAGTTCGAGAACGTCAGCGTGACCGTCACGTCGCCGCGGTGGGAGCTCTGGCAGCGAGCCTTCGAGCAGACAGCTCTCTCGGAGTGTGCGCCCGATCCGGACGCGGCCAGCGTGACGTGCTACCTGGAGCCGGGGGCGTCGCCGGATCGACTGTACGTTCCCGTCCACGAGATCGATCTGACGATCGAGCTGTGACGGCCGAGGAGTCCCACTGTCGGCTGTGTGCGTGACCGATGTCGCCACCCCGGGCGGCGAATATCGTCACGAAGGTACAGCCGACAGTGTCAGTCGCGAGCTTCGATCTCGATCTCCGAGACGTGGAGGTAGGTCAGTCGGACGATGTTCTCGGCCGGCGGGACGGCGTTGACCCGCTTCAGCGACCGGTCGTAGTGGACCTGTCCGCCGTTGTCCATCGTGACGCTCCCGGTGACGACACCGCCGTAGAGGCTCCCTTTCTCGACCGTGAACGAGCTACTGCCGAGCGTGCCGCCGGGTGCGAAGACGACGCCCTCGAACAGATGGGTGTCACTGGAGGTCCCGTCGATCCGTCCCTGGAAGTCCTCGCGGCCGTAGAGCCAGAACTGGGAGGCGTTCTGCCCCTCGTCGATGTCGATCTGGCCGCCGCTTCCCTCGATCGAGAAGTGGTGGTTCGACGCCGTCGTCGCCTGTCCGTCGACGTACAGGCGGACCGTCCCGTTTCCGACGACGTGGATTCGGCCGTCGTTCTTCAGCTGGACGTAGTCACGGACCGCGAGACTGATCGTCCCGCCGGTCCCGGTGTCCAGCGTCAGCGTCTCGCCGTCGAGAACGAGCCGATCGAGGTGGTACTCGCCGGCCGAGAGCGTCTGGTCGCCGTCGCTCAGCGTCGTCCCCGTGATCGCGCTCGTGTCGCCGTTGTCGTTGTCCCCGGTCGCGTTCTCGTACCGTCGATCGACGACGGCGTCGATCGGACCGATCCCGTCGACGCCCGAGAGCTGTTCGATCGAGCCGTCGACACCGCCGCTGCCGGTGACCTTGATGTCGTCGGTGTAACCGGCGTCTCGGGTCACCACACCGCTCCCTTTGACGGTCACCTTGCCTCCCGACGCCAGCGAGCCGTTGACCTGGCTGTTGCCCTTGACCGTCACGTCGCCGGCCGTCCGGATCGACCCGTTGTGCGTCTTCGTGTCGGCGTACAGCCCGGTCCCTTTCGAGGAGTTGTAGCTGTCGGTCCGGGTCTGATCGCCGCTTCCGGCCAGTACGATCTCGCCGCCCGCTGACGTGGCCGCGACGGCGTTCGTGACGGTCTGTGGCCCGGCCGGGACGACGAGTGTCACCGTCGCCGTCTCGTTCGCGTGATCGAGCGTGGCCTCGCCGTCCGTACGCTCTTCGAAGAATCGGCCCCACGCCCGGTAGTACTCACTCCTGACGGTCACGTTGACGCGGCCGCCGTCGAGCGGGTTCACCCACTGTTCGTCGGCCGAGGCGTTCGGAAAGTGCTGCGTCGAGCGACCGCCCGGCCGAACCGCGATCCGGCCGTCGAGCGACTCGTCGCCGGAGACGGTCACCAGCGGGAGCGTCAGCGTCGCGTCCCGGTAGTGAAACTCCGGCGGCGAGACCATCAGCGAGCCGCCGTCGCCGTCCGTCTTCCAGACGCCGCCGCCCTGGTACGCGACCGAGCGGCCGTCGTTCTCGTAGGCGATCGAGCCGAGCGTCGCGTTCATCACCGTCTTCGTGGAGTCGTTGGACGTGTTCGTCACCGCGACGGTCATCCGCCCCGCGTCGTCCCGGAGCCGATAGGCGGCCCCGTCCGTCCTCGACAGCGAGAGCTCCTGTCCGCCGGCACTCCCCAGCGCGACCATCGCGACGTTCGAGTCCAGTTGTGTCAGGCCCTTCTCGGCGCGCTCGACGTCCATCGTCTCTCGGGTGTCAGACAGCGACTGGGCACCCAGCGTCACGACGGCCAGCGAGCCGGCGACGACCATCGAGACGAGGAGGATCACGGCGATCGGCGACGACTGCCCGCGCCGGCCGAGGCCCCGGTACATACCGTCACGGACGCGACTGAGGGGAATAAGGCGCGCGACCGTTCGAACCGTTTAGGACCGTTCAAACGGTTATCGCCGGTGATATTCGAGAGGAAAAGTCGGTCGGGCCGGCCGGTCACCGTTCACCGACAGTCACCGGCCGCAGTAGAAACGGTTTTACGCGCCGAGTGGGGAGAGTACGTCGGGAACAGCACGACCGCAAATCTGACCCGCCACGCGGTTGCGTGGCTTCGAGATTGCGGCCGTGTCCGGTGTTTCGACACCACACGCTCGCGCTGCGAGTAGCACGTAGCGGTCTGTGCCGTTCCAACCTAACAATGGCACGAATGCACACACGACGCCGCGGCTCGTCCGACTCGGACAAGCCCGTGGCAGACGAACCGCCGGAGTGGAGCGACGTAGACGAAGACGCGATCGAGGAGCGAGTCGTCGAGCTCGCAGAGCAGGGCCACTCGCCCAGCGAGATCGGCCTCAAGCTCCGCGACGAGGGTGTCCAGGGGACGCCGATCCCGGACGTCTCGCTCGCGACGGGCAAGAAGGTCACCGAGATCCTCGAAGAGAACGACGCGACCGCCGAACTGCCCGAAGACCTCCGGAACCTGATGAAGAAGGCCGTCCGCCTGCGAGAGCACATGGACGAGAACCCGGGCGACCACCAGAACAAGCGCGCGCTCCAGAACAACCAGTCGAAGATCCGCCGCCTCGTCGACTACTACCGCGGCGACGAGATCGACGCGGACTTCACCTACAGCTACGAGCGAGCGAAGCAACTGATCGAGTAATCGATGTCCACAGCCGGTCGCGATCAGGCGTCCGCCACGCCGCCCAGTGACCTCGCCGGCACGCTCGACGGGGCCGACTTCGTTCGGCTCGTCGCGCGCGCCGACGGGGACGGGCTGGCAGCCACGGGACTCCTCGCACGCGCTCTCACGGCGCGCGAGACGCCATTCCAGGCGTCGGTCGCGCGAACGGGCGAGGCGGGAGCCCGGACGACGGACGCCGACGTCACGGTCAGCGTCGGTGCCGAAGGCGTCGACGCGACCGCGACACTCGCGGACGAGCCACTGAGCACCGCGGCCGTCGAGACGGTGCGGGCGCTTGGCACCGAGCCCGATCTGGCGCTCGCGCTGGCCGGGGCGACCGTCGCCGACGGCGACTCCGGCGAGGCCACGCTGGCCGAAGCCGCCGGGTTCGAGCGCCGCCCCGGCGTCGCCGTCCCGGTGAGCGAGTACGTCGACGGGCTCGCACACTCGACGCTGTTGCACGCGCCCTTTTCGGGCGAGCGCGCGGCCGTCGAGGACGCGATCGAGGCGCTGGGCTCCGACGACGACACGGACCGACACCGTCGCGTCGCCTCGCTGGTCGCGCTGGCGATCGCGGGCGACGAGACCGCCACCGATCGAGCCACCGAGGCGATCGAGCGGGCGCTGCACCCCTACGTCGGCGGCCCGTTCGAGACGATCGGCGGCTACGGCGACGTGCTGGATGCCGTCGCACGCGAACGGCCCGGTCTCGGCGTCGCGCTCGCGCTCGGCCACGACGGCGTGCGCGAGCAGGCACTCGACGTCTGGCGCACGCACGCGAGTCGGGCCCATACCGGAATCCGGACCGCGTCGACCCAGCGGTACGACGGCCTGTTCGTCGTCCGTGGCGACGCGATGCCCGTCGAGACGGTCGCCAGACTCGTCGCGCGGTTTCGCTCGCCCGAGCCGGTGACGCTGGTCGTCGCTGGCAACAGGGCCGCGGTTCGTGGGACCGACGACCGATCCGTCGCGCCCGCGCTCGACGCCGCGACGACCGCCGTCGGCGGAACGGCGACCCGCACGAACGCGCGGTTCGAGGGCGACGCCGACGACCTCGTCGAGCAGGTCCGGGAGGCACTATGAGAGAAGCGACGATCCGGACGGCCCACGGCGACGACGCCACGGCCGAGCGGATCGCCAGCGCGCTCCGCCCGGACAACACCGACGAGATGGACACGCGCGTCGACGGCGACGAGATCGTGACGACGATCGACCGCGAGACGACCGGCGGACTCCACTCGACAGTCGACGACTACGTCGTCAACCTCCGCGTCGCAGCACAGCTTGCCGACCAACACACAACACACACATCATGAGCGAACGATCCGTATCCCGACAGAAGCAAGAAAAGCGGTGGTACACCGTGCTCGCTCCCGAGCAGTTCGACCGGGAGGAACTCGGTGAGACCACGGCAGACGAGGCAGAGAAGGTGCTCGGACGCACCATCCAGACAACGCTTGGCGATCTGAAAGACGACGCCAGCGAGAACAACACGAAGCTGACCTTCAAGATCAACGAGGTCGCCTCCGACTCCGCGTACACGGAGTTCATCAAGCACGAGCTGACCCGCGACTACCTGCGGTCGCTCGTCCGCCGAGGCTCCTCGAAGGTCGAGGCCTTCATCACCGTGCTGACGACGGACGACTACCGCGTCCAGATCCAGCCGGTCGCGCTGACGACCAAGAAGGCCGACGCCTCCCAGGAGAAGGCGATCCGTCGACAGATGATCGACATCGTCGAGGAGACTGCCGAGGACCGCAGCTTCGAGCAGCTCGTCGACTCCATCGTCGAGGGGCGGCTCTCCTCTGCACTGTACAGCGAGTGCAAGGACATCTACCCGCTTCGCCGGGTCGAGATCCAGAAGACCACGATGGAAGCCCGTCCCGAGGAAGTCGCAGCCGAAGAAGAGACCACGGTCGACGTCGAGGAGTAACTGCGCTTTCGCCGCGCTTTTTTCGACGCCACGCCCGTAGCGGCCGGCTAATCGCTGGTAGACGGAGCCCAACGAAGGGGCCGACGGCAGAACAACCCCCCAATGAGTCACCTCGAACAGCGGCCGTCGAGCTACGAGTATCGGCCCGTCGAGTCGACCGACGTACAGGGGTTTCTCGACCTCCACGAGACGGTCTGGGGACACGAGCGGCGGGCGGCGTGGTTCCGCTGGCGGTTCGGAGAGAACCCGTACGTCGACGAGATTCCGATGGTCGTCGCCGAGTGCGACGGGGAGGTCGTCGGTGCCGAGCCCTGTCTGACGTTCAGAGTGCGACTCGGCGAGGAGACGGTGCTGGCCTTTCAGCCGGCCGACTGGGTCGTCCACCCCGACCACCGCGAGCGCGGGGTCTTCACCGGGATGACCGAACGGTTGCTCGAACGGTACAGCGACGGCCCCGCTCGGCTGTACTTCAACTTCCCGACGGCCGCCCTCGTGCCGGGCCTGGAGTCGTTCGACTGGACGCTCAGGGACGGGCCGCGCACCCACTACCGGATCCAGAACCCCCGGCGACTCGTCCGTCACGGCTCGGGCTCCAAGCGGGAGTTTCGATCGATCGCGTCTCGACACCTCGGCCGGCTGGCGACGCCCCTGGCCCGGGGCTATCTCTCCGTTCGGGACCGACTCCGCCGCGACGGGGCGGCGATCGCCGTCGAGCGACACCACGGCGTCCCCGCCGATCTGCTCGTCGGACTGAGCGACGGCGAGGAACGGGACGCCGTCCACGTGGTCCGAGACGCCGACTACTACCGGTGGCGCTTCGCGAACCCTCGCTGGGAGACGACGACGTACGTCGCCCGGCGCGACGAGAGAGCCGTGGCAGCCTGCGTCGTCTGTCGAGAGCAACGCGGCGGCATCCGGACGACCGCCGTCCTCGATACGGTGCCACGCGGGGGCGCGGTCGCGCCGGAGGTCTTCGAGGCGCTGCTGACGCCGATCGTCGCCGACGCGGCCGACTCTGACGTCGTCAAGGTCGGCGAGGGGCCGATCCCGCCGTCCGTCCTCGACGCGTTCGGCTTCCGAGCGAGTGACGCGTTCCCGCTGTCGATGCTCTCGGACAGGTCCGTCCTCGCGGTGCGTCCAGCTCACCGCTCGGTGGACGGGCCGGTCGACGTTGCTGGCGTCGATCCGACCGAGCGAGAGTGGGAGCTGGCGCTCGCGGACCGAGACGTGGCCTGAGACGGCGGTGGCGATTGCAGGAAGCGGGACGCGGGATCGCGGAATCCGTCACCGACGAGCTACTCGACGACGACCGTCCCGACCATCCCCCCGCGCTCGTGTGGGATACAGAAGTAGCGGTACTGGCCGGCGACCTCGAAGGTGTGGCTGTACGTGTCTCCCTGGTACAGCGAGCCGTCTGTCGCGTTCGTCCACCCCTCGCGGGCAGACGGTTCGTCGTCGAACCCGCCGGAGGCGAAGTAGTCTGCCCCGTCCGGGATGCCGTCCTCGTAGGCAGTCACGGAGTGGGCGTGAGAGCTCGTGTTTCGCCAGACGACGGTGTCACCGGCGGCGACGGTGATCTCGGCGGGGTCGAACGCGTTGCTCGTCATCCCGACGTCGTAGTCCCGCGACTCGGCGAGGCCGCCGAGACACCCCGCAAGTCCGACCGCACTCGCCCCGGCGACCGTTCGCAGGTAGGCGCGACGCTCCATAGCTCACGTCTGGACTGGACGATCAAAGACCGCTCGGTTCCGGACGGCCTCGGTTCGGAACTGCAAAGTGGAGTCGCCGGGAGGCTGAGGTATGAAAGCGACCGCGAAGGCTCACCCGATCCAGGGGATCGTCAAGTACCACGGGATGCGCGACGAGGAACTGCGCTTGCCCTACCACGACAGCATCAGCGTCTGTACGGCACCGAGCCACTCGAAGACGACCGCGGCGTTCGATCCAGAACTCGACGCCGACGAGTACGTCATCGACGGCGAGCCGGTCGAGGGTCGCGGGGCCGAGCGCATCGCGGCCGTCGTCGACCACGTCCGCGAGCTGGCGGGGATCGACCACCGCGTGCGCTTCGAGTCGGAGAACACCTTCCCGACGAACATCGGCTTTGGCTCCTCGGCCTCCGGGTTCGCGGCTGCGGCGATGGCACTCGTCGAGGCGGCGGGCCTGGACATGACCCGGCCCGAGGTGTCGACGGTCGCACGTCGCGGGTCGTGCTCTGCCGCGCGGGCGGTGACGGGCGGGTTCTCCCACCTCAAGAACGGCATGAACGACGCGGACTGTCGCTCCGAGCGCATCGAGACCGAGCTGGAAGAGGACCTCCGGGTCGTCGCCGGCATGGTCCCGTCCTACAAGGAGACGGAAGCAGCCCACGAGGAGGCCGCGGCGAGTCACATGTTCGAGAACCGGATGGCCCACATCCACGGCCAGATCGCCGAGGCGCGAGACGCCATCGCGGCGGGGGCGTTCGATCGGACCTTCGAACTGGCCGAGCACGACTCGCTGTCGCTGGCGGCCACGACGATGACCGGGCCGGCGGGCTGGGTGTACTGGCAGCCACGGACGATCGAGATCTTCAACGCCGTCCGCGAACTCCGCGAAGAGGGGGTCCCGGTCTACTTCTCCGTCGACACCGGCGCGAGCGTCTACGTCAACACCACGGCAGAGCACGTCGACCGCGTCGAGGAGACGGTGGCCGACTGCGGCGTCGACACCCGCGTCTGGGAGGTCGGCGGCCCCGCGCGGGTGCTCGACGACTCCGAGGCGCTGTTCTGAGCGGATTGCCAGCGTTTCGACGCCGATACCGACGGATAAATGCAGCCACGGACCGTACGCCACGGCTATGACCGACCGGATCGTCGGCGAGCTTCAGGACCAGGCGACCGTCGAGGAACGGGTGGCATCGGGTGCGACCACCGACTGGGTTGTCGACCACTGGACCACGTTCCGCGACGGCCTCCTCGGCGAGCGAAACGGCACGCCGTTCCCGTGCTTTTTCGGGGCCGAATCCGTGGCCGACGGAGATCCGCTGTACACCGCGGTCCCGTCGATGACCGACAAGGACGCGTTACTGGATCTGGGCCGGACCCTCCTGCAGTATCTCGACACGTACCAGGAACACAGCGACCGTGCGTCGCTGGTCGCGTTCTTCAAGCCGCCAGAGCGCGAACTCACGGAGGCCCAGTACCACGAAGCGCTGTGGAACATCTTGCAGTTCCTGCACGTCCACGATCCAGCACCCTGGCCCGAAGACATCCCGACAGAGCCAGACGATCCCCACTGGGAGTTTTCCTTCGGCGGCGAGCCGATCTTCCCGACCTGCCGAGCACCCTTCTACGAGGGTCGAAAGAGCCGGTACTGCCCCGTGGGGCTGGAGATCACCTTCCAGCCGCGGGCGCTCTTCGAGGACATGGGCGTGACCGCCGATACCGAGGCCGGCGAACACGCCCGAGGGATCATCCAGGACCGACTCGAAGGGTACGACGGCGTCTGCCCCCACGCGGACCTCGGAGACTGGGGCGTCGAAGGAGATCGAGAGTGGCCACAGTACATGCTCTCGGAGGACGACCGACAGGCACCCAGCGAGTGCCCGATCTCGACCACCCGCGAGCACCCCAAGTCGACGCAACTCCTTGACGCCCGCGAGAGCGTGGGCCACCCGAACTGAGACCATGTCGGGAACACCGGTACTGGTACTGGTCGACTTTCAGCGAGGGTTCGACGAACCCGAATGGGGAACGCGCAACAACCCCGACGCCGAGGCGAACGCGGCGCGACTCCTCTCGACGTGGCGAGAGCACGACCGTCCGATCGTCCACGTCCGCCACGACTCGACGGAGCCCGACTCGCCACTGCGGGCGGGCGAGCCCGGTTTCGACTACAAGCCCGAGCTCGCCCCCGTCGACGGTGAGCCGGCGTTCCGAAAGCGGGTCAACGGTGCGTTCGTCGACACCGGCCTGGGGGCGTGGCTCCGCGAACGAGGCCACGAGTCGATCGTCGTCTGCGGGCTGACGACCGATCACTGCGTGTCGACGACCGTCCGGATGGGCGAGAACCGAGGATTCGAGACGTTCGTCGCGGCAGACGCGACGGCGACGTTCGACCGAACGCTCGACGGCGAACGGTTCGAAGCGCCCCTCGTTCACAGAACGGCGCTGGCACACCTCGACGGGGAATTCGCCACCGTCCTCTCGACGGCAGCGGCCGTCGACCGCTGGTGACGGACGAGGTATGTGATACCATAGCAATCGTTAAGCGCCCGCTCCACCAAACGAGGGTATGGAGACAGTCGAGCGACCGACGTTCGAGTCTGACACCAGTCGCCGCATCTACGAGTACGTCGAGCGCCACGGCACCGCGAAGCGACACATTCTGCTGGAGCAAAGCGACGCGTCCGCCGAGGAGTTCGGCGACCGCCTCGACGAACTGAAAGAGCGAGGGTATCTCAGCGAGGACGGCGGCACCATCCGCGTCGCGCTCGATGTGGGTGCCGTCGAGGCGTACGAGACCGGGGACCTGTCGGTGACGATCCGGCCGGCCCGTCACGAGGACTTCGACGGTCTCGTCCGGGCGATCCGGGACGTGACCGACGAGGAGACGTACGTCGTCGCCGAGACCGTCGCCGAGGAACTGCTCTACGAGGACACCATCAACCGCCACACGACCGTCGAGTCGCGCGTGTTCTTCGTCGCGGCGATCGACGGCGAGGTCGTGGGGTGGACCCACCTCGACCTGCCACAGCTCGATTCGCTGGCCGGGACCGCCCAGCAGACCGTCGGCGTCACCACCGAGTATCGGGGCGAGGGGATCGGCAGCGAACTCCTCCGGCGGGGCCTCTCCTGGGCGGAGGCCAACGGCTACCGGAAGGTGTACAACAGCCTCCCGATGACGAACGACCGCGCGATCGAGTTCCTCACGGACCACGGGTGGAACACCGAAGCCATCCGCCGGAACCACTACACGATCGACGACGAGCAGGTCGACGAGGTCATGCTGTCGACGACGATATAGCACCGCTTCGGCCACCCAACGGAAGGAACACCGTCACCTGGAAGTTGTCACTGTATCACACGCCTCGACTCCCTGCTGGCTGGCGCTCGCGTCGGTCTCGGCAGCGACCCGACCACCGCTACCACGATACGAGAACGTGTACGATGTGATCGTTCCGGATGCGTGGACGATACCGATATCTCCAGTGCGCTCCGTGCCATCACAGCTACCGGCAGGCGCCCCATCCTCGAACGCGAACGGCCGGTAGACCGTTTCGAACCGAGCAGTTTCGCCCGGCCCGACGACGAGATCGCCTCTCGACGGATCGAGCGGCCGGTTGTCTCCAGCGCCGACGACACCCGGTCCGAATTCGAGAGCTTCGCGTTCGAACGAGTCGGCTTGCAGGTCGACAGTAGAGTTCGGCACGTCTCCGTAAATGCCGACGAATCGAACGAGTAGCGGAGCAGCGCCCGTGTTATGAATGTCGAAGGCAACGCTGCCGTCCGACCCGACCTCGATATTCTTCGCAGCGCCGTGGACTGGTTCCCAGACCCACTCACTAACCCACCCGCCGGCGGTCTTGGCTTTCACGTAGAGGTTCTTCGAGAGTGAGGACTCGAGCCTGTCCGGGAACACGACGTCGAAGTAAGCCCGGTCGGCAGGGCGGGCGATCCGTTGGTACTGACGGTCGAGCGCTCGATCGACCAGTACGGCCTCCTCAATTTCGGCTCGTTCTTGGAATTGCACAATCAGTTGTCGTCCCTCGTAACGGTGACTCTGGAAGACGCCTGCTCCGGTCTGATCGTCGTCCGCCGATACCCCCAGACCCAGGCAGCCACCGGTCATTGACGAGCCACCGGCCATGAGCGTGACGAATTGTCTCCGTCTCATAATACGGGAAGTGGTTCTCGATAATCTTCGAATGATTCGTTTGAAAGCACCTATTCAACGGCGTCGGAGACCGCCCAATTAAAAGCCGGTCTCGACTCTGTAGTTCCAAACGATTCCGGTGTCTTCGTCGTCGAAGTCAAGCTTTGAATCAGATCCGATGTCGACGAAAGCGATAATGTCTTGTATTTGTTTTTCCTCCCCATTCCAGGACACGGTATACGATCCTTCCGGTCCAGGTGTCCATTCGATTGCTCCGAACAGCCCGTCGTTGAATCGAACAACCTCGTCACCTCCAAATGCGACACCGCCAACCTCGGTATAGTGTCGGACGGATATGCGTTCATCATTGACTCGCTCAGTGCCGGCGGGATCACGCCCGTGGAAGGTCACATCACCGTCCTTGTCGTTTATATTCGATCGGAGAAGATTAATCTCTGCATCAGCACAAAGGAACCCGCTACTATCCGATTTAGTGCACTGCTGCCACAGTTCGACAATGTACCTGTACTGGCCGTTACTGTCTTGAACGATAGCCCCTTCGTCGTCGACCGCTTTGTACACTGTACACAAGTGTTCGGCACTGAAGTTCGGATTGTCTCCTTGTGGACAGTTGGGCGCCAGGTCTGAGGTCTGTTTCCAGTGATCCACATACGTGAGATTTTGCAAATTCGCGTCTGCACTGGAAGAACTCACATCTTCGTTCACTGCGGGGTGGACGATATCCCGCTGTTTCATAATTGACACCCACTCCTGTTTGGTTCCGCTATTCTCGGAAGTGAGTTCTACGGATCCGCTGTCTCCGGTGCGACTTCCAGCCGTTCGACGACCATCGCTTTCTCGACTGGAATTACTGTCAGCACGAACACTTTGAACACCTGCTAGCCCCGTGAATGCAAGTGCGCCGGTGGTCGAAAGCACGGTTCTCCGACTAATATTGTCAGATTCTTCTGACATGCAAATATAGATAATCTCGGAGTGATAAAAAATCTTCCATTGGTTGAGTATCTTATAATATGGTAAATATAGAATTAGTATTTTAACTCATAGTGCACTAAAACCCCTCCATTACAGCATCTCAGATTCAGAGTTGTGTTTCTCTAATACTTCTGCTAACGCGTTAGCCGGTCTTTTTTCGCACAGTTCCGCCACAAACCTGTTCCTGCAAAATCGGTTGAAAGGGTAGTCCAGGCATAAGAATGACTACGGCAAGAGTCGGCTCAACCATCCAGCCAACGTTCATACGCGGTCAGGCCCAACTGACGGTATGCGCGTCGCCGTCCTGGGTGCTGGCTACGCCGGCCTCACACTCGCCCGGAAGCTCGAATCGTCGCTGCCCGAATCGGCCGACCTCGTCGTCGTCGACGAGTCCGAGACCCACGTCGTCCAGCACGAACTCCACCGCGTCGTTCGCCGGCCCGCGGTCGAGGACGAAATCTCGATCCCGCTGACGGATCTCCTCGACTGCGAGGTCAGGCAGGCGGCGGTGACGAGCGTCGATCCCGAGGCAGGCGTCGCCCGACTGGACGGCGCAGACGACCTCGAATACGACGTTGGCGCGGTCTGTCTCGGCGCCGAGACGGCGTTCTACGACATCCCGGGACTCCGCGAGCACGCCACGCCGCTGAAGCGACTCGATCACGCCCGCGAGATCCGCGAACGGTACCTGGGCCTGCTCGACGAGGGCGGGCGCGTCGTCGTCGGCGGTGCCGGCCTCTCGGGAGTGCAGGTCGCTGGCGAACTGGTCGAGATGGCACGAGCCCACGAGAGCGATGGCGACGGTGAGGGCAACAGCGGCCCCGAAGTCGTCCTGCTCGAACAGCTCGACAGCGTCGCGCCGAGCTTCCCCGAGGCGTTCCAGCGGGCCGTCGCCGACCAGCTCGGCCAGCGCGGCGTCGAGATCCGAACGGAGACGACCGTCGAAGCCGTCGACGGAGAGACGATCACGGTCGCCGACGGGGCGGACCTGTCGTACGACCAGCTCGTCTGGACGGGTGGACTGCAGGGACCGTCGGCGCTGGACGACGAGCGCCCCGTCGTCAGGAGCGATCTGCGGCTCGCGGACGAGACCTTCGCGGTCGGCGACGTGGCGCGAGTCGTCGACACGGACGGCGAGCCGGTCCCGGCGAGTGCGCAGGCGGCGATCCGAGAGGCCGGAGTCGCCGCGGAGAACGTCACGGCGCTGGTCGAGCATCGACTGGCCGGGGCCGGCGGCTTCGAGCCGCGGCTGGATCGGTACACCTTCGACTCGCTGGGCTGGCTGGTCAGCGTCGGCGACGGCGCGGTCGCGCAGGTCGGCGACGGCGTCCTGACCGGCCAGGCGGCGCTCGCGCTCAAGACCTCCGTCGGCGCGGGCTATCTCGGCAGCGTCGGAGCCGTCGAGAACGCCGTCGAACTGGTCCAGTCGGAACTCGGGCTGGCGGTCGACGGTGCCGACGACGACGCGAGCGATCCCGAGGCGGTCGACACGGAGCCCTGAATGCCGAAACCGGAGGGCACTTACCATCGACGGGCCGACTCGACGGTATGCGCATCGCCGATCGCCAGCAGGTCGAGGGCGGGCGCGAGCGGCTGACGCTCGTCCCCGAGACGCTGGACGACCTGTGGCACCTGACGTACGTGATCGAGCCGGGCGACCGCGTCGCGGGCGACACCACCCGGCGGATCCAGCGCGACGACGATCAGTTGCGCGACAAGGGCGGGGAGCGCGAGCCCATGTGGATCGCGGTCGAGGTCACCGACGTGGAGTTCGCGAAGTTCGCCAACCGGCTGCGCGTCGGCGGCACGATCGTCGACTGTTCGCGCGAGGACCAGCTCGACTTCCACCACACGTTCAACGTCGAGGAACACGACGAGATCGAGGTCGAGAAGGTCTGGAAGCCCGACCAGATCGACCGCGTCGAGGAGGCGACCGAGGCGACCGACCAGCCCGACGTGGCGATCGCCACCGTCGAGGAAGGAGAGGCACACGTCCACACCGTCGCCCAGTACGGCACCGAGTCGCGCGCGTCGATCACCTCGACGACGGGGAAGGGCGACTACGCTCGACCGAGAGAAGAGCTGTTCGCGGAGCTGTCGGACGTGCTCCGGCGGATGGACGTGGACGCCTACATCCTCGCCGGCCCCGGCTTCACCAAGCAGGACGCGCTCAAGTACATTCAGGACGAGTACCCGGATCTGGCAGCGGAGATCACGACCGTCGACACCAGCGCCGTCGGCGACCGCGGCGTCCACGAGGTGCTCAAGCGCGGTGCGGTCGAAGACGTCCAGGAGCGGACCCGTATCGCGGAGGAAGCCGAGCTGATCGACGAGCTGATGGAACGCATCGCGACGGGCGCGAAAGTCGCGTACGGTCCCGACGCGGTCGCCGAGGCCGCCGAGTTCGGCGCGATCGAGGAACTGCTGGTGCTCGACGAGCGACTCCGCGAGGAGCGAGGCGAGGAAAGCGAGTGGGACGTGGACGTCGACGAGATCGTCACGACGACAGAACAGAAAGGCGGCGACGTGACCGTCTTCTCCCACGAGTTCGACCCCGGCCAACAGCTCCGTAATCTGGGCGGTGTGGCCGCGTTACTGCGGTATCGGCTGCAGTAGAGGGCGAACGGGGCGAAACGGTTTTCATTGGCGACATCTATCTTCAGGTACTGACAGTTCAGCTACCGACCGGAGCCAGTCACCAGCATGTCATTCGAAAACCAGACGGACTTCGCCAAGCAGGTCGCCGACCTCAACAAGTACGGACAGGCGCTGAACCGATGTGAGAGCGTCGACGAGGTCGTTTCGATGACGCTGGAAGCGATGTCACTGCTGTTCGACGCCGCCGACAACACGTTCGTGGAAGTTCGAAACGACGACCTGCAGGTCGTCCACAGCACGAATCCCGCGTTGTCGGTCGGCGAAGCGCCGACGAGCGTGGCACGGCGGGCCTACGAGTCCAGAACGACCGAGGTGGCCAGCGGTGCGGACGCTCGTGCCGCCACCGACACGGAGACGACCGCGGCACTGGCCGTCCCGGCGACGATCGTCGACGAGGTGACGGCGGTGCTCGTGATGCGCTCGACGAGCCGGTCCGAGTTCGACGACACCGTCGTGCGCCCGATGGAGATTCTGGCGTCTCACGCCGCGACGGCGATCAGCAACATCCGGTCGCGGGAGCGACTCGAACGGGCCAGACAGGACCTGGAGACGAAAAAGGAGATGGTCGAACTGTACGACCGCCTGTTGCGCCACGACCTGGGCAACGACCTGCAGGTGATCACCGGGTTCTCCGAGGTCCTCGCCGACGAAGCCGACGGCGAGACCGCTGCCTACGCCGAGCGGATCAACGAGGCCGCACACAGCTCTGCCGACCTGATCCAGCGGGTCGGGAACCTCGTCTCGACGCTGGAAGAAGAAGAGGAACCGGAACCGAGAGGCCTCGCGCCGATACTCGAACGGACCGTCAGTGAGGCCGAGACCGGCTACGGCGAGCTGACCGTCGAGTTCGACAAGGCGGCATTCGAGGAGACGGTGTACGCCGGGGACCTGCTCGAATCGGTGTTCACGAACATCCTCACGAACGCCGTCGTCCACAACGAGGGAGAAGTCACGGTCCGGACGAGCGTCGAGACGGGCGTCGACGACGTGGTTGTCTGCTTCGCCGACGACGGAGCGGGCATCGACCCGTCGGTCCGCGACGAGCTGTTCGAGATGGGCGAGAAAGGCCCCGACAGCAGCGGCAGCGGGTTCGGCCTCGGCTTCGTCCGCGCCCTGACCGAGTCGTACGGCGGCGACGTGACCGTCACCGAGAGCGATGCCGGCGGCGCGGAGTTCCGCGTTCGGCTCCAGCGTGGCTGATACGGAAAGTTGTAGGTCTTTACCAGATCGACCGCACGACGGCGTGCGGTCGACTGGGTAAACGCCGACAACCGTCCGTATGAGACGGAACGCTGTCGTTGCTTGTCGGTGAGCGTCGCACCGGGGGAGACGCTCACCGGTACGTTCCGACACCCAACCGTACGAGACGACCGGTGTCGCGGTGCCGGGGAGACTCCCGCGGGTCAGGACTCTGTCGGATCGATCGTCACCGACAGCCCGTCGGCGGCAAAGCGAACGTCGCCGTCGTAGCTCGCTGCGATCGAGTCCAGCATCTCCTCGTGACGGCCCTCCGTGTGCGGGTAGAGGTGGGTGAGGTACACGCGGCCGACGGCGGCCTCGGCGCGGTCCAGGACCGTCCCGAGCTGGGCGGGCGTCGGGTGGTTAGACACGTCCACCTCGTCCGGGAACGAGCAGTCGTGGACGAGCACGGCCGCCCGATCCGCGAACTCGATCAGTTCCGTGAACGCCTCGGAGTCCCCGCTGTAGACCAGCGCCGGCTCCTCGCCCCCGGCCTGAAAGCGATAGGCGAAACACTGCATCGAGTGGCGCGTCTCCATGGCCTCGATATCGAAGCCGGCGAGCGTGAACGGCTCATCGACGCCGACCTCGTCGATCGTGAGGTCGAGCCGGCCGCGCATGTAGCCGTGCAGATCGAGGAGCCCCTCGATCAGGTCACGGGTCCCCGGCGGCCCGGCGATCGTCAGGTCGGTGTCGCCCGCGAGCCACCGCGCCTTCATGAACACGTCGAGGTCGGAGACGTGATCGAGGTGGTGGTGTGTGAGCAAGACGGTGTCGACGCCCTCGTAGCCAACGTCGGTGCGTTCGAGCGCGTGGAGGACGCCGCTGCCACAGTCGACGAGCAGCCGATCGGAGCCGTCTTCGAGCAACAGTCCGGACTGGAAGCGGGTGCCCGTCGGCATCGCGCTGCCGGTTCCGAGAAAGGTCAGGCGCATGTCGGATCGCTCGGGGTGGAGGGCCTAAGCGATTTGGATGGGGTCAGCGGGACTGTCTGTCGGGATGGGCAGGCGGCGGCCATCGGCGAGGGCGGCGGGTGACGGGAACCGCCCGCCGACGGCGCAGATACGCCTACGAAGGATACCCATAAAGCCCCACCTGTGGCTCAAAATCCAGTTTAAGCGTTCCTCGTGTACGCCCACCAGACGCCGAGCACCGCGACGACCGTCATGCCGCCGAGGAAGAAGGCCAGCCCCGGAGAGAGCTCCAGACCGCCGCTTGCCGCCACATCGGCGGCCTGGGTGGTCGTTTCGGCGGCCAGATCGATCGTCTCCTCCTCGGGGACCGGCGTGTCGGTCTCGGGTGGCGGAGTCGGTGTCGACGTGGCGCTGTCGGCGGGCGTCTCCGTCGCCTCCGCGATGCCGATGTCGCCACCGTCGCTCGCCGTTTCGGTGGGCGTCGGCGTGTCTGCGGGCGCTTCCGTCGGTGTCTCGGTCGCGCCCGTCGTGTTCGTGACGCCGCCGGAGTCACTGCCACCCGCGCCGTCCCCGCCCTGCGAGGACGGCCCGGCGGAGCTGAACCCGACCGAGAGCCCGTTGCCGAACAGCTGTTCGATGACCAGACTGCCGAGCGCGACGACGCCGACCACGGGCAGCAGGCGCTTGACCATCGTCGTCAGGGACCGCTTTCGCTCCTCGGTCCCGACGAACAGCACCGTCGGATCGTCCGGCGGCTGGTACACCGTCATCTCCTGGCCCTTCTCGGAGTACTGGGTGCCAGCGACGGCGATCAGGTCCTGGTCGTCGAGCTTCTCGATGTGATAGGAGACCTTCTGGATCGACATGTCCAGTCTGTCGGCGATCTCCGACGGCGTGCCCGGCTCGTCGTAGATCTCGTTGAGAATCGCGCGGGCGGTCTCGGAGTTGAGCGCGTCGAGTAGCGGGGCCACCTCGTCGTCGACGCCGACGACCTGGAGTTCCCCCTCCTGTGACGTACTCGTATCGGGGCCTCTGGAGGGCAACAGCGACATATCGAAACCACAGACGGCCAGTGTAATGAATCTCGTGGAGTGTGCGAGCGACGTTTGACCGATCAGCGAGCGAACGAGCGGCCGGGTAAGGCGATCCTACCGGCCGACGATCTACTCTTCCAGCCGCTCGACCAGTTCGGCGGCGGTCGCGTCGTCGAGTTCGACCAGTGGCGGACGGACCGCGGCGTTCTCGATGACGCCCCGCCTGGCGAGGATCGCCTTGCAGACCGGCGCGAATCCGTGTTCGGCGGCCGACCGGAACACGGGATCGATCTCGTCGAACTGGACCGTTCGGGCAGCGGCCACGTCCCCGTCGGCGACGGCGCTACCGGCCCGGCCGAGGGCCGCGGGCCGGACGTGCGTGACGGCGTTGATCCCGCCGTCGCCACCCATGAGCAGCGAGGGGACGTACTGGGCGTCCCAGCCCTGGAGCACCTCGAAGGAGTCGGGCGTCCGGTCGAGCAGTTCGTCGAAGTGAGTCAGGTCGCCACTGGAGTCCTTGATACCGTCGTAGCGGCCGCGTTCGGCCAGGGACGCGACGGTCTCGACGGCGAGGGACTGCCCGGTGGCACTGGGAATGTCGTAGAGGTACAGCGGGATCGACGCGCCGGCCGCGACGGCGTCGAAGAACCGTTCGTTGCCGGCAGGGGCGGCCTGGCCGCCGTAGTACGGAGCGACGACGAGCGCCGCGTCGGCACCCGCGTCGGCGGCGGCCGCGATGCGCTCGCGAACGGCTTCGACCGCCGTCCCGCCGACCCCGGCCATCACGCTCGCCCGGCCGTCGGCGGCCGCGACGGTCGTTTCGACGACGGTCCGTCGCTCGGAATCCGTCAGCGAGGCGAACTCGCCCGTGGTGCCACAGGGGACGAGCCTGTCGACACCGCCCGCGACGAGGTGGTCGACGAGCGACCGGAGCGACGCGCGATCGAGCGTGCCGTCGTCCTCGAACGGAGTCACCATCGGACAGCCGACGCTGTAGTCCATACCGGAGTCCGGAGTGGCAACGGGTTAGCGCTTGGGAATCGAGATTTCACTTTCACCGTGCGGTCCGAAGGCACTTGTCGCCCCAGTCCTACCCCTCGACAACGAATGGAGGGACGCGAACGGCTCGCGGGCGTCGATCCGGAGTTCGACCCCGAGAGCGTCGCGATCGACGACGGCGACGTGCTGGATCGGCTCGCGCCGGTCGTCCAGGAGTGGTGGGTCGAGCAGTTCGGCGAGTTCGTTCCGCACAACGGGGGGTTCTTCACTCCGCCACAGAAGGAGGCGATCCCGCTGATCCACGAGCGGGAGAACGCCCTGATCGCAGCGCCGACCGGCAGCGGCAAGACGCTCGCGTCCTTTACCGGTATCGTCAACGAGCTGTTCGCGAAGGCTCGCGAGGACGCACTCGACAACAGCGTCTACTGTCTGTACGTCTCGCCGCTGAAGTCACTGGCAAACGACATCCACCGGAATCTGGCGGTTCCGCTGACCGACATCACCGAGAAGCTCGACGAACGGGGCGAGGCCGTCGAGATCCGACACGCGATTCGCCACGGGGACACGAGCGACAGCGATCGCCAGCAGATGCTGGAGACGACGCCGCACATCCTCAACACGACGCCGGAGACGCTGGCTATCTTGCTCAACAGCCCGAAGTTCAAAGAGAAGCTCCGGACGGTGGAGTACGTCGTCGTCGACGAGATCCACAGCCTCGCCGAGAACAAGCGCGGGACCCACCTCTCGGTGTCTCTGGAGCGCCTGGAGGCGCTGGCCGACGGCTCGCCGACCCGGATCGGCTGCTCGGCGACCGTCGAGCCACTCGACGAGATGGCCCGGTTCCTGGTCGGGTGTGAGCGCCACGGCGCGGGCGGCGACGACTGGTCGCCCCGCGAGTGCGAGATCGTCGACGCGCGCTTCGCCCGTGACTTCGACGTGGAGTTGACGACGCCCACCGACGACCTGATCGACACCGCGCGAGACGTGATCCAGGGGCGGTTCTACGAGCAGCTCCACGAGCTGATTCAGGACCACACGAACACGCTCGTGTTCACGAACACGCGCTCGGGGGCCGAGCGAGTCCTGCACAATCTCCGCTCGGAGTTCGACGGCTACGGGGAGGACAACTCCGGGTGCCACCACGGGAGCCTCTCGAAAGAGCGCCGCCAGGAGATCGAGGAGCGTCTCAAAGCGGGGACACTCGACGTCGTGACGACCTCGACGAGTCTGGAGCTGGGGATCGACATGCCCCACGTCGATCTGGTCGTGCAGGTCGGCTCACCCAAGTCCGTCGCCGCGCTCCTCCAGCGAGTCGGTCGAGCGGGCCACCAGCTCGGAGAGACCGTCACGGGACGGGTCGTGGCGCTGGACCGGGACGAGCTGATCGAGTGTGCGGTGATGTTGAAGAAGGCAACGGAGGGGTTCGTCGACCGGGTGTTCGTCCCCGAACGCGCACAGGACGTGGCGACACAGCACGTCTACGGCATGGCGATCAACGCCGTCCGGCCCGAGCGCGAGGTCGAGGCGATTCTCCGCCGTGCATACCCCTATCGCGAGTACACCGACGACGAGTGGGAGCAGCTCTGTCGGTATCTCACCGCCGACTATCCGGGGATGGAAGACAAGAACGTCTACGCGAAGATCTGGCGAGACACGAACGATCCCCCCGACGGCGAGCACCACTACGAGGAGTACCCGGTGGGCGAACACCTGATCGGCAAGCGCGGGCGGATGGCCCGCGTCATCTACATGACCAACATCGGGACGATCCCCGACTCGTTCACCTGCGACGTGTACACCCGGGCGGGCGACGAGTGGGTCGGGCAACTCGACGAGGGCTACCTCGACACGCTTGAGAGCGGCGACGTGTTCGTCCTCGGAGGCGACAACTTCGAGTATCGCTATCGTCGGGGCTCGAAGGTGTACGTCGACCGGACCAGCGCACGGCCGACGGTCCCGTCGTGGTTCTCTGAACGGCTGCCGCTATCGTACGACCTCGGCCGGGAGATCCTCGCCTTCCAGCGCCAGCTACTGTCGCGACTCGACGAGGGCGGCCCGCCGGCCGTTCGACTGTGGCTCCGGGAGTTCCCCCTGGACGAGAACACCGTGCGTGCGATCACGCGGATGTTCTCCGAGCAGGTGGCCTACGCCGGCTCGAAGAGCGTCTCGACCGACGACCGGCTCGTGATCGAGGTCGCGCTGGACCACGACGAGTACGAGCGCCACTACTACGTCCACTCCGGGTACGGACGGCGGTTCAACGACGGCTTCTCGCGGCTCGTCGCCTACCGCGTCGCCCAGCGAGCCAGCGCCAACGTCCAGGTCGCCGTCGCCGACAACGGCTTCACCCTCTCGATGCCGCTGAACAGGAAAGTCGACATCGAGGGGATCGTCACCGACATCGATCCGACGGCGGTTCGGGCGGATCTGCGGGCCAGCCTCGACGGGACGGACCTGCTCCAGCGATACTTCCGGATCAACGCCACGCGGGCGCTGATGATCCTCAAGCGGTACAAGGGCTACGAGAAGTCGGCCAGCGAACAGCAGGTCAACGCCGAGATGCTGCTCTCGTTCGCCGAGGAACTGGGCGAGTTCGCCGTCGTCGAGGAGACGTATCGCGAGATCCTGGAAGACAAGCTCAACGTGGGCGCGATCGAGGACGTGACCGGCGCGATCCAGACCGGCGAGCTCGCCGTCGAGACCGTCCGCGTCGACTCGCCGTCGCCCCGCGCGTTCGGGCTGGCGACGCTGCTGGCCAGCGACGTGGTGCTGGCCGAAGACGAGTCCGCGGTGTTGCAGGCGTTTCACGACCGCGTGCTGGCGGCTATCGACGACGACGCTGGCGAGGTCTGATACCGGCCACGACACGACAGCACTCCACCGTCGGCAACGCCGCCGTCAGTGAGCGGGACGACGCCGAGCGAGAGTGGACCACACCAACCCTTTTCACCGCGCCGCCCCGGAAATCGCGCATGGAGAGGCTCAACTCCCGCGTGCAACTGCTGTGGATCGGGCGGGCGGTCGTGGTCGCGGCGCTGCTTGCGGGCGTCGCCGTCGCGATCGACCGCTTTGCGATTCCGGTCGACCCGCCGCTGATCGCCGCCGTCGTCGTCGTGGCGGCCGTTCTCGGGACCGTCCACGCCGTCCTCAGGTTTCGACGCTGGCGCTTCGAGATTCAGGACGACGCGCTCTTTCTGGTCCGTGGAGTCGTGACGCAGGTCGACACCTCGGTCCCCTACGTCCGGCTCCAGCACACCGACACCCAGCGCGGACCGGTCGAGCGCCTCGTCGGTCTCTCCAGCGTCGTCGTCTACACTGCCGGAACGCGGGGTGCCGACATCCGCATTCCGGGGCTGCGTCCGGAGCGAGCGACCGAACTGCGCGAGCAACTGCGCGAGCTCGCCGCCGAGAGCGAGGCCACCGACGCCGTATGAACCGTCTCCACCCGATCAGCGCCGTCGGTAGCGTCGTCACCGGCGTCGTCCGGCTCGGGAGCATCGGCTTCTTCGCCGGTATGATGCTCACGGGTCCACTGGACGTGCTCCCGCTCGAAGCGGTGTTCGTCCTCGCACCCGTCGGTGCCCTCGTCGGGGCGGCCTACGCCGTGGCGCGGTACTACCGCTTTACCTACGCACTCGCGGGGGGCACGCTGTCGGTCGACTCCGGCGTCTTCGACCGACAGGAACGGGAGATTCCGCTGGGACGGATCCAGAACGTCGACATCGAGCGCGGCCCCGTCCAGCGGCTCTTCGGCCTCGCCGTCGTGAAGTTCGAGACGGCCGGTGGGAGCGCGACGGAGGCGGTCCTGAACGCCGTCGACGTCGACGAGGCCAGAGCGCTCCAGTCGGCCGTCGCTCAGTACCGACGAGAGGGCGACGAGACGGCAAGCGACGAGGACGAGCCAGCACACGACACAGTGGCCCGAGAGCCGACAGGGCCAGGACAGCGCCGGATCTACGAGCTCTCGACCAGAGATCTGCTGACGCTCGCGCTCGTCTCGTTCCGGCCCGCAGCCCCCGCGGTGGTTCTCTTCGGAGTCCCGTTCGCACAGGAGTACGCGCTCCGACTGCTCTCGGCGACCGTCGAGACACTGGGCGGCCCGTCGACGGTCTCGCTGTCGGGGCTCCCGACCTACTCGACGGGAGAGACGCTGTTGACCGTCGGCGTCGCCGCGGCGCTGTTCGCACTCGCGGCCTGGCTCCTGAGTGCCGCGTTCACGATCACGGAGTACTACGGCTTTCACCTCGACTACGTCGGGGACGACCTGCGATACGAGCGCGGACTGATCCAGCAGTACAGCGGCTCGATCCCGCTGGAGAAGGTCCAGACGGTCACCGTCCGAGAGAACCTACTGATGCGACAGGTGGGATACGCCGCTCTGGCCGTCGAGACGGCCGGCTACGCGCCGGGTTCTGGGAGTCAGGACGCGAGCAACACGGCGATTCCGCTGGACGATCGCGAGACGGTGCTGGCCGTCGCCGAGGCGCTGACCGACGCCGACGTTCCGGCGATGGAGCGACTCCCCGACAGGTCGCGCCGACGCTACGCCGTCCGCTACTCGCTGCTCCCGGTCGTGGCGACGGGGCTGTTGCTTTCCGTCGACACGCTGGTCCAGACGGTCCCCTACTGGTACGCGCCGCTGGCGCTGCTCCCGGTCACGGCACTGGCCGGTCACCTGAGCTGGAAGCACCGCGGGTTCGCGCTGCTCGACCACCTCTTTGCCACCCGGAGCGGCGTCCTCGTGCGGTCGACCCGGCTGGTGCCGTACTACCGCGTCCAGACCGTGATCGACACGCGAACGGTGTTCCAGCGTCGCCTCTCGCTGGCCAGCGTGACCGCCGACACCGCCAGCACGGCGAGCCTGCTGGGCGGGGACGCGACGGCACACGACCTCGACGACCAGCGCGCCCGAACAGTCCACGAGACGCTCCGCGAGCGCCTGATGGCCGACCTCCGGGCCGGCGAACGGGGCGATCGACGGCAGGGACTGACGGCGCTGCTCGACGAGGCCGACGCTCCGGACGGGGCCGTCGATGCGGGTACGCCCGATCCGACCGAATCGTCCGCTCGCGAGCCGTAGCACGGCGAACGCGTTCGACATCGCCCGCGGTCGGCCGTCGAGTCGATCAGGCACCAGCGGTCCGGTCGGCCGAGAGCGGGAGTCGGTCGACGGCGACCGGCAAGAGGAGGATGCCGGCGACGAGCGCGGCGTAGACGACGGCCGCCAGCGGCGGCGCGACCGCCTCGCCGGCCCGATCGAGCACCAGTGCGTACGGGACGCCCACCGCCGCGAGGATCGCGCCGTCGAGGCGAGATCGGAGTCCGCTCGCGGCGTCGATCCAGCGGCTCCCCACCGCCCCACCGGCGCTGCCACCGAACGCGAGGATCGACTCGGAGCTGCCGCCGGTGACCAGTACGGCACCGACGGCCACCACGCCGGCCACGAGGAAGCCCCGTCCCGGACGCCGGCCGACGAACCGCCAGCAGGCCCCCAGGACGACGGCTCCGAGCGCCGCGCCGACGAGCACGTCACCCAGGTAGTGCAGCCCGAGGACCACCCGCGAGAGCGCGACGAGTGTCACGGCGAGGGCGACAGCGGCGACGACGCGTGCGTCGTCGAGACGGTCCCGGACGGTCGCGAGGCCCCCGTAGACGACGACCGCCGCGACCGCGTGGCCGCTGGGAAAGCCGTAGGGGTCGTTGGCCAGCGGGATGGAGCGGACCGAGGCCGGCGGTCGCCCCACGCCGATCGCGGCCTTCAGGAGGATCACGACCGCCAGTGCGACGAAGGCGTAGCTCACGACCGTGGCCGTCGAGCGCCGCTCGTCGAGCCAGTAGAGCAACGAGAGGACGAACAGCAGCGCCGTCGCACCCCCGAAGGCCGTGACGACGGCCGCCGGTTCGATCAGCCACCCCGGCGTCGCCTCCCAGATCGACCGGGACAGTGCAGTGAGTCGAATCACGGACGAGGAGTCGTCACATCGGCAGTTAAATCGAACGCCTCTGAGAACCGACTGTGGCCCAGAGAGGGGTAGACCCATCGAACTGGAAACAACGGCTACAACGCGCCCCGCCGAACCGACGACCGAACGTGAGCACAATGAATGATCCCGAATCGGTCGTTCCAGGACCGATCACGGCTATCTGGCGACCAATCGAGGGCGATGGCGAAGCTCTCTGAGGGGCGCGTGGCCACGTACCGGTGTCGGACCTGCGGGGTGCGGTTCAGTATCCCACAGCGCGAGACGGCCGTCTGTTGTCCGGTGTGTCGGATGAACCGAATCAAGCGCGTGACGGACTGAGCCCCGCAGGCGTCGGTGCCAGGGCCGTCAGCGAGCCCACTCGACCATCCGTTCGTACAGTTCGTCCGTCGAGAGCGCGCGTTCGTCGCCGACCAGCACGAGCGCCTTCTTCGCTCGCGTCAGGGCGACGTTGATGCGGCGGTAGTCCTCGAAGATCGGGCCGTCGAGCGACCCCGTGGCGACGAAGGAGACGACGATGACCTCCTTGCTCGATCCCTGGAAGCGATCGACCGTGTCGACGGTGACCCCCTCGGGGACGTGTTTGTCGATCTCTGCGACCTGCGCACGGTAGGGTGCGATCACGCCGACGGCCTCGCTCTCGATCCCGGCAGCGAGGTAGGCATCGACCACGTCGGCGACCGCCCTCGCCTCCGCCGGGTTCGTGTTGCCGTCGACGTGCCCGTCGGGATCGACGAAGTTGACGCCGTCACGCAGCGTCTCCGGGAGCGCGTCGAGCGTGACGCCGTCCAGGTCCGCGATCCGCTGGGCCGCCACCTCGCCGGTGGCCGGCCGGAGCTGGCCGTCGTAGAACTCCCGCGAGGCGAACGCCTGGATCTGCTGGGCCATCCGGTACTGACGGTCGAGCAGGACGCTTGCGTCGGGATAGGCCTCGATGAGTCGCTCGAACAGCGACCGCGAGAGCGTCTCGTCCTCGCTCTGGACCACCGGCGGGAGCTGCTGGTGGTCGCCGACGAGGACGAACCGGTCGGCCAGCGTCGTGGCGGCCAGCGTCCCCGGCTCCGTGAGCTGGCCGGCCTCGTCGACGATCGCCACGTCGAACGACTGGGTCTTGGCGACCCGGGAGCCACAGGAGGCCGTCGTCGCCGCGACGACGCTCGCGTCCTCCAGCCGGCCGACGCAGTCGTCGGGATCGCCGGCCGTCTCCAGGCGGTACTGCTGCATGTCCTCTCGGACGCCGCTCTCGGTGCCCAGCCGGACGATGTCGGTAAAGCCCTGCTCTTCGAGGGCCTCGATGCAGTTGTCCACGGCGCGGTTGGTGAACGCCGAGAGCAACACCCGGTCGCCCCGTGCCACCAGCGCACGGACGATCCGGGCGAGCGTGTAGGTCTTGCCCGTTCCCGGCGGCCCGTGGACGAGCGCGCAGTCGTCGGCTCCGACGGCGAGCCGGACCGCCTCGTTCTGGGCGTCGTTGTTGTCGATGAACGTCTCGTCGATCGATCGGAACGCGGGCTCGCGCCGGTCGAAGAGCACGTCCTTCTGTTCGGGCGGCTGGGTGAGCAGGGCGTCGTGGAGCGCCGTCAACATCCGATCCGTGCCGATCTCGGAGGGGTACACGTCCAGGCGACGCAGTTCGACCGGCTCGTCGGTCGTGACGACGATCTCACCGCGGGTCGAATCGTCGCCGCTGCTCGCGGTTTCACCGCTCGCACCGTCTGCGGACTCGCTGTGCTCGTCCGCACGGCTCGCGTGTCGCTTCGCTCCCGCTCGCGTCTCCGAGACCCCCTCGTCGCTTCGCTCCTCGCGCGTCTCGCTACCCAGCCGCTCGACGCGAGCGAGTTCGGCGTCGCCGTCGATCGGGTCGCCGTCGCTGGCGAGCGCGATGTCCCCTTCGCGGATCTTCGAGACCGCACCCGTGCCGCGGGCTCGCAGCTCCCAGCGGCCGCCGTCGAGTCGGCGCTCGCCCGTCGGTTCGAGGTCGATCAGGGCGCGGTCGTCGTCGGCCCGCTGTTCTGGGCGCTGGTCCCACAGCTTGGCGTACTCGCGGTGGACGGCCCGGCGCTCGGCCTCGATCGCCCGGTAGAACCGGTCGAAGTACTCGCGCTCTTGCTCGGGGATGGCGGTTCCGACCTGGCCGGCCTTGGACTCCTGGTCCAGTCGCCCGGAGACCGCCATACAGGTGTCTTGTTCGAAACAGTACTCACACTTTGCGTCGGCCTCGTAGCCCGTCGGGACGCTCGCGTCGTACTCCATGGCCGCGATCTCGTTGCGCGTTCGGACGACGAAGTTCAGCAGGCCGTCGTTGATCGAGAACTCCTTGGCCGGCGAGAGATCGCCGGACTCCTCGGTCCGCTCGACGGCGGCGTTCTTGGTGTACAGCAGCGTGCCGGTGTCGGGCGCTTCCTCGCGGCGCTCGCCGAGGAGCAACGCGTAGCAGGCCGCCTGGATCTTGTCCTGAAAGCGGGGCTCTCTGCGGGTGTTCTTCCCGGTCTTGAGCTCGACCGGCATCCCGCGCCGGACGGCGTCGGCCCGCCCCTTGATGCCGTAGCGCGAGGAGATGAGCGTCATCTCGGATCGCCACTCGTCTTCTTCGGTCAGGGTTCCCTGCTGGAGCCACCCCTCGATTGCCTCGGCGTGGTCGCGAACGTCGGCGGCGACCTCGTCGGCGTCGCGGCCGAGCAGCCCGAGATCGAGTCCGGCGTCCTCGACGTGGGCCGCTACCGCCTCCGCCACGTCCCGGCCCCGGAGCAGATCGCCGAAGACCTCGTGGACGATAGTCCCCTTGACGACCGGGTAGGCCTGAGGGGTCCCCGAGAGCTTGTTGAGGTAGTACATCCGCGGGCACTGGACCCACGAGCGAACGTCGGTCACGTCGACCAGAAAGTCCGGTTCGACGACGATCCGTGCGTCGCTGCCCACGGAGTACTGGGTCTCGCCTCGGTACTCGCGCGGTTCGGCGTCGTAGACGGCGACGCTCATGCCGGGTTCGAGCACCGCGCCGGTCTCGGTCCACTTGCCCCACAGCGTGACGGTGACGGGCTCGCCGCGCCCGTCGTCGGGCCGAACCGTCACCTCACAGAGATCGCTCTCGCCGTACTGCGTGTTGACGGTCTGCTCGTCGCCCACCTCGACCGCGACGCCGCGTAATTGCACGCACGGAGCCTGGCGGGCAGGCCGAAAAACGCTGTCGGTCGGGGTGGGCCGGCGGCCGTCTCAAAACAGGTCGTCGTCCGATCCGTCGGGCTCTGCGTCGCCGTCGGTCGTCGTCGAGTCTGGAGCGGGCGCGTCCGTCGACACGTCGCCGGACGGCTCCTCGTGGCCGTTGGTCGCCTGCTCGGTCGCGGGCGTCGTCTCGGCGGACCCTTCCGGGGACTCCGCGGCCGACTCGTCTGCTCCGGCGTCCGAGTCGGGGGCGTCGGGCGAGACGGCCGGCACCTCGACGCGGTCCAGCGCGTCGCGGACGACATCGGCGGCCTCGGTGCCCTCGACAGTGGCGTTCGTCGAGAGCACGACCCGGTGGGCCATCGTCGCCACGGCGAGGCGTTTCACGTCGTCCGGGACGACGTAGTCCCGACCCGCGAGGACGGCGCTGGCACGCGCCGCCTCGAACACCCGCTGGACGCCACGGGGAGAGACGCCGACCTCGGATCGCTCGTCGGCCCGCGTCTCTCGGGCGATGTCGACGATGTACCGTCGGACCGGGACCCGAACCGAGACGTCCTCGGCGAGGTCCTGTAGCTCGCGGACGGTGGCCTCCTCGATCACCGGCTCGACGCTCGGGGCGAGTGTCCGGCGCTTCGCTCGCCGGTCGAGTAGCTCCATCTCGCCGTCGACCGAGGGGTACCCCAGCGAGGTCTTGACGCTGAAGCGGTCTCGCTGTGCCTCGGGCAGTCGGAAGGTCCCCTCCTGTTCGATCGGATTCTGGGTCGCCACGACGACGAAGGGGTCGGGCAGCTCGTGTGTCGTCCCGTCGACGCTGACCTGTCCCTCCTCCATGGCCTCCAGCAGCGCCGACTGGGTCTTGGGCGGCGCGCGGTTGATCTCGTCGGCCAGCACGACGTTGGCGAAGATCGGTCCCGGGGAGAACTCGAAGGTCCCTTCGTGTTCGTTGTAGACGTTCGAGCCGGTCACGTCCGCCGGCAGCAGGTCCGGCGTGAACTGGATGCGGGTGAACTCAAGGCCGAGCGCCTCTGCGAGGACGCGGGCAGTGACCGTCTTGCCGGTGCCGGGCACGTCCTCCAGCAGGACGTGTCCCTTCGCGAGGACGGCAGACAGGACTTCGTGGAGGACAGTGCGCTCGACGACGGCGGCTTCCTCGATACGCTCGACGACGGAGAGGCAGGTCTGAGCTCCATCTTCGACCGTGTCGCCGCCGGAATGGTGGACCATGCGCGGTGGCTCGTCGCCCGCCCCCATCAATCTCTCCCTTCCCCGGCGACGTATCCCCGCAGCGGCGTCAGTAACACCAGGACGCCGAAGACGGCCAGCGCGGCCGCGACGGTCGCCGCGACCTCGCCGGCCAGCGACGTACGCACCACGTCGAGCAGGCTCAGCGAGAGCACCGCGGCCGCGCCGAGAGCGACCGCGACGACGGCGTGGAACAGCTCCAGCCGTCTCGTCTCGGGGAGGTGGCCCAGTTCGGCGGTGACACCCAGCCCGAACGAGGACACGTCCCAGACGACCATCGCGACCACGGCCGTCGCGAGGACGAGCGGCGTCGGCACCCCGGTGAGGGCCGCGCCGATCGTGGCGAGGACCATCCCGCCGGCCGCGAGCGCCGGGCCGCCAGCGCGCTCGGGGACCAGGGAGAGGTACTGCGCGGCGACGAGCGTCCAGCCAAGCAGGTAGAGCGCGATCGGGCCAAGCACCAGGAACGCCACGAGGACGATGGGCGGTGCGCCGCCGGGCACCGGGATCAGCGACAGGGCGAAAGGGAGGAATCCGAGCACGAGCACCAGCCCCGCCGCGACAGGCGCAAGCAAGCGGTTCGCCGTCGTGTCGACCGGGCGGGTCAGCCGGCGCAGCGCGAGCGCGCCCACTCCGAGCGCGAGCGTCACCACGCCGACGCCGAGGACGGCGACGACCGGGATCGGCGTCGCGAGCACGGGAAAGAGCAGTCGGGCTGGCGGGAAGAGCGCGTACACCGCGTCGAACCACCCCAGGAACCAGGCGGGGAGAACACAGAGCACGGCGACGAGGGTGCCGATCAGGACCACGGTCGTGGCGCGTCTGAGCTGTCCGAGTCGTCTGTCGACGGCTCCACGGCGCTTTCGGGGCGTGAGCTGTCGGATCGGCAGCCAGCGCAGCCCCAGTCGGACGGAGAGGACGCCGACGAAGACGACGACGAGGAACGTCGAGAGCGCCGCGGTCGGATCCGAGCCGCTCCCGGCCGGACCGACCACAGCGCGAACGAGCAGGGCGGCTCCGCCGAGCACGAGCACGACGATCCCCCAGCCGACCATCGAGAGGTAGGTCAGCCCCTCCTGGAACAGCGCCGGGCGGACGGCCGACGCACTGGTCGTGTCCGTCCACGTGCTCCCGAGCGCGACCAGTGCCACGGCGAAGCCGCCGAAGAAGACGCCGTAGGCCGGGCTGGTGACCAGCAGCGCCGTGAGACCGGCCAACAGCGCCGCACCGGCCGGCAGGAAGCAGATCTGCCCGACGAACAGCGACACGAACCGCTCGCGGGTCAGCAGCGCGAGTCCGGCGGTCAGTAGCCCGGTGACGGTGCCGAAAGCGAGTGTCAGCCGACCCAGCCGGGCGCAGGCGGGGACGATCAGCGACGGGACCAGCCCGTCGAACCGGAGGCCGTAGTTCCACGGACAGGTCGTCGCGACGACGAACAGCCCGAAGACCAGCACGGACGCGATCGTCAGACTCGTCGCCCGCGGCCGCCCCTCGTCGCCGAGGGCGCTCGGCCGATCGAGACGGGGACCGAACAGCGCCATCTACGGGACCCCCCCAGTGCCGGTCGGACGCTGACTCGGCAGCCGTGCGTCGGCCGCGAACGCGTACGCCAGCGCCATCGGGAGCGGCGTCCCCCGTCGCCAGTCCGTCGCGCGCGCGCCGGTCGCCTGACAGCGAGCCAGTCGCGTGTACCGCTGGACCTGTTCGAACTGTCCGCCGACGGTGTTGTCCGTCACCACGTCCGGCGAGAGGACGACGGCGGGGTACCCCTGCGAGCGCCACGCCTGTACGGCCTCGACGGGCAGATCGTCGAGCAGTGGCGAGAACAGTGCCAGCTGTGCGCCCGGCGGTACCAGGTCGAGCAGCTCGGCCAGCTGGCGGTCGATGTCGGGCGCGCCGCCGGTCACCTCCGTCGCCGTCCGGAAGTAATCGATCGCTCGGGACCGCTGCCCGTCGCCGCTCTCGGGGGCCAGCCAGTGGAGTCCGGCCGGCCCCGGACCGTCGGCTCCGATCACCGCGACGCCGACGTCGTGACCGCTGGCGACGAAGTCGGTGACCGCGTGGGTCGCCGCGTAGGCGGACAGTTCGACGGCCGTGGGTCGGCCGGGACCCGCCGAGACGCGACTGATGCGGCGAGCGTCGACGACGAGGACGACCGAGGCCGCCCGGCGGCGCTCGTAGTCGATCGTCGTCAGCTCGCCGGTCTTGGCGTACGTCCGCCAGTCGATCCGGCGCGCGTCGTCGCCGCGCCGGTACTCCCGAGTCGAGTGGAAGGTGAGTCCCTCGCCCGGTTCGTCGGTCGTCAGGTCGCCGACGAACTGCGCGCCCTGGTCGTCGATCGGTGGCGCGTCCGCGTCGAGGCGGCAGACGAGCCGTGTGTCGCCCGACACAGTCGGGCGCAGCGTCGTGACGCTCGTGCCCCCGAGGCTCCGGACCCTGACGCGCGGGGGTTCGAACTCGTGGACGCCGCGGCGAGCGATCAGCACGTACTCTATCGTCGTCGTCGCGCCGGCTTCGAGCGCCACGCCCGTCCGAGGAGAGCCACGCGTCACCGCCAGGTCCGCCGGGACGGCGTCGACGACGCGGAGGTCGGACACCGGCCGGTCGCCCTCGTTGGTCAGTTCGAGCGTGACGTGGACCGGCGTCCCCGGCGGCGACAGCTCCGGCTCGACGTGGCGAGTGACCGAGAGCGAGACCGAACCGGGACCGCTCGTGACCAGCGAGTACGCGAGATACACCAGCGGAACGACCGCGGCGAGGAGTAACGCGCCGCTGCGGGCCACGAGCCCGGCCGCAGCGAACAGCGTCGCAGCCGCCACCGTCGCCCGCCAGCGCGTCGACTGCCGGCTCATCGCGCACCACCGTCCGTGGCAAAGCGGTCCCGCTCTCCGGCGTCCCCGCTCCCGTCGGATTCTCGGGCCGGCTCGTCGGCGTCGTCGACTGGCTCGGCGCTTTCGTCGACCTCTGCGTCGCCGTCCGCGTCGGCCGGCTCGACACCGACCGCGACCCCGCGGGCCTCGCTACCGGGTGGTCGCGGGCCGCGGGCGGTCGCCAGCGGATCGACAGCGCGCTGGACGGTGCCGTCGACGCCGCGCTGGAGGTCTTCGAGTCGGGGCTGGCTGACCGGGACCGAGCGGGACGCGTTCTGGCCCGGCACCGTCGGCACCGCGTCGTCGGCCGCCTCTGCGACGGCCTGGACGGCGATCTGGAGGTGTCGCCTGACGACGCGCTCCGGGAAGAGCCAGGCCTCGATCCGGGCTCGCAGCGAACGCGGGGGCGGATCGACGCCCGGATCGAGCACGGCGGCCCCGATCTGGTGGTCGGTCCAGCTCCCAGCAGCCAGCGACTCCTCGACGGCGGCTCGATCGCCCTCTCGGATCACCAGCGCGTCGACGAGCGCGCGCCTGAGAACCGGCCGAACGGTGTCGTAGCCGGCCTCGACCGTCCCTTCGGAGCGCGCCGTCTGACCGGCGTCCGCGAGGACGGCCCCGAAGGACTCGCCCGAAAGGGCGTCCTCGCCGCGGCTCCGCTCCGGCGCGCGGTCGAAGAGCGCGCCGTCGTCGGTCCACGGCGGCGGCAGGGCCAGCCCGTCACCGCCCGGCGAGGCGAGCAGCTTCCAGAGCGCCACGCCGACGCCGAAGATCGCGAGCAGCGCGACGGCGCTGGCGACGATCGTCTCCGCCGTCTCCGGAACGCCGGCCGCGAGCGCGGCGACTCCGAGGAGGATCGACGCGACACCGCCGCCGACGGCGAGGCGGTTCACGCCGACCCCCCCTCGGAGTCGTCGCGGATCTCCTCCAGGGCCGCGCGAGCCCGCGCTACCTGTCCGTCGGTGAGCGACTCGTCGCCGTACTCGACGGCCCGGAACGTGTCGGTCAGTTCGCGGACCGGCTCGGGCGAGAGGCCGCGATCGATCGCCCGACGGGAGACCTCGCCGGCCGTGCGCCGGGGCCACGTCTCGGGGGCGACCCGACCGGCGAACGCACGCCACACGCGGCGGAACTGTGCGCGCCGCGAGAGCGTCGTCTCGTCGTCCGCGTCTCCGGATTCGCCCGCGAGGTCGTCGCGGTCGCTCTCGTCGGCACCTAGCCAGCTCGGCCCGCGGGCGAGAGCGCGGACGAGCGCGAGCAGGCGGGCGGGAAGCGACGTGAGCCAGCGGCCGGCGTCCGCGAGCGGCGTCGCGTCTGGACCCATCAGTCGGTCCCACAGACGCCGGAGACGGCGTTCGAGGCTCCCGACGGCAGCTTCGAGTCGCCCGGACAGCCACAGGCCGTCGGAGGCCAGTCGGCGGCCGAGACGGCGGAACCAGCCGGCGGTCGCTCGGGCCGCCTCGACCGCGCTGTAGTCGCTCCGGAGGAAGGCGACGAGTCCGACGACCGCCAGCAGCGCCAGCGACCCCAGCAGTGCGATCGTGCGGCCAAAGCGGAGAAACACGTACGCGAGCGCCAGGACGCTGACGGCGACGCCGGAGCCGATCGCCACACCGCGACGACCGGCGATCGAGTAGCCGGCCGCCGGCACGCCGACGAGCGCGAGGACGGCGAGGACGGTCAGCAGGATCGTCGGCGCGAACGCCAACAGGACCGGCGTGGTGGCCACCTGATCGGCCGTCGCGACGGTGAGCCGTGCCGTCGGGTCGGCCGGAAGCGTCATCTCGACGTGGCCGTCCGCGTCCGTTCGACCCAGTCGCTCGCCGCCGACCAGCGCCGTGGCGTTGACCGCCGGGCGGTCGCCGAGCCGGGCGACGACCGTCGCGTTCTGCCCCGGCAGCGCGAGCAGTGCGTCGGTCCGTATCGTCGCGTCGAGGCGGAGGACGACGATCTCGGTCTCGCGTTCGAAGGCCCCCCGTTCGACGTGGACGGTGAGCGTCCGGTCGCCCTCGATCGGCGCGCGAATCTCGATCGTGCCGTCTGCGTCGGTCCGTCCGATCGTCCGTCCGTCGACCGACACCGTCGCGTCGGCCACGGGGTTGCCCTGGATCGTCGCCCGCAGCGTCGTCGTCTCGCCGGGGTAGGGCTGTTCGTCGACCGAGAGATCGATCCGGCCACGGACCGGGTACGCGCCCGACCCGTTCTGAGCCTGTTGCTGGGCCACGCCGTCGAGGGCGGCGACACCGAGGCCGGATCGGTCGACGGTCTTCAGCGGCGCGTCCGAGTCGCCGGTGTCGATGCTGGCCTCACAGCTGCCCCCGCCGGGCAGTTCAACCCGGACCTGCAGGGTCTGCTCGTAGGGGACGGTGCCGACGACCCGTCCGTCCTCGTCGGTCCGGCCGACGCGTTCGCCGTTGAACCACACCGGTGAGTCCGACACCGGCTCCTCGTCGTACAGGACCGTCGTGGTGAGTTCGTGTCCGGCGACCGGATCCTCGGAGAAGAGGATCTGGCAGTCCGACTCCCCGCTCAGGAACTCCGGGGGCGTCGGCTGTGGTGCCGTGGCTGGCATGGCGGCTGCGGCGACGAGGAGGCCGACGACACACGTCGCCACGATCAGGAGCTGTCGGGTCGGGGCGTTCGTCCGGGCGGCGGTGCGGTGCGTAGGGACCATGGTCTCAGTGGGTCGCCGCCGCGCGGGGAGGGCAGCCGGGCGGCCCGGCGAGACGGCGGACGACTGCTCTATTGCACGTCTCGGATTCGGGTGCAAAGAAATCCCCGGTCCAGCCGGCGATCGGACCGACCGAAGGGTATTTTCAGAACCGCCCCCAAACGGGCTCCATGCGCGTTCGTGAGTGGGACGACATCCTCGAAGACGTGGTCGAATCGAACGCCGATCCCGGTGGCTGGCGGGCCGTCGGCGGCGACCGCGCGAGCGGCATCGGCGAAGACCTCTACATCGGCCACCCGGCTGCCGGCGTCTTCCAGCTCAAGACCTACGCCAAGAACCCCTACGACGTGCAGGGCGTGGGATCGCAGGTGGCTCGCCGGATCGACGACGAGCTCGATCCGCTGTTTCCCGAGCAGGGGACCGGTGCCTTCGGCGTCCAACAGCCCGTCGAGGACGAAGACGAGGCCGAGGAGACGGCGAAGGAACTGGAGACCGTCCTCGAAACCCACGCCGACGCGCCGACGACGCCCGACGCGCTGTTCGAGGACGTGATGGACGCGCTGGACTCGCCGGCCTACGGGCCGATGGACTTCGACCACTACGATCGGCCCGAGGAGATGGACGAGCTGACCGACACCTTCGAGGAAGCCGAGGAGTTGCTCGAAGCCGAGTTCGAGGACGTCGTCGACGAGGACGTTGGCAGGGGCTTTCACTGATGGTCCAGCCCTCCGTCACGGACGAGGACCGGCGGTCGTTCCTCCTGAAGTTCCGCGTCGGCTTCGCCCTGTTCGTGGGCGTGTCGATGGCACTCGTCGCACTGAACGTCTCGGCCAGCCTCCCGACGATCGGTGGGGCCGGCGTCGCCGGGACGGTCGCCGGTGCCGTGCTCGGCTGGTGGGTGTTCCCCGACAGCGTGGCGCTTGGCTTCGTGAACCGGCGTCGCTGAGACGACCGACGACCCGTCCGTCGTTGCTACCCCGAGGTGGCGATCCGCGTCTACGACGTAACGAGGAGAGAGCCGACTCGTTTACTCGCCGTGCTGGAGGCCGTCGAGCATCGCGAAGACGTGTGTCTCTTCGCCGGAGAGTTGCTGTGGGTAGAGCCCCAGCGCCACGACGTAGTCCCCGTCGTGTTTCACCGTCGTCACGTGAATGTACACGTCGATGGACTGCCCGCCCAGCTCTGCCGTCCCGCCGTACTTCTGGACGCCCGTCTCGGTTCCGAGGACCGTGTGTGTCCGGTTTTCGACCCGCTGGCCGACGCTGAGACCGTCGTAGCTGGAGCTAAACTGCGACAGCAGCTCGCGGTTGGACATGTCACTGAGCGGGTTGAACGTCTGTGAGGCGACGCTCACCTCCGGGCTGGAGAACGTGGCGAACACCGCCGCCCGCTGTTCGCCCAGCGGGCCGAGGTCGATCGAGCGCTCGTACTGTGCGAGGTGGTTCGTCACGTTGACCTGCCGGCTCTGGCCCGCGACGGTGAACTCCCGAGAGACCGTCTGGCTCTCGTTGAGCGTCTGCTCGTAGCCAGTTTCCGAGAGGGTCTCGTCGCCGACACTCGCGGGTGCGGATTCGAACGCGAGCGCTTCGTCACCGATGAGAAAGCCACAGCCGGCCGTGGTCGCGACGAGCGCGACCGACAGGAGAATCGCCAGTGTGCGCATACAGATGGGATTACGCCAGCGAACATATGCTTGCTGGCCATCGGAGCGTCACGGGTCGACGCGACGGAGCCACGCGGCGGGATCGTCCAACTCGGTGTCGGTCGGTAGCGAGTCGGGACCGTCCCAGACCGCGCCGGCCCCCGCGACGCCGCGCTCGTCCGCGACGGCGTCGAAGAAGGCCTTGCCCCGTTCGTACTGGCGGCGCTTCATCCCCAGCCCGAGCAGCCTGCGGACCAGCTTCGCGACCGGTCCCTGGCCGCCTCTGCGCTCGTCGAGCTTGCGCCGGAGGTCGTCGTACTCGTCGTCGAAGGCGCGATCCATGACGAGTTCGGCGTACCCTTCGACGGCCGTCATCGTCGTGTCGAGCTCGCCCAGCGAGGCCCGGTCGATCGAGCCCTCGGTGAGCGCGCCGATGGCGTCTTCCATCGTCGACTCCAGGTGATCGGAGAGCCACGGGGCCGCGCCGAACTCCGCGGCGTGGGCGACCTCGTGGAAGGCGATCCAGCGACGGAAGCGGTCGGGATCGACGGCGAGTGTCGACGCGACCTGTTCGATGTTCGGGTGGACGAAGTACAGCGCGTGGTCGTCGCCGTCGTCGGCCAGCAAGAGCGGGTCGTACTGCCCGAGGACGTTCCGGCCCAGGAACGAGAGCGCGAACGCCATCGAGCCGGTGTTGGCGACGCGGGCGACGCCCGGCATGAGGTCGGCTTGCTGTTCGAGCGGACGCATCACCCGCTCGAAGGTCTCGACGTTGGCGTCGATCCAGTGGTGGCGGTTCTGGATCTCGACGGTCTCCGGGAGGTCGAAGCCGATGTCGGCGACGTCGCGAACGCGGTCGCGAGCGGCACGCACGTCGTCGGCGTAGGCCACCTCCTGCCGATCGGTGAGTGCCAGCGAGCCGGGATCGGTCGAACTCTTGGCCGCTGACGCGACGGCGTCCCAGTCGATCGGTCCGTCACCGGAGGCCCCGGCGACGGCCTGCACGCTGTGGTACAATCCCATACGCGCACAAGGCGACGGGTCGGGATAGGCCTTCTCCCCGTGGGCCCGTTCCCGGCTTCGGACTCCGAATCAGTCGTCGCCGAAGGCGTCGATCACGCGTCCGACGAGCCAGCCCAGCGCGAGGAGAGCCGCCACCAGAGCCGCCGTGGCGACCGGGCGAGCCCGTCCCTCGCGGACGAGTGCCGTGGCCAGTCCCGCGGGTCGCAGCGTCGTCGGCGACCCACCGACAGTCGTCGCGACCGGGCCGTCGGCGCTGGGGCCGGTGGTGGCGACGACGGCGTCGTGGACCGCCACGTCGACGGCCAGATCGGTCGTCGAGAGGAGCCTGCCGACGCCGCCCTCCGGCAGCGAATCGCGCAACGCCAGTGCCGCCGGGAGCGTCGGCGCGTCGACGACGAGCCGGTTCCCGCGATCACGAACGCGGTACTCGTGGCCGTCGACGGTCAGCGTCAGTTCCGCGTCGACCGACAGCGGCGGGAACCGATCAGTCCTGCTCACGGGTCGTGACCCGCAGCGTCCCGTCGACACGCCAGTGGGCGTGGTCGGCGTCGTCGCCGGTGCCGCTTGGCACGTCGACTTCCATGTCTTCGAACTCGTAGGTGATCTCGGCGTTGCGACCGGTCAGGCGGTCGTAGAGGCTGATCGCGAGGTCGGGCCACGTCGTCGTTTCGTCGATGCGTTCTTCCGGAGTGTCTGTTTGACTCACAGACGACATGTTCTCACCGAAACTACTTAAATGAATGACCAAACAGTAGCGGGGTCGACCGGTCAGACCAGGTCGTCGACCGCTGCTCCGGACTCACCGCTCCCCGAGAGCGCGCGTCCGATCACCGTCGCTACGGCAGCGACGGCGAGCGCGAACGCGAGCAATCTGCCGAGCGAGCGACCGTCGTCGGGGTCGTCGTCCGCTGTCTCGTCGTCTGGATCCGACTGATCGGCACCGCTATAGGGCGCGTTGTTGGTGATCGTCGCCTCGTCGAGGTGGAGTTCGAGGAAGGTGAACTCGGCCATGGCGGCGTTTCGAGCGGTCGGTACTTATCGCTTCGCCTGCAGCTCTCGGTAGTGTTCAGATAAGCGACTGTCAGCGTAGTGGTGCAGACACCGAAAGCCCTCGCGCAGTTGCGGTCCCGCGACTGCGCTCGCCCTTTCATCCACCAGGGTCTAGACGGCTCAACGGCCGAATCCTGGCGTCTGTGCGAACAGGGTGAGCACAGGCTCAGGAGAGCGTGCTCTCCTGGCGGATGAAAGGGCGAGTCGTGGTCCGGCATTCTGTGGCGGCACTATCTGAACGAAGTGAAGATATCCGTCACAGAATGCCGGAGCGCGACGAGGGCTTTCGGTGTCTACAACTCAGAAGATGCAGCGGCTTATCTGAACACGATCCAGCTCTCGGCAAGATACATGACGGATGCCGGCGAAGGCCCGACCATGGACGAGGACCGACGCAAGTTTCTCGACGAACTGCTCTCGACCGCGACGCCCTCGGGCTACGAGACGGCGGGCCAGCGAGTCTGGATCGACTACGTGGAATCGTACGCCGACGAGGTGAGAGTCGACGACTACGGCAACGCCGTCGCGGTACTGAAGGGAAGCGGTGACGCCGAGGTCGCGCTGGCGGGCCACGGCGACGAGATCGGCTTCATCGTCCGGGACGTGACCGACGACGGCTTCCTGCGGATCGACCGTATCGGCGGCTCGGACAGCACCGTCTCGCGGGGCCAGCACGTCACCGTCCACACCGACAACGACCCGATCGACGGCGTCGTCGGACAGACGGCGATCCACCTGCGAAACGGCGAGGACGACGACGTTCCCGGGATCAACGAACAACACGTCGACATCGGGGCCGAGGACGGCGACGAGGCCGAGGAACTGGTCTCGCGTGGCGACCCGATCACCTTCGAGCAGACGATCAGCGAACTGCAGAACGGCTACCTCTCGGCCCGCGGGATGGACAACCGAATCGGCATCTGGGCCGCCGCGGAGGGACTCCGACGGGCCGCGGAGACCGGAACCGACGCGACGGTCTACGCCGTCTCGACGGTCCAGGAGGAAGTGGGCGTCCAGGGCGCGAAGATGGTCGGCTTCGACCTCGATCCGGACGCCGCGATCGCCGTGGACGTGACCCACGCGACCGATCAGCCGGACTCGCCGGGCAAGCGCTCCAGCGGCGTCGCGCTCGGGGATGGCCCGGTGATCGCCCGCGGCAGCGCGAACCACCCCGCGCTGGTCGATGCGGTCAGAGACACCGCCGAGAGCGAGGACATCGACGTGCAGTTGCAGGCGACTGGCAACCGAACCGGCACCGACGCCGACGCCTTCTACACGTCGCGTGGCGGGATCCCGTCGCTCAACGTCGGTCTCCCCAACCGCTACATGCACACCCCCGTCGAGGTGATCGACCCGGCAGACCTCGAAGCCGTGGCAGACCTCCTGGCCGGCTTCGCGGCCCAGGCCGACGCGCTCGCACCGTTCAGCGTCGACCTGTGAGTCCGCAAGCGGTACGTTTATACACTCGTCGCCAGCCCGTTGGGGTATGAGTGGACGACCGCTCGACGTGCTCGAGGCGTCACTGGGCGAGACAGTCACCGTACATCTCAAGGGCGGCGAGCTGTACGAAGGTGAGCTCTCGGGCTACGATCAGCACATGAATCTCGTCATCGAAGACGAAGACACAACGATTATACGCGGCGACAACGTCGTCTCTATCAAACCATGACTGGTGCAGGAACTCCGAGCCAGGGTAAGAAAAACACCACGACGCACACGAAGTGTCGTCGGTGCGGCGAAAAGTCCTATCATACAAAGAAGAAAGTCTGTTCGGCGTGTGGCTTCGGTAACTCGGCCAAACGCCGCGACTACGAGTGGCAGAGCAAATCCGGCGAATAACACAACATGCACGAAAAGTGCGGCGTCGTCGGCATCGCACTCCAAGACCGTGACGCCGCCCGCCCGCTTTACTACTCTCTCTACGCTCTCCAGCACCGCGGCCAGGAGTCGGCCGGCATCGTCACCCACGACGGCTTCCAGCAACACAGCCACGTCGAGATGGGGCTGGTCGGCGACGTGTTCGACCCCGACGATCTGGCGTCGCTGAACGGCTCGAACGGGATCGGGCACGTTCGCTATCCGACGGCCGGCAGCGTCGATTCGTGCTGTGCACAGCCCTTTTCGGTCTCGTTCAAGTCGGGTTCGCTGGGACTGTCCCACAACGGGAACCTCGTCAACGCCGACGAGATTCGCGACGAGCTCGCGAACTTCGGCCACGCTTTCACGAGCGACGGAGACACGGAGGTCATCGCCCACGATCTGGCGCGAAATCTCCTCGAAGCCGACCTCGTCCGCGCGGTCAAGCGGACGATGTCCCGGATCCACGGCTCCTACGCCCTGACGATCTCTCACGACGACACCGTCATGGGCGTTCGTGACCCGGAGGGCAACCGACCGCTGTGCATCGGCAAGCTCGACGACGGCTACGTCCTCACCTCTGAGTCGGCCGCCATCGACACGCTCGACGGCGAGCTGATCAGAGACGTCAAGCCCGGCGAGCTGGTCGTGCTCCACGACGACGGCACCGGCTTCGACAGCTACCAGCTGGTCGAACAGGAGAACACGGCCCACTGCTTCTTCGAACACGTCTACTTCGCGCGCCCCGACTCGACCATCGACGACAATCTGGTCTACGAGGTACGGCGCGAACTGGGCCGGAAGCTCTGGGACGAATCCGGCGTCGACAGCGACGTCGTCCTCCCGGTGCCCGACTCCGGGCGCGCCTTCGCCTCCGGCTACGCCGAGGCAGCCCAGGAGAGCGGTGCAGACATCGAGTTCGCCGAGGGCCTGATGAAAAACCGGTACGTCGGCCGGACGTTCATCATGCCGACTCAGGACGAGCGCGAGCGGGCAGTGCGGCTCAAGCTGAACCCGATCAAGTCGACGATCGAGGGCAAGACCGTCACCATCATCGACGACTCGATCGTCCGCGGGACGACCTCGACGCAGCTGATCGAGCTGCTGAAAGACGCAGGCGCGGAGGAAGTCCACGTCCGCATCGGTGCCCCGGCGATCATCTCGCCGTGTTACATGGGCATCGACATGGCGACCCGCGACGAGCTGATCGCGGCCGACCGGTCCATCGAAGAGATCCGCGACAAGATCCAGGCCGACTCGCTGTCGTATCTCTCGGTCGAGGCCATCGCACAGAGCCTCGACAAGGGTCAAGACGAGCTGTGTCTTGGCTGTGTCACCGGCGAGTACCCCTACGACATCGAGGGCGAGGAGACCGACCGCGACGTCGACCGGCCCGTCATCGGCGACCAGACGATGGAAGCCGACGACTGAGCCGCGCGATCTTCTGTTGACCGTATCATACGGAAAGGTGTAGTTGCTTACGGTGAGCGTCTCCCCCGTGGCGACGCTCACCGGTACAGTCCGACAACCGTCCGTATCAGAACAGCCAGTACAGCAGTACGTAGACGACGATGCCGAGAGCGAAGGAGATCAGCCACAGTCCGGCGGCAGCCCTACCGACGCGCGGGTGTGGCGTGTCCGGTAGCTCTGCGACGGGATAGCTGTACGCCAGCAAGAGCGCGTAGTACACCAGTGGGATGCAGACGATCGCGAGCAGAATGTGGACGGCCAGTACCGGGAAGTAGACGTACGTCTCGACCCAGGCCGGCGCGCTCTCGGGGAAACCGGTCGGGCCGAGCAGCGAGACGCGGTACAGATAGAGGGCGAGAAAGCCGACGAACAGCGCGAACGTCGTCGCCATCAGCCGCTTGTGGCGTCGAACGTCGCCACGCTTGACCGCACGGACGCCGACGACGATCGTCCCGATCGCGGTCGCGCTGATCGCCGCGTTGGCGTGGGGAATCGCTGCCAGGACGGCGTCGGGCGCTGCGGGCAGCGCCGTCGCGGGACCCACCCGCAAGACGGCACCGAAGACGAGCGCGAGCGAGACGATCGTGAGGAGAGCCGTCAGGACCTCGGTACGCTCTCGGACCAGTCGTTCCATGGCCGGAGGTTAGTCCGCGCGGACAAGGCGGTTGCGTTCGTGGAACGCCACGGCTTTGGGACGCCCCCACGGAGAGAGCGACATGCTCGAAGCCGGAGACACTGCCCCGACGTTCGAACTGCCAGAGCAGGACGGCGAGACCGTGGCGCTCTCGGAGTACGAGGGCCAGCGTGTCGTCCTCTACTTCTACCCCCGAGCCGACACGCCAGGCTGTACGAAAGAAGCCTGTGGCTTCCGCGACGAGTGGGACGCGTTCGCGGATCGAAACGTCGCTGTCCTGGGAGTCAGCGACGACCCGGTCGACGACCTGGCGGCCTTCGCGGCGGAGTACGACCTCCCGTTCACGCTCCTGTCGGACGAGGACGGCGCTGTCGCCGCCCGGTACGACTCCTACGGAGAGAAGAACATGTTCGGAAACACCTTCGACGGCGTCTTCCGAAACACGTACGTGATCGACCCCGACGGCGTGATCGAACGCGTCTACGAGGGCGTCTCCCCCGAGGGCCACGCCGAGGAGATTCTGGCCGACCTGGACTGACGCGGCCGATCGGCCCCACGTCCCACGACACCATGTCACAATAACACACAAATTTGAGGAGCGACCACCGTCGTCCATGTCCGACGCGTTCGGCCGCGCGATCCGCGACCACCACCGAGGAGAGCGGACGGCTCCCCTGCTCGTGAGAGACGGCGACGACACCGAACACCACCCCATCGAGGCGTTCTACTTCGAGCCGTTCGACGGCGAGGGCCACGGCGAGTGGCTCGAATCCTGGCTCGACGGCCCCCTGCTCGATCTCGGCGCGGGCACCGGCCGACACGCGCTGTACTTCCAGGAGCGGTTCGAGACAGTCGCCATCGACCCAAGCGACGCGCTCGTCGAGACCATGCGAGAGCGAGGCGTCGAGGACCCCAGACGTGGCGACATGTTCGCGCTGCCCGACCGCTTCGAGCGCGACCGCTTCCAGTCGGCACTGGCTATCGGCACGCAGATCTGTCTCGCGGGCTCGATGGACGGACTCCGGCAGTTTCTCGCCGATCTGGCCCACGTCACGACGGCGGACGCGACCGCCGTCGTCCACAGCTACGATCCGGCCGCCGACGGCGTCGAAGAGCTCGTCGGCTACCGAGCGGACCCGACGCCGGGACTCGCCCATCGGGTGATGACCTTCGAGTACGAGGGCGAGACGAGCGAGATTCTGCAGTTTCGACTGTTCGGCCCGGAGCGACTGCGAGAAGCGACGGTCCCGGGCCCCTGGAGCGTCGAAGACGTGGTCCGGCCCGGCTGGGACGGGAGCTACCGTGCGGCCCTCGCGAAGACGGGTCGGAGATCGTGACGGACGACGGTATCAGAGCCGTCCGGTCCAGCCACACTCGGTGCAACTGCACAGGCCCTGTCCGTTGACTGTCGCGGCCGAGCAGATCGGACACGCTGCAGTCGGCTGGCCCCCGTCGGCGATGGCCCGCCCGGCCCTCGTCGGCGTCTCGACCGTCGCGGGCAGCTCGGGGTGGCAGTCGGGACAGACCCACTCGATACGCCGGTGGGTCATCGATTCGGCGTGTTTGCGGTGTCGCCACACTTCGCGGACTTCGCCGTCGCAGCTGTCACACTGTACCATGTTACTGGGACTCGTGGCACGGTCGCTAAAAACCGTTTCCCTAATTGTGGTCTCGTGCATCGATATACCTTATACAGGTATCTATCCCGATAGCTACGCGAAATGGTGGATGTATAGCAAATTCTTCTCTCCTTTAATAGACAAAAGCACAGACTTTCTGGCCCTGTAAATCACGCTCACCGTTTAAGTCCCGTCCGGGAGTGAATCCGGTCGTGACCCTCCAGATAGGAACTGCACTCGGCCGCGGGAGCCGACGTGCGCTGTCGACGAGTGGTATCGTCCTCATGGTACTGACCATCGCGTATCAACTGGTGTTCGTCGGTTCGATCAACACTGCCGTCGCCGGGATGTTGCCGGACACGGCCCAACAGGGACAGATCGGGCTGACGCTGCCGATCTCGACGAGCGTCTCCGGGTTGCTGGCAGTGGTCTCGATCCTGTTCGGGACGTACATCCTCCTCGTCGCGACGCGGCTCCTGGTCCGGGATTCCAGCGAGCTGTCGTCGCTCCCGAGCGAGCTGTTCACCCACCGCGTCGGACGGGCACTGCTGGCGGCCATCGTCGCCAACGTCCTCGTCTCGATCGCCGTCACGCTGGGTCTGATCGCGCTCGTGATCCCCGGTCTCTTCCTGTCGGTGAGCTTCACCTTCGTCTTCTTCGCGATCGGCGTGGAAGATCAGGGACCGGTCGACGCACTCCGACGGAGCTGGGACCTGGCGACGGGCAACCGCTGGCGGCTGTTCGGACTCGTCTTGATCGTCGGGATCGTCGCGGGCGCGGTCGGCGGTCTGAGTTCCCTCGTCACGATAGCTGGCCCGGCTATCGGACAGATCGTGGTCCTCTCGATCATTTCCATCATCACGATCGTCAACTACGGGATCCTGGCCGACGCGTTCGTCCAGCTCCGGACGGAGGCCGCGTCCGAGCCGAAAATTCAGTAAACCGGATCGCGGACGACTGGAACGTTCGCGAGACTGGCTGTTCGCCGAGCGGTTCGCGTCGCGAACTCGAGGTGAAAAGAGGTCGTGCGATACTGACCGAAGAACATCCGCGGCTTTCGGCCGCAGTTCACCGCAAGCGTGCCGGCGGCGCGACGTGCGGACCGTTTTTAGCGTAGATTTTCACGACGAGCGGTGCCCACAGGCCGCCTTTGGCGGCCGAGGACATCCGAGGACTAAAACGGTACTACTGGAAGGTTCGCGAGGCCGTCTCGCCGTCGTCCAGTTCCGCCTCGGCGTGATCGAACCGTTCTTCGATCTCGTCGTAGCGTTCCCGCACGTCCTCGTCGACGCTCGGCCCGACTTCGTCGAGCGCCTGCTCGAAGTGGTCCATCGTGATGCGGACGTTGCTGACGGAGTCGTCGATGTCGTCGGGGTCGACGCTGTTGATGAACTCCCGGGTCGCGGCCATCGAGGCCTCGCGGGCGACTGCTTCGATGTCGGCACCGACGTATCCCTCGGTCCTCCGTGCGAGCTGATCGAGGTCGACGCCGTCGGCGAGTGGCTTGCCGCGGGTGTGGACCTGGAAGATCGCCCGGCGAGCGTCCTCGTCGGGGACCGGGACGTGGACGTGGCGGTCCAGTCGTCCGGGCCGGATCAGCGCCGAGTCGATGAGGTCCGGTCGGTTGGTCGTGGCGATCACGACCACGTCCTCCATCGCTTCGAGCCCGTCCAGTTCGGTCAGGAGCTGGGAGACGACGCGTTCGCCGACCTGCGAGTCGCCGCCGCCCGAGCCGCGTTCGGCCGCGATCGAGTCGATCTCGTCGAAGAAGACGACGGTCGGGGCGTTCTCTCGGGCCTTGCTGAACACTTCGCGCACGCCCTTCTCGGACTCGCCGACGAACTTGTTCAGCAGTTCGGGGCCCTTGATCGAGATGAAGTTCGACTGGGCCTCGTTGGCGACGGCTTTGGCCAGCAGCGTCTTCCCGGTGCCCGGCGGGCCGTAGAGCAGGACGCCCTTGGCGGCCTGCAGGTCCATCTGCTCGAACACGCTGGGGTACTCCAGTGGCCACTGGATCGTCTCGCGCAGGCGCTCTTTGGTGTCTTCGAGGCCGCCGACCGAGTCCCAGGAGGTGTCCGGGACTTCGACGAAGACCTCGCGGAGCGCGCTGGGCTCGATCCCCTTCAGCGCCTCTTTGAAGTCCTGCTTGGAGACCTCCAGCGATTCGAGCACCTCGGCGTCGATCTCGTCGGATTCGAGGTCGATGTCCGGGCGGATGCGCCGCAGGGCGTTCATCGCGCCCTCCTTGGTCAGCTGTGCGAGGTCCGCACCGACGAAGCCGTGCGTGTTCTCGGCGTAGGATTCGAGGTCGATGTCCTCGGAGAGGGGCATCCCGCGGGTGTGGACCTGCAGGATCTCCTTTCGACCCTCCTTGTCCGGCACGCCGATCTCGATCTCGCGGTCGAAGCGGCCGCCGCGGCGCAGTGCGGGGTCGATCGCGTCCACGCGGTTGGTCGCGCCGATGACGATCACGTCACCGCGTTCGTCGAGCCCGTCCATCAGCGAGAGGAGCTGTGCGACGACACGGCGTTCCACGTCGCCCTGGGTCTCGCCGCGCTTTGGCGCGATCGAGTCGATCTCGTCGATGAAGACGATGGCCGGGGCGTTCTCCTCGGCCTCCTCGAAGACCTCGCGGAGCTGCTCTTCGCTCTCTCCGTAGTACTTCGACATGATCTCCGGGCCGCTGATGGTCGTGAAGTGGGCGTCGATCTCGTTGGCGACGGCCTTGGCCATCAGCGTCTTCCCGGTGCCCGGCGGCCCGTGCAGGAGGACGCCTTTCGGCGGCTCGATGCCGAGCTGCTGGAACAGTTCGGGGTGGCGCATCGGCAGCTCGATCATCTCGCGGACCTGTTCGAGTTCGCTGTCGAGGCCGCCGATGTCCTCGTAGGCCACGTCCGGCGTGGCTTCGCCGCCGCCCTCGGTCGGGGCGTCGCCCGCGATCTGTTCGGCCGGCTTCTCGCTGACTTCGATGTCGGTCTGGTCGGTCACCACGACCGTCCCAGAGGGTTCAGTCTCGGCGATCCGCAGCGGGATCTTCTGGCCGCTCATGCTCGAAAGCGGACCGAGCCCGAAGCTCACTGGCACCGTCTGGCCCTGCGTGACCGCCTGGCCGCTGAGGTTGTTGCGGATCATCGGACCGACGTTGCCCCGCACCCGGAGGTTCTGGGGCAGGGCGACGGTGACCTGCTTTGCGACCTGTACGTCTGCCTTCTCGACCTCGATCTGGTCGTCGATGCCGACGCCGGCTTCCTGTCGGAGCTGGCCGTCGATCCGGACGACGTTCTTGCCGCTGTCTTCAGGGTATCCGGGCCAGACACGGGCGACCGCGCGACCGCCGTCGCCGTCAATGACAATGTAGTCGCCGTTCTCCAGGTCCATCTCGTCCATCGCTGCACGGTCGACGGCCGCGAGACCGCGTCCGGCGTCTTTCTGCTTGAGGGGTTTTACCGTAAGTTTCATCAGTGGGACACCTCGCTCATCTCGACAGTGAGAACCCCATTGCGGATAAACGCTCGTGCGTCACCCGCCGGGAGATCGAAGTCGTACTGCTCGTCACCGACGACGACGATCGCCGTGTCGTCGACGACATCGACCGTCGCGTCGTCGGTGACGCCGATATCCGCCGCCAGCACGACGGCGTCGTCGTACTCGTAGCGTCGTAGCGGGGCATCGCCGACAAGCTGCTGTTGGTCAGTCATGCTAACTACGAGTTAGTGAGACAACTATATAAACCTTTCGTCGAAAACCGCAACAAGGCGTTCGACCAGACGAAGAACCCACTGATTGCGGTTCACACCGACGCCGGCCCCACCACTATACGAGACCCCCACGAAAGCGGTGGTATGGAGACGGTCGAACACCACGGACGGACGACGGCGTACCGGTCCGTCACCGGCGAGGGCGAGAGCGCCACAGTACTGTACGTCCACGGCAGCGCCAGCACCCACGCGCTCTGGAGCCAGCAGTACGCGCCGAGTGGTCCGGCGTCGTCGGCCGCAGCGCTCGATCTGAGCGGTCACGGTGCGAGCGAGGACATCGACACCGCACCGGGTGAAGCGACGCTGACGAGCTACGTCGACGACGTGGTGGCCGTCGCCGAAGCGACGGACGCGACGGTCCTGGTCGGCAACTCGCTCGGCGGTGCGGTCGCACTGGCGACGGTCCTGCGGCGCGCCGTCCCGCTCGACGGGCTCGTCCTCGCCGGCAGCGGCGCGAAGCTCCCAGTCGTCCAGACGCTCCGAGACGATCTGGCGGCCGACTTCGAGGCCGCCGTCTCGTTCCTGCACGGCGAGGACATGCTTTTCCACGACCCGCCAGAGCGTGCGCGCGAGCACTCCATCGAGACGATGCGTGCCGTCGGACAGTCGGTGACACGGCGAGACTTCGAGACCTGCCATCGATTCGACGTGCGAGACCGACTCGACACCGTGGACGTGCCGACGCTGGCGCTGTGTGGCGAACACGATCGACTCACGCCGCCGTCCTACCACGAGACCCTCGCGGAGGAGATTCCGCGAGGAAGGTGCGAGACGGTTCCCGACGCGGCACACCTCGCGATGGTCGAACGACCCGTACGATTCAACGACGCCGTCGCAACGTTTCTCCGCGATATCGAACCCACACCATCGCCGTGACGCCGCTTCGGTCGTCGAAACAGCCCTGGCTACTGCTCAGTGAGTGGCGGATCTTTCACCTGGCCAGAACGTACTGATTTCGGCAGGGAGCATGTGACCATTTCGTGTGGCGGGCAGTCGACGGTGACAGGACACAATTAGATCAGTTTCGGGATGACAAAGAGTAGCACGAATCCGACGACAATCGCGACCACAGTCCAGAAAACGAATTGTCTTACTTGCTAGTTTCGTTCGGGGCCGGGATCGTCTTCTGACACGTTCTAGCGTTTCCGTGCAGCGTATTCAATCTTTCAGGCCCGCGATCAGTAGAGGTCGTCCAGTTCGTCCTCGACGTAGCTGTGTTCGTCGGCCGGGAAGGTGCCGTCTTCGACGGCGTCGACGTACCCCTCGATCGCGGAGGCCATCTCCTCGCGCACGTCGCCAAAGCGCTTCGAGAAGGGAGCCACGTCCTCAGAGAGGCCGATCACCTCGTCGACGGTCAGGACCTGGCCGTCGCAGTCGGGGCCGGCACCGATGCCGATCGTCGGAATGTCGAGCGCGTCCGTGACCGCCGCACCGAGGTTGGCGGGGACGTGTTCGAGGACGAGCGAGAACGCGCCGGCCTCCTCGTGGGCCTGCGCGAGTTCGACGATCTCCGTCGCGGACTCCTCGTCGGTGCCCTGGCGGAACAGTCCGGTCTCGTTCTCGCGCTGTGGAGTCAGTCCGAGGTGTGCCTGGACCGGGATGCCCAGTTGCGTCAGCCGACGAGTGAGGTCGACGGTGTGGGGACCGGATTCGAGTTTGACCCCGTCCGCGCCCGCCTCCTTGACCATGCGACCGCAGTTCTGGATCGCCTCGGCCTCGTCGGCACCGTACGAGAGGAAGGGCATGTCCGCGAGCACGAACACGTCCGCTGTAGCCCGCGCGACCGCAGCGGTGCGGCTGGCGATCTCCTCGACCGTGACCGGCAGCGTCGAGTCGTGTCCCAGACGGAGGTTTCCGACCGAGTCGCCGACCAGCGCGATGTCGACGCCGGCCTCCTCGACGACCGTCGCGGTCGGTGCGTCGTAGGCCGTCAGCATCGTCACCGGCTCCTCACCTGCCTTCGCGCGAATGTCATTGGCCCGCATGGATTGGGCTGGGATGCCCCGGCGCATAAGCCCTGCCATGCACTGATACGGACGGTTGTCGTTTCGTATGACAGGCACGCGCGTTCGAGGGTTCCGTAACTGATTAGCGCCGGACACCACGAGTGTGTGCCATGCCACACGTCGAGGAGACGGACCCGGAGGGCGTCGACTTCGGCTGGGTCATGCAGATGACCTTCGTGACGACCATCCTGGTCGGCGCGCCGATCGTCGCTACCCTCTCGCTGTTCGTCCAGTTGACGGGCTGGGCGGAGTGGGCCGAGTTCGCGATCCGGGTGGGTGCCGTCGTCTGGTTCTGTACCGCCGCCGGTGTGTACGCCTACGCACGCTACAGGGAGTGACGCTCGCGGACCCACTGGAAGTCCATCGACGCGCGTCGCGCGGCGGTCGCGTCGCTGTCCGAGTCGCCGACGAACAGGGCCGCCGACGGCGACACGTCGAACTCCGAAAGCAGCGCCCGGAGCGGGGCCGGATCGGGTTTGTACGTCGACAGGGAGTCCCGGCCGACGACGGCATCGACGTGACCGTCGACGCCGTGAGTCTCCAGAGCGATCCGACAGGCGGCCTCGCAGTTGAGCGAACACACGCCGACGGGAACGTCCAGGGGCAGTTCGTCGAGCAGCGGGAGTCGCTCCGAGTCGCGCGCTCCCGGTCGTTCGTGATCGGCGATGGCCGACTCGACCGCGTCGCGGTGGCCCCGCTCCTCCGAGAGTTCGAGCATGTCCCACAGCGAGTGGCCCGCCGTGTCGACGCCGCGTTCTCGCAACACGTCGTCGACGTCGCTCGCGACCGCGTCCCAGTCGACGGCCAGACGCACGAGCGTGCCATCGAGGTCGTAGACGACGGCGTCGTAGTCGGCGCTCATGTGCGGGCGCACGGCCCCGACGGACAAGAGCGTTCGGTCACTCCCCCAGGAGCGACCGGGCGATGACGTTCTTCTGGATCTGGCTCGTCCCCTCGTAGATCGTCGTCACCTTGGCGTCCCGGTAGAACCGCTCGACGTCGAACTCGGACGTGTAGCCGTAGCCGCCGTGGAGCTGGACGGCCTGCTGGGTCACGTCGACGGCTCCCTCGGTCGCGAAGTACTTCGCGACGCTCGCGCTCGCACGAGCGTCGTCGCCGCGGTCCATGGCCCGCGCCGCCGCGTGGGTCAGCTCGCGGCCGGCCCGGACGGTCGTCTCCATCTCCGCGATCGTGTGCCGGACGCTCTGGATGTCGCCGATCGGGCCGTCGAACTGTTCGCGTTCCGTGACGTAGTCGACCGCCTCGTCGAGGGCCGCCTGCGAGAGACCGACCGCCTGTGCGGCGATCCCGACCCGTCCGCCGGTCAGGATCGACAGGGCCGCAGCGAGCCCGCGACCCTCCTCGGTGAGCCGGTACCGGTCTGGAATGCGGACATCATCGAGGGTCAGCGTCGTCGTGTCGCTGGCTCGCAGCCCCAGCTTCTCCTCTTTCGAACCGACGGTCAGTCCGTCGCTGTCTTTGGGGACGAGAAACTGGGTGACCGAGTTCGGATCGTCCGGGTCGGTCTTCGCGAAGACGATCACGACTCCAGAGCGCTGCCCGTTCGTGATCCAGGCCTTCTCGCCGTCGATCACGTACTCGTCGCCCTCGCGGCGCGCGACGGTCTGCATCTGACGAGGGTTCGACCCCGCCTCGGGCTCGGAGAGGGCGAAGGCCCCGACCGGACGGCCCGCAACCATGTCCGGGAGCCACGCCTCCCGGAGCTGCTCGTCTCCGAAGGTCGCGAGACAGGAGGTCGCGAGACAGTGGACCGACAGCGCGGTCGCCACCGCCAACGAGCCGTGGGCGACGGCCTCGTTCACGACCGCGTACGTCTGGCGATCGACGTCGAGGCCGCCGTATGCTTCGGGAACCGTCAGGCCGGTCACGTCGATTTCGGCCAGCGTGTCCCAGGCGTCCTCGGGGAACGTCTGCTCGCGGTCACACTCGCGTGCGACCGGCCGGATCTCCTCGGCCGCGACTTCGCGGACGGTGTCACGGATAGCACGCTGCTCGGACGAAAGGTGCATACACCACGTACAGCACCCTTGCCAATAGATGCCACGACGCGATCGTCACTCGGCCAGTTCGACGTCAAGAAAGTCTTCGAGCTTGGCGACGACCGAACCGCCGACGCCGGCCTGCGTCGCGCGGCCCTGTTCGACGGCGAGAACGTCGGATTCGTCGACACTCAGCTCCTCGGCCAGCTCCTGAGTCTGGAGGCCCGCGTCCTGGCGGGCCTCGGTGACCACGGAACCGTAGTCGGAGACGAGATACGGGAGCTGATCGTCCTCGTAGTTCGTGCCGTCCTCCCAGTGGGAGGCGTCGGGCTGCTGTGCGTCGGCCATCTTGGCCGCGTTCTGGGCCGCACGGCGCTTTCGATCGGTGTCTCGGTCACCACGAGAACCGTCCGACGATTCGGTTTTCGAGGTCTCGCCGTGCTGAGAGCAGTCCGCACACACCTGCAGCGTCGCCCCCGCCACGTTCGCCGTTTCGAGGTCCGCATCGGACGCGCCACAGAGTTCACAGCTCTCGCCGGCGCTGCCACTGCCACTGCCGGTCGAGTATTTTGCCATGCGGGCCGTAGCGGACCGAACGTATTTGAAATGCCCGCTTTGTCGCGAGTGTGAGAGGTTCGCGCGGAGAGTCGCAAACGAAAGCGCTTTTACCCAACCACGGAATAGGACTGAATGCGCACGACGCAACGAGCGTGGGTAGCCAAGCCAGGCCAACGGCGCAGCGTTGAGGGCGCTGTCCCGTAGGGGTCCGCCGGTTCGAATCCGGTCCCACGCATTCTTGCTGCGAACAAACTCGTGAGCAGCAGGAATGGGACGAGCGGATTCGAGCCCTGGAAGACTCGCTACGCTCGTCTTCCTCCGGTTCGAATCCGGTCCCACGCATTCTTGCTGCGAACGTCAGCGAACAGAAATATCGACACGAGCGGATTCGAGCCCCTGCAGTGTCCGCCTCGATTACTTCGGGAGAGTCGCCAGGGAACCGGTAACCGCTCGTCAGCACTGGGGAGAACACCCGAACGGTACTGTCAGAGACGATAGAACGGCGATCGTTCGCTCCAATTATCTACATTGATACTTGGCCGACGCATTTATTACCATCCATCGACAATGTGTAAGTACGGCACCACCCCGGTGCCAGCACCCACCACCACCCACCACCCCTTTCCTACGCTTTTCACGATCGATAGCCGAAGCACTCGTACGAGACACGGTCGCCAGCCTCGCGCCGTGTGGCTCAGTTCGCGACGAAAAATCGACAGCGCGGCGTCGCTCGCCGCCGGATGGGAGGCACGATGGAAGGAGCGGGATTCGAACCAGAGGAAGACTCACTTCGTTCGTCTGCCAGAGCGCGTGAATCCGCGCGTCACCATCGGCTCCGCACTGTCATTCGGAGCACGATGGAAGGGGCGGGATTCGAACCAGAGGAAGACTCGCTGCGCTCGTCTGCCAGGGCGCGAATCCGCGCGTCACCATCGGCTCCGCACTGTCGTTCGGAGCACGATGGAAGGGGCGGGATTCGAACCACGCGAAGCCCTGAAGGGACGACCGCCGACCGATGCTGGAGTCGGTCGCGGCGCTCTACCACTGAGCCACCCTTCCGCGGCCGGTCGTTGGGACGAGACGGGCATTAATCCTTGGACGAGATCTCAGCGTAGATCGAATCTGCGTGCCGTCGAGCGTCCGCGCGGACGGCTGCGCCGTCCACGTTCGCGAACGAGCCGTCGTCGTAGACGACCTCGCCGTCGACCATCGTGAACCGAACGTCGTCGCCGTGGGCGGCGAAGACGAGGTGCGAGAGCGGGTCGTGAACCGGCGTCGCCCGGGCGGTGTCCGTCGCGAGGCCGATCACGTCGGCCGGCCGACCCGGCGCGAGGACGCCCACGTCGAAGCCAGTCGCCTGCCCCCCGTGCTCGGTCGCCATCCGAAAGGCGGTCGCCGCCGGCAGCGCCGTCGCGTCGAGTTCGCCGACCTTCGCCAGCAGGGCCGCCTGGCGCATCTCGGTGAACGGATCCAGCGTGTTGTTGCAGGGCGGGCCGTCGTTGCCCAGCGCGACGGTGATCCCCCGCTGCAAGTAGGCCTCGACGGGCGCGATCCCGCTGGCGAGTTTCATGTTCGAGCTGGGACAGTGGACGACGGTGGTGTCGGTCTCGGCGAGGATCGCCCGCTCGGTCTCGTCCGTCCAGACGCAGTGGGCGAGCGTCACGTCTGGCCCCGTCAGGCCGACCTCGTCGAGCCACTCGACGTTGCGCATGCCCGTCCGGTCCTCGACCGTCTGGATCTCGTCGCGGTTCTCGCTGGCGTGCGTGTGGATGCGCACGTCGTCGTAGGCGTCGGCGAGATCGCGAGCCCCCCTGAGACAGCGCTCGGTACAGGAGACGGCAAAGCGCGGCGTGACTGCGTAGCGAATCCGGTCGTCGAAGGCCCCGTGATAGCGCTCGATGAGGCGCTCGGACTCGGCCAGTGCCGCGTCGGTGTCTTCCTGTAGCGCCCCGGCGTCGTAGTCCATCAACACCTTCCCGAGCAGGCCGCGGATCCCGATCTCGCCGGCCGCCTCGAAAGCCTGGTCGGCGTGCGCGACCGAGAGGTGGTCGACGACGGTCGTGACGCCGCTGGCCAGACACTCCATGTAGCCAAGCGTCGCCGCGGTCCGCATCTGCTCGGCGTCCATGGCAGCCTCCATCGGGAGGACGTGATCGAAGAGCCAGTCAAGCAGCGCTTCGTCGTCGGCAATCCCCCGTCCGAGGCTCTGTACCGAGTGGACGTGCGAGCCGACCAGCCCCGGCGCGACGATGTCGAACGATCGGCTGTCGTGGTCCGGGTACTGCCGGACCAGACGCTGGCGGTCCCCGACTGCGACGATCTCGTCACCGCTCGTGACGACCGCGCCGTCCTCGTAGACGGTGTCGGCGTCGGCGACGACGGTCCCGGTGAGTCGCATCACCACGAGGGAAGTGTGCCACTGCCTAAGCGGTTGGGGTCGAGAAAACGCGTCGACGCCAGCTGACCGGCGATCAGGTCGCGGGTCGCGTCGACAGCGGCGAGCGTCGTCGACGCCGCGACGACGGAGTGGTCAGTACGACCGCTCTTTGGGTTCGTACTCTTTCCACTGGCTCTCCAGCAGGACCGGCTTGTAGTACAGCTCCGGCGTCCCGTCGTCCCAGGCCAGCATCGTGTGCTTGATCCACTCCTCGTCGCGCCGTTCCTGGAACTCCGCGCGCCAGTGAGCGCCGCGGAACTCTTCGCGGGCCAGTGCGCCGAGCGTGATCGCTTCGGCCACGTCCAGGATGTTGCGCGTCTCGATGGTGTGGATCAGGTCCGTGTTGTAGGTGCGCGAGGGGTCGGCGACGGCGACGTCCTCGTAGCGCTCGCGTGCGCGCCGGAGGTCACGCAGCGCGTCGTTGAGGCTCTCCTCTTTTCTGAAGACGTTGACGTTCTCCGTCATCGTCTCCTGGACGTTCGAGCGGACTTCGGCGTGGTTGATGCCGTCCGCTTCCAGCAGCGACTCGATTCGCTCTCGTTCCTGCTGAACGGTGTGTTCCAGCGTCTCCTTGGGCTCGACCATCGCAGCGTCAGACCGACGGTCCGACGAGGATCGCTCACCACCGTCCGCTGCAACGTCGCCTTCGCCGTTGGCCGTGATCGCGCCGGGTTCGACGGGCGGCGACACGTCGCCGTCCTCGCTCTTGGCAGAGCGGCCGGTCTCGATCTCGGCGGTCTTCATGTCCTTGCCCGCGGCGTGGTGGCCGGCGCGTGCGCCGAACACGAGCAGTTCCGGCAGCGCGTTGCCCCCGAGACGGTTCGCGCCGTGCAGCGAGACACAGGCCGTCTCGCCGGCAGCGTAGAGTCCGCTGATACAGGTCTCGCCGTTCTCGTCGGTCTCGATGCCGCCCATAGCGTAGTGCTGGCCGGGCTTGACCGGCATCGGTTCGTCGAGGCCGTCGACCCCCTCGAAGTCCTCCGCGAGGTGGAGGATGTTCTCCAAGCGATCGAGGATGCGCTCCTCGCCGAGGTGGCGCATGTCGAGGTCGACGTACTCGTCCTCGATGCCGCGGCCGGCGTTGACTTCGGTGAGTTCGGCCCGCGAGACAACGTCACGAGAGGCGAGTTCCCCGTCGTTGTTCGCGTAACCGTGTTCGAACATGAACCGCTCTTCCTCGTCGTTGTAGAGGATCCCGCCTTCGCCACGGACGCCTTCGGAGATGAGCACGCCCGTCGAGGGCAGCGTCGTCGGGTGGAACTGGATCATCTCCATGTCTTCCATCGGGACGCCCGCGCGGTAGGCCATCGCACAGCCGTCGCCGGTGTTGGCGACGGCGTTTGTCGTGTGATCGAAGGCCTGTCCGAGACCACCGGTCGCGAGGATGACGCCGTCGCGGGCCCAGAAGCCCTCGACGTTGCCGGTCGCGATCTCGTAGGCGACGGCCCCGTGACAGTGGCGCTCTTCCGGGTCGTCGTGGTCGGTGACGGCGAGGTTGGTGACGTACCACTCGTCGTACACCTCGATGCCTCGTTTGACGACCTGTTCGTACATCGTGTGCAGCAGGTGGTGACCCGTCTCCGCACCGGCGTAGGTCGTCCGCGGGAACGACATCCCGCCGAACGGACGCTGCGAGACGCGGCCGTCGTCCTCGCGGGAGAACGGCATCCCCCAGTGCTCGATCTGGACGACCTCTTCGGGGGCGTCCTGGGCGAAGGTGTCGATCGCGGGGGCGTCCCCGAGATAGTCCGACCCCTTCATGGTGTCGTAGGCGTGGAGTTCCCAGTCGTCGCCCTCGCGCAGTGCTGCGTTGATGCCACCCTCGGCCGCGCCCGTGTGGCTCCGGACGGGGTGGAGCTTCGTGACGAGTGCCACGTCGGCACCCTCTTCGTCGGCTGCGATCGCCGCTCGGAGGCCGGCACCGCCGGCACCGACCACGATCACGTCGTGTTCGTGCATTGTTAGTCTCCCTTAGGATTACCAGAACTTGAGGTTGTTCTTGACTGCTTCCCGTTTGAGCTCCTGGATGTGCTCGGTCAGTGGGATGTCTTTCGGACACACCTCGGTACAGGAGAACTGCGTCTGGCACCGCCAGACGCCGTGTTCTTGCTCGATGATACGGAGTCGCTCCTGCTTGCGCTGCTCGCCCTCGCGTTCGTCCATCGCGAAGCGGTAGGCCTTGTTGATCGCCGCCGGCCCGAGGTACTCGTTGTCGCCGGCCGCGATGTTACACGAGGACATGCACGCGCCACACCAGATACAGCGCGTGGACATCTTGATCTTCTCGCGGTTCTCGCGGTCCTGGCGCTGCTCTTCGAGTTCGTCGTCGGGCAGCTCGTCGGCGTCGAAGTACGGCTCGACGGCCTCCATCTGGTCGTAGAAGTGCTCCATGTCGACGACCAGGTCCTTGACGACTTCCTGGTGGGGCAGCGGCTCGATCCGGATCGTCCCGGCGTCGAGATCGGCGATCTGGGTCTTGCAGGCCAGCCGCTGGCGACCGTTGATGAAGAGCGCGTCGGACCCACAGACGGCCTGCCGACACGAGTGGCGGAAGGTCAGCGACGAGTCGTAGTGGTCCCGCGAGTAGATGAGCGCGTCGAGGACGGTCATCCCCTTGTGGAAGGGGACGGTGAAGTCGTCGAACCGCGGCTCTTCTTTCCCCTCGACTTCGGGGTCGTAGCGGAAGACTTTGAGCGTGATCGTCTCTTCGGAGTGGTCGATCTCCTCGTCGACGCGCTGGTCCTCTCGGGCCTGCGCCCGCTCCTGTTTCTCCGCCCGGCGGCGCTCGCCCGGTGATTCGACGGTCGGCTCGGCCGACTCGTCGGTCGTCTCTTCGGTCTCTGTCTCCTGTTCGATCGTACTCATGGTTAGATCAGGTTGGTCATGGCGACGGCGACGCGGGTTCCCTGTGCGATCAGCAGGACACCGGCGACGACCAGCACCCACTTGACCGCTCGCTTGCGAGTCCCGGTCAGACCCTGGTTGATGAGGGCGTTGTAGACGCCGTTGACGCCGTGGAAGGTCGCGGTCACGAGGAACAGCCACATCGTCGTGAAGTAGCCGATGGAGCTCATCCGGGTGGTCGTGCCGGCCAGCGTGACCTCCGCCGCGTGGTTGACGAAGTGCAGCAGCATGAAGTGGAAGGCCAGCACGCCGATCAGGAACACCGCCGTGATCCGCTGTAGCAGCCACCGCGATCCCTTCCGTTCGAAAGAGGAGTAGTGTTCGGCCATTAGACGAGTTTCCCCCCGAGGAAGGTCGGGATGCTGGCGACGACGATCGCGCCCGTCAGCACCATCGACGCGTAGAAGCTCTTGTCCTGTGCTTCGAGTCCGATACCCAGGTCGACGAACAGCAGTCGGAGCCCGTTGAGGATGTGGAAGACGGCGACGGCGAGCAGGCCGACCTCGAGGAAGCGAACGACGAGCAGGGCTTCGAGTCCCTGCAGGGTGCCGTTGTACAGTGCCTCCCCCTGAATCGCCGTGCTCAACACGGCGATGTGGGTAAAGAGGTAGCCGACGAGTACCCAGCCGGTGAACTTGTGGAAGATCCACGCCCACATCCCGGCCGAGAAGTCCCGCCACCGTCCGAAGTCCTCGACGGTGCCGCGATTGTAAGACTGACTCATACACCCAGCACTTGGAGCGGGGACAAATAGAAGTTACTACAACGTACGCGCGCTCCCGGCAAACATGATCGGTAGTTCACGTTCGGCGTGACACGACACGTCGCTCACGCGCGATCGTCGATCCCGCCGTTGCGCTCCAGCGCGCGCTGGGTCCGGTCGTCGAGTTTCACGAGGTGACAGAGCGGGTTGCCGGGGTAGACGAGCGGGTTCTCCAGCACCCCGACCAGCAGTCCGGTGAACGGTGCTTCGACGACCGTCCGATCGGTCTTGAAGGGGTTGGCGATCGTACAGATCGGGTCGCCCGCCTCGACGAAGGCACCGCGGTCGAAGTGCATGTCGACGAGGCCCCCAGCGTCGGCCCGGATCCACGTCTTCTCGTCGCTCCCGTCGATGATCGTCCGCCAGCCCGGCCAGTGGACGGACGCGCTGGGCAGGAGGCCGAACTCCGCCAGGACCGAGCGGACGCCGACGAGCGCTCGGTCGATCAGGTCCCGCTGGAAGCGGTGGGCTTCCCCCATCTCGACGGTGACGGTCGGGACGCCCGCGTCGGTCGCCTCGCGTCGCAGCGTTCCCCCGGGACCGTCCGAGGCGATGACGACGTTCGTCGCGAACGACTTCGCCAGTCGCGCGACCCGCTCGTCCGCCATGTCGGCCCGCACGTGGAGCATGTTGGTCCGTCCGCGCGTGGAGGTGTGGAAGTCGAGCCCGTAGTCACAGGGTGCAACGAAGTTCCGGAAGATCTCGTTGGCGATCCGCTTTGCGCCCGTCGAGTCGTCTCGGCCCGGAAACGAGCGGTTCAGGTCCCGATCGTAGACCGGGAGGTACCGCTGCTGGGCGATGAACCCCGGAACGTTCAGGACGGGACAGCAGACCAGCGTCCCGCAGAGGTCGGCGAGATCCCACTCGTGGGCGACCTCGCGGACGACCTCGACGCCGTTGAGTTCGTCGCCGTGGGCCGCCGCCGCGAGAAACAGCCTCGGCCCCGCGCCCTCGCCGTTGACGATCGTGACCGGCATCCGGACGGGATCGCCGAGATACGTCTGGCTGACCGTGTATCTGACGTTCTCGGTCTCGCCGGGGTCCACCCGTCCGCCGTCGTAGGTGAACGGCCGCGCTTCGTCCATAGCACCCAATCGACGCCGAAGGGTAAAACCGGTCCGACCGTCGGTCCGACCGCGGGCGCGCCCCCGATGCGAGCGGGCGCGTTCGCACTGTCGGCGACCGAACCGCGTCCGACGGCTCGCGACGACCGTCAGGGCTTTGGCGTCTGTGGGAGTCACCAGCCCTATGAACGACGCTGCGGACCCGACGGTCGGCGTTCTGAGCCTCCACAACAGCAAGGAAACGAAAGCGATTCTGAACGCCGTCGACGCGCTGGGCTACGACACTGAGTGGCTCCGCGCGGAGAACACGGCCGTCGACGTACGAGACGGGGACGTGACGCTCGAACCGGACGTGGACGTCGTCGTCAATCGGCTCCTCCTGTCCAGCGACGAACAGCCCGTCGAGGGGATCGGCCTCGCCCACACGCTGGCTCGGCTGGTCCCGATGCTGAACCCGCCCGAAGCCATCACGACGGCGCTACACAAGTTCGCGACGACGATGGCGCTGGCGGAGGCCGGCGTCCCGGTGCCAGACGCCCTGCTGGCGCTGTCCAGCGAGCGGCTCAACGAGGGGCGGGCTCGCTTCGGCGATCGCGCCGTGTACAAGACCGCGATCGGGACCCACGGCGGGGGCACCTGGCTCGTCGATCTGGACGATCCCGTCAACCCCCAGGTCGGGCTGCGACAGGCGTTCCTCCAGGAGTACCTCGACGTCGACGACCAGCGCAACCACGACCTGCGCGTCTACGTCGTCGACGGCGTCGTCGTCGGCGCGATGAACCGCTACGCACCCGACGGCGACTGGCGAACCAACGTCGCACTCGGCGGCGACGTCGAGGACGTGACCGACGATCTCCCGCCGGAAGTGGCCGACATGGCGACGACGGCCGCGGACGTACTCGGACTCGACTACGCCGGAGTCGACATCATCGAGGGAGCCGACGGCTACTTCGTCCTGGAAGTCAACCCGACGGCCGGATTCCGGGGGCTGTTCAAGGCCACGGGAACGAGTCCGGCACCCCACATCGCACGCCTGGCGATCGAAGCGGCCGGCGGGAGCGTGGCCGACGACGACGTCGAACGGCTGGCAGAGAGGCTTGACGACTCCCGCCCGGTGTGCACGCCCACGCCGGCCGAGACCGAACCCAGAGAGCCGGCCGTCGTCGGCTACATCGAGGAGGTGATGGTCGCCGGAACTCGGGGCACCGAGACGGTCCTCGCGAAGTCAGACACCGGCGCGACACGGACCAGCATCGACTCACAGCTGGCCACCCGTCTGGGAACCGGCCCGATCAAGGACATCGTGACCGTTCGCTCTGGAAGCCTCAAGAAGGGAAAATCCCGACCCGTCGTCGACCTCGTCGTCGGTGTCGGCGGCACCCAACACACGGTCACCGCCAGCATCGAGGACCGCGGGCACATGGACTACCCGCTCTTGCTCGGGCGGGACATCCTCCAGCACTACCGGGTCGACGTGACCCGGCGAGCCGACGCCGACGGCGAACTGGAGGCAGAGGAAGAAGAGGCCGGGGAGGAGTAGCGAGGCGCGCTGAGAGCGAAGCGAGCAGCGGGCCTCGGAGGTGCGAGCGGGGAGGAACAACCCGTGAGTAGCGAGGCGCGCTGAGAGCGAAGCGAGCAGCGGGCCTCGGAGGTGCGAGCGGAATCGGGTGGTGTGAGCGACGCGCCTACGACTGGACTTCCCGCCAGCGGGGTTCGACCCCGGGGGCGCAGTCCGGATGGACTCCGTCGTCCTCGTCCGCGTCTGGGACGCCCTCCTCGTCTTCGAGGGCGTCGATCGGGCGGGCGGGGTTGCCGACGACGGTCGTGTCGGGCGGCACGTCGTCGACGACGACGGAGCCGGCACCGACGGTCGCGTCCTCGCCGATCGTGATGTCGCCGATCAGCGTCGCGTCGGCACCGATCAGCGCGCGGTCCTCGATCGTCGGGTGGCGCTTGACCGGCTCGCTGGATTTCCCGCCCAGCGTCACGCCGTGGTACATCACGACCTCGTCACCGATCTCGGCGGTCTCGCCGACGACGGTCCCCATGCCGTGGTCGACGAACACCCGCTCGCCGACGGTCGCGCCGGGATGGATCTCGATGCCGGTGAGAAATCGACCGACGTACGCCAGCAGGGCGGCGGCGAGGGCGAGACCGCGGCGGTGACAGGCGTGTGCGAGGCGGTGCCACCAGACGGCGTGTAGTCCCGGATAGGTCAACAGCACCACGAGGGTGCTCGTTGCGGCCGGATCGTTGGCCTTGGCGAATCGGATGTCGTCTGCGATGCGGTCGAACATTGTTGGAGTGTCAGGCGTGGTGAAAGAGCGGTGCGCGGTGACGAGAAGAGCGGGGCGCTCACCGACAGCGGCCGGCGAGAGCGGACGTTCGTGGGACGACCGGTCGGTCGCGAGCGTGCCCGCGAAGCATACTCTACGTTCGAAGATCCAGCCTCTTAAACCCCGCCGCTACTACCCCGCGAGACCGCCAGGAGGACCCGGCCTTTCTTTGTGAGGCACCCCAGAGTGGCGGTATGGCAGATCCCGACTTCGAGGAGTTCGACCACGAGCGACACGTGCAGTCGGCCATCGACCTCGCCCGTGCGGCCGCCGACCGCGGTGACCGACCGTTCGGTTCCGTCCTCGTCCGTGACGACGAGCAGATCGCGGCGGCGTCGAACCGCGTCGTCACGGAGGACGATCTGCGACGCCATCCGGAGCTCGATCTCGCGCTGGCGGCCGAGCGGTCGTACACGCCGGAAGAACGCGCCCGGACGGTGATGTACACGAGCACGGAACCGTGCCCGATGTGTGCCGGTGGCCTCCGCTCGGTCGGACTGGGGCGGATCGTCTACAGCGTCGGCGGCGACGAGATCCACGAGTTCACCGGCGGCGAGCCGACGGTTCGATCGGGAGCGATTCTCGACGGCGTCACCGACGTGACCGGGCCGGTGTGTCACGAGGCGGGACTGGCCGTCCACGAGGCGTTCGACTGGTAGCGACAGACCGCAGTGCTCAACCCCCTCGAACCCCTTCGATGGGTATGACCGAGCGTACGTATCGGTGCTCGAACTGCCGAGAGCACACGCTGACGCGCGACTTCGACGTTTCGCACCTCTCCGTTACCTGCCCGAACTGCGATGAGTTCTCGCGATTCGTCAACGGCCGCGTGATCGAGCAGTTCGAGTCCCTGGAGTCGTCGCCCCCGGACCACCTCGACTGGGAGGCACTCGACCGGACGGAGAAGCTGTTGATCAGCGAGCGGATCGTCCGGCAGGGCCACTCGATCGAGGACTTCGAGATGGACGGGGAGTGAGTTCCGCGGCCGCCCAGCACACGGGTTTCTTTCGACAGGTTCTTGTCAGTCGTATTGCGATACTCGTACGGGAGATGGCGAGTGGCGGCGACACGGTTCGATCCTGATGCACCGGCTCCCGGACGACAGTTCGGCCCTCCTGGCCGCCGTCTTTCGGCCACCGACAGTGGGAGACGCGCCGGTCACAGCGATTCGACCTCGTCGACACTCTCTTCGACGTCTTCTTCGACGCGCCAGAGGTAGAGACTGGCGTAGCTCCGATAGGGTTCCCATCGCTCGGCGTACGCGGACATCTCGGCGCGGGTCATCTCCGGATCGACGAGCGACGCCATGCCCGTCCGGATGCCGAGGTCGCCGACGGGGAACACGTCTTCGCGGCCCAGCGAGAAGACGAGCTGCATGTTCGCCGTCCACTCTCCGACGCCGGTGATCGACGTGAGTTCGTCGACGACAGCGTCGTCGTCCATGTCCTCGAAGTACGTCCGTGAGAGTCCGCGTTCCTCGAAGGCGCTCGCGACGTTGTTGACGTAGCGAGTCTTCTGTCGAGAGAGGCCGGCGTCACGCAGCACGTCGTCGTCGGCCGCCAGAACGCCCGACGGCGTCACCTCGACGGCGTCGAACAGTCGCTCGCGGGTGGCGGCCGCCGACGCCATCGACACCTGCTGGCGGACGATCGAGGTCAGAATTCGCGCGAAGAGGTCTTCGGCCGGCGAGATCGTCAGTTCGCCGTGGGTCTCGACGAGGGGTCCCAAGTCGGGATCCTCGCGGAGTCGGTCGTGGGGATCGCTCACGGACGGACGATGGGACGAGAGCGTCGAGAACGTTGCGGTCGAGTGTCGGAGCGAGGACGGGAGAAGTATCGCTGGTGATAATCAGAGGGTGGCAGTTATGTTCAGCGGGCACGGAGCGGTGGGCGTGACGACAGACGACTGGAGCCTGTACGTAGAGGAGAACGCGCTGATAGCCGAGTTCGGTGTCGACATCGAAACGAGAGAAGAAGTCTTTGCGGCCGTCAACGAGCGGTTCGAAGAGCTGGCGACCGATCCCGCCATCGACACGCACGTCTCGGTCCTGAAAATGGAGTCCGCACTCAACGGGGAGGTCTTCGAGAAGGCACAGGAGGCCGCGGAGGCCGGCACCGAGTACGGGATCACGAACTGGATTATCGTCTCGGACGACATCAAGAAGATGGCGCTCAAGAGCAAGATCGGCGAGATCCCCGGCGTCGACATCGAGACGGTCGACAGCCTCGACGAAGCGCTGCGCGTCGCGGTTTAGGTCATCCCTTTGCCGAGCAGCTCGCGTGCGATGATGTTCTTCTGGATCTCGCTGGTCCCCTCGTAGATCTGGGTGATCTTGGCGTCGCGGTAGAACCGCTCGACGTCGAAGTCGTTGACGTAGCCGGCACCACCGTGGATCTGGACGGCCTCGTCGGCGACTTCGACGGCGACGCGCGAGGCGAACTCCTTGGCCATCGAGGCCAGCATCGTCAGCTGGTCGTCCTCGTTGTCGACGCTCCAGGCGGACTTGTATGTGAGCATCCGGGCGGCTTCGACCTGCGTGTGCATCTCGGAGAGCTTGTGCTGGATCGCCTGGAACTCGCTGATCGGTTTGGAGAACTGCTCGCGGTCCTCGGCGTAGTCGAGCGCACGCTCGGCGGCTCCCTTCGCGATCCCGACGGCCTGTGCGGCGACGCCCGTCCGGGTCTCGTCGAAGAACTGCATGAGCTGGAGGAAGCCCGCGCCGCGGGTCCCGACGAGGTTCTCCTCGGGGACGCGCACGTCGTCGAGGATCAACTCGGCGGTGTCCGACGCGCGGATGCCGAGCTTGCCGGTGATCTTGTCGGCTTCGAATCCGTCGCGATCGGCCTCGACGACGATCTGGGAGAAGCCGTTGTACCGGCCCTCCGCCTCCGGATCTGTTTTACAGAGTACGACGAAGTAGTCTCCGATCGAACCGTTAGTAATCCACATTTTGTTGCCGTTGATCACCCACTCGTCGCCGTCTTTCTCCGCCCGCGTCGACACCGAAGACACGTCCGACCCCACGTCGGGTTCGGAGATCGCCGCACCCATGATCGCGTCGCCAGTCGCGACCGGTTCGAGGAACGCCTCTTTCTGTTCCTCCGTCCCGAAGCCGACGAGAGCGTCCGCCCCGAAGGCGGTCGACTGGATGCAGAGTCCGATGCCGGGATCGGCCGCGAACAGCTCTTCGGCGATGATCGCGTTGGTCAGCGTGTCGTAGCCGACCCCGCCGTACTCGACGGGAATGTTCGCGCCCGTGAGTCCGATCTCGGCCGCCTGCTCGACGATCTCACGGGGATACTTCTCCTCGGTGTCGTACTCGGTCGCGTCGGGTTTGATCTCGTTTTCCGCGAACCGTCGCACCTCGTCTCGGACCTGGCGTTGCTCGTCTGTGAGGTCGAAGTCCATATTATCAGTGTTAAACGGTATCACGGATAATGATTTTGTACAGAAATAAACGGCAACGTGGTTGTTGTGCGAGAGAAACGTTGAAACCCTGGGCGAGAGTGAATACGCCTGTCATGGATTTTGAGGACATTGAGACTGTGGCGGTGCTTGGCGCAGGAAATATGGGTCACGGAATCGCCGAGGTCGCCGCCATCGCAGGCTACGACGTGCAGATGCGCGACATCAAAGAGGAGTTCGTCCAGGACGGGTACGACAACATCGAGTGGTCCCTCGACAAACTCGCGGAAAAAGAACAGCTCAGTCAGGACGAAGCCGACGCGGCCCTGGAACGCGTGACACCGCTGGTCGACATGGAGGCGGCCGTCGGCGACGCCGACGTGGTCATCGAGGCCGTCCCGGAGAAAATGGAGATCAAGAAAGACGTCTACGGCGACGTGGAAGCCTACGCCCCCGAGGACGCGATCTTCGCGACGAACACGTCGAGCCTCTCGATCACGGAGCTGTCCGAAGTCACGGAGCGTCCAGGGCAGTTCTGCGGGATGCACTTTTTCAATCCCCCGGTTCGGATGCCCCTCGTCGAAGTCATCTCGGGGGAACACAGCGACGACGAGACGCTCGACGCGATCGAAGCGCTCGCCGAAGCCTTCGACAAGACCCCCGTTCGCGTCCGCAAGGACTCTCCCGGATTCATCGTCAACCGCATCCTCGTGCCACTGATGAACGAGGCCTGCTGGCTCGTCCACGACGACGTGGCGACGATCGCCGAGGTCGACTCGACGACGAAGTTCGACATGGGCCTGCCGATGGGTTCGTTCGAGCTCTCGGACCAGGTCGGCAACGACGTGGGCCTGCACGTCCTCGAATACATGCACGAGGTGCTCGGTGAGCAGTACGCACCGTGTCCGCTGCTCGAAGAGGCGGTCGAAGACGAGCGGCTCGGCAAGAAGTCCGGCGAAGGGTTCTACGACTACGAGAACGGCGGCGTCGACATCCCGACGGACGCCGGCCGCGAGGACGTCGAACACCGTCTACTGGCCGTGATGGCCAACGAGGTCGGGAAACTGGTCGAAAACGACGTCGCGCCCGTCGGCGACATCGACGAGGCCGTGATGCTCGGCGGCGGCTTCCCGGACGGGCCGGCGAAGCTCGCAGACGAGGCAGGGCTGGAGGCGCTCGTCGACGCGCTCGAAACGGCCCGCGAGGAGACCGGTGCAGCCCGCTACGAACTCTCGGCGGGCCTCGAAGCGGCCGCTCGGGAGGGTGGCTTCTACGACGACGAGGAAGCGGAGTCGACCGACTACGAATCGATTTCGCTGTCCTACCCCGAGGAGTACGTCGCACAGATCGAACTCGATCGCCCACACCGAATGAACACGGTCAGTCCGGACATGATGGACGAGATCGCCGACGCCGTCGATCACCTCAGCGAGGACGACGAGGTGCGGGCGATCCTGCTGACCGGCGCGGGCGATCGGGCCTTCTCTGCGGGCGCGGACGTACAGTCGATGGCGAGCAACGCGACGCCGCTGGAAGCGATCGAGCTCTCCCGGAAAGGCCAGCAGACGTTCGGCAAGCTCGAATCCTGTCCGATGCCGGTCGTGGCCGGCATCGACGGCTACGCGCTGGGCGGTGGGATGGAACTGGCCACCTGTGCGGACATGCGCGTCGCCAGCGAGCGCTCCGAACTCGGCCAGCCCGAACACGACCTCGGCCTGCTGCCCGGCTGGGGCGGCACCCAGCGCCTGAGCAACATCGTCGGCGAGGGCCGCGCCAAGGAGATCATCTTCACGGCCGAGCGCTACGACGCCGAAGAGATGGCCGACTACGGCTTCGTCAACGAGGTCGTCCCCAACGACGAGATCGACGAGCGGGCGCTCGAACTGGCCGCCGACCTGGCCGCCGGACCGCCCGTCGCCCAGGAGCTGACCAAGAAGGCGATGCTGGCCGGGCGCGACGACACCGACGCCGGACTGGAGGTCGAGGCCCAGGCCTTCGGCCACCTCATCGGCACCGACGACGTGATGGAGGGCATCACGGCGTTCATGGGTGACGGCGACCCGGACTTCCAGGGCAAGTAGGCCGTCGACCACCGTGGGCGATCGATCCCCACCCCGCCGGTCGGGTGGCGGAGCCGCCTGAACGGCAGCGATCGAGCCGCCGTCCAGTGGTGGATGTGTCGTGCTACCACGGGAGGGGTTTTTGATGCTGGGCTCAGAAGAGGGAGTATCAGCGTCAGGTACGCGCTGTGGGTGCGAACATGACGGGGGAACACAGCAGACACGGCGACCGGGACGGTGCACAGAGCGAGCCTGCCAGCGACGGCCGGCGACGAGGTGTCGCGGACCAGCGATCGAGGGCGGACGTACGGACCGACGGCGGCTTCGAGCCGGGGTTTTTCAACGCCGTCGTGGAGCGCGTCGGCGTCGCAGTCGGCGTCTACGGGGCGGACGGACGATTCGCCTACGTGAACCAGGCGTACGCCGATCTGCTGGGCACCGATCGCGAGTCGCTACACGGGACGGGGTTGTGGGAGGTGAACCCGGCGATCGACAGAGCGCGATTCGAGGAGTACTGGGAGTCGTTCGATCTCGGAGAGACGCGACAGCGCGAGGCGAGACACAGCCGCTTCGACGGCACCGAGGTCCCCGTCGAGACACACACGACGGCCATCGAGGTCGACGGGACCCGGTACAACGTCGGGACGATCGCAGACATCAGCGAACGCGTCGAGGGCTGGGAGAAGCTCCGGCGGCAGGACGAGCGACTCGAACAGTTCGCCAGCGTCGTCAGCCACGACCTCCGCAATCCGCTGAACGTCGCCATGGGACGGCTCCAGTTGGCCCGCGAGACCGACGATACGGCCCACCTCGACCACATCGAGCAGTCCCTCGAACGGATCGAAGCGCTCATCGAGGACGTGTTGACGCTGGCTCGGGACGGCAATCGGATCACGGAACCCGAGCCCGTCGACGTCGAACGGATCGTCCACCGAGCCTGGACGACCGCCGGACCGGAGGACGGCACGCTCTCGGCCAGCGACGACCTCGGGACGGTGCTCTCCGACGAGAACCGGCTGCTGGAGGTGTTCGAGAACCTCTTCGAGAACGCCGCCAGTCACGCAGGTCCCGGCGTGACCGTCACCGTCGACCGGACCGAAGACGGCCTGGTCGTCGCCGACGACGGCCCCGGAATCGAGCCCAGCGAGCGCGGCGACGTACTGGAGTACGGGTACACGACGACCGAACACGGCACCGGCTACGGCCTCACGATCGTCGAGCAGATCGTTACGGCCCACGGCTGGCAGCTCTCGCTGTCCGAGAGCGAGAGCGGGGGCCTCCGAGTCACCGTCTCCGGCGTCGAATTCGAGTGAGTGGTTCGCAAACTGCCTGCAGAAAGACGATTTTAAATACCACGAGCCTATCTCCCTACATGCGCCGCTCGCTTGGTGTAGTCCGGCCAATCATATTGGCCTTTCGAGCCAATGACCAGGGTTCAAATCCCTGAGCGAGCATTTCTCTCGCGAACAACGTCGTGAGCGAGAGCCATCCCAACAGGGTTTGAGCACGCGAGTCGCGCGCAGCGACACGAGCACGTCTCGCACCTGTTCAGATCCCTGAGCGAGCATTTCTCTCGCGAACAACGTCGTGAGCGGGAGCCGTTTCCAGAGGGACACGAAACCGCGTAGCGACGGTGTCGGCGTCGACTCGGACCGCCGGCCACCCGTCCCGTCGACCGTAGCTTCAAATGGATGCCGTGAGTCTCGGCGCGTATGCAAGTAGTCATCCTCGCGGCAGGTGAGGGGACGCGAATGCGACCGCTTACGACGGACACGCCGAAACCGATGTTGCCGGTCGCAGACCGGCCGCTGGTGGCACACACCGCCGACGCGGCGGTCGAGGCGGGGGCGAGCGAGCTGATACTGGTCGTCGGGTACGAAGCCGACGCGGTCAGGTCGTACTTCGGCGAGGAGTATCGCGGCGTCCCGGTGGAGTTCGCAGTCCAGGCCGAACAACGCGGCACCGCGGACGCCGTCAGGGCCGCCAGCGAGCACCTCGACGGTCCCTTCGCCGTCCTCAACGGCGACAATCTCTACGATCGATCGTCGATCGCCGCGCTGTTCGACGCCGGCCCGGCCATCGCGGCGTCTCGCGTCGACGATCCGACGGCCTACGGCGTCCTCTCGACGGACCGCAGCACCGTGACGGGGATCGTCGAGAAGCCCGACGACCCGCCGACGGAGCTCGCGAACGCCGGTGCGTACGTGTTTCCGGCCGACGCCCGCGAGTGGCTCGACGTCGAGAAAAGCGAGCGCGGCGAGTACGAGATCACCGACGTGGTCGCGCGAGCGATCGAGACCGGTACCGTCTCGGCGGTCGAGGTCGACCGCTGGCTCGACGTGGGGCGACCCTGGGAGTTGCTGGCGGCAAACGAGTGGAAGCTCGGGGAGCTCGATCGGCGGATCGACGGCGAGGTCCGCGGTGACGCGACGCTCCGCGGAAACGTCGTCGTCGAGGCCGGCGCGACCGTCGAGCCCGGCGTCGTCGTCGAGGGGCCGGCACTGATCCGTGCCGGCGCGGAGGTCGGACCCAACGCCTACGTCCGCGGAGCGACCCTGCTCGCCGAGGACACCCACGTCGGCCACGGCGTCGAGATCAAAAACAGCGTGATCGGTGCCGGCTCGGCCGTCCCCCACGTCACGTACGTCGGCGACAGCGTCCTCGGCGAGGGCGTGAACTTCGGAGCCGGCACGCAGGTGGCGAACCTCCGTCACGACGGCGAGCCGGTCAGACAGACAGTCAAGGGCGACCGCGTCTCGACCGGACGGCGAAAGTACGGCGTCGTCGCCGGAGACGGCGTCAAGACCGCGGTCAACACGAGCATCAACCCCGGTGTCACCCTGTCGAAGGGAGCCACCACGACGCCGGGCGAGTCGGTCACGCGGGATCGGTGAGAGGCGGTGGCGGATCGAGATATCTGTGGGATTAAATAGCGTGACGCCAACGATTCGGCTAATGGTAGATCCCACATCGGACCATCACGAGGACCTAGACGAGTCCGAAGCGCCCGACTGCGAGCAGTGTGGCGACGCAATCGTGAACGAGCCGACCCACCGCGAGGTGACCTGGATCGAAGACGACACCGTCCGGGAAGCGCACTTCTGTGACGAGTCCTGTCTGAACGCGTGGGACGAGCGCTGAGGGCGTTCGTTCCCGCATCGAACGATCTTCATTAGAACAGCGGGGTGGCGATCTGAGGCGGTCAAGCCGCCAGTGTGCGCTATCGGTCCATTGTCTGTGACTGAGCTATAGTAGCCATTGAAAATCAATGCACACCCGATCGCACGACGGCAGTGCGATCGGTGTGTAAATCGTTTCAATTGTCACTATAGAGGATCTCGCCAATCCTACTCAAATCAAACAGTTCCCAGTCGTCGCCCAGATCGTCTGCCAGTCCGTCGACGAAGCCGTTCCTCGAAAACAGAGCGTACTCCTCGTCACGGGTGTCTGGTCCCCACCGAACACGCTCTCCTTTCTCGCGTAGCTGTGACGCGAGTCCGTGTCCGACGGGTTCATTCGTCCACTTGCACTCCCCGAACAGGATTCGGTCGTCACCCGGTGCTAGACCGACGATGTCGATCTCGTCCTCACCGTACCACCACCGCCCGACCTCAGAATATGGTCCGAGATCGTCACGCCTGATTGCAGCCCAAACAGCCTCCCGACAGACATCTTTGAACGTCGTCGCGACGTGGTCCGAGAGATTCGGTTCGATCGTCTCGTCGTAGACGACTGCTGGGGCTTCCTCGATACTGGATCGGTTCGGCTCGACGAACCGAAACCAGAAGCGAAGGAACTCGTCGTCCACGTGGTAGCGGGATCGCTTGGACTGCTTCGACGACGCGGTTACGGGTACTTCCCGGTCGATCAGCCGGAGGCGGCGTAACGTCTGGAGATATTTCGAGAGTGGTCCCGAATCGATTCCTGACGCACCGGCGATCTCACTTGGCGTGGTATTGCCCGTCGCGACCGCCTCGAGGATACTCATGTAGCGGCCGGGAGTGCGCAACTCGGTCCGAAGGAGAAACGCCGGTTCGTTGTAGAGCACCGCCGTCGGTGAGAGAATCTCCTGTTTGATATTCTTGCCGAGTGGACGACTGTAATCGAACAGAGTGAGATACATCGGCGTTCCACCCGTAATCGCGTACGACTGGACCGCCGCTTCGATGTCGTACGCGATCACGTCACGAGCTTGCTGGAACGTAAACGCCTGGAGATCGATCTGTCCCGTCCGTCGACCGTACAGCGGGCTCTCGTGTCCCAGGACTTCCGACTCCATCGTACTGATACTGGAGCCACACAACACGAGCATCGAGTCCGTCTCCTGTAGCTGTTCGTCCCCGAACGACTGGACGTACGACGGCAGTGAGTCGTTCTCGTCGACGAGATACGGGAACTCGTCGATCGCGACGATACACCGCTCCTGTGCGATCTTCTCGCCGAGATAGCTGAACGCCTCGTCCCACCCGTCGATACGCGGAACCCGATCGTCGAAGTGATCGGCAACGGTCTCGACGAATTTCTCACGCTGACGAGCTTCGGCCTCCTGTGCTGCGAGGAAATAGATGTGTGGTCGGCCGTCACAGAATTCCTTGAGGAGCGCAGTTTTCCCGACTCGACGGCGACCGTACACGACGTAGAAATCGTGACCTGGAGTCTCGAAGTCGTCGACGAGTGTGTCCAGTTCGTCCACCCGATCGTAAAAGGTCATACTCTGGATAATGATTATTGCGATAATGACTTATAGCTTCGCGACCCGGGCACCAGAAGCGGACCGTTCGAAACGGGAACGTAATTGATAGCATTTCGCCGGTGCGAGGCAAAGCTGGTGTACTGGTGGCTGATGAGCAATGTATGTTGGTCGCAGGATGAGCGAGCGCTGAACGATCCGGTCGCTCAAAGCGAGGCTGAGCGTTCACAAAGACTTAACCGCGGTCGGTCGACTCATCTCCTGTTCAACCGATGAGAGCGCGCACACGATCGGCGCTGCGAGTCCTCTTTCTGACGGTCATGATCCTCTCGGCCGCGGCGGTCGGACAGTCGTTTCTCCAGTCGACTGCCGGTGCCGAGACGGGCACCGAAACGGCGACGGCAACGCCGGCCGCGACCACACCTGACGACGCGACGACGGTCGCGGAGGAAAACCGATCGGCCGGCGGTGACGCGACGGCCACGGCAGCGCCACCGTCGAGCGGTCTGACGGAGGTCGACGTGGAATCACGGTTTCAGCGGGCGAAATCGGAGACGCTGCCGGGAGAGAACTGGTCGACCCAGCGGGTCCGGGCGGCCAGTGGCGAGCGCGGCCTGACCGTCGTCGCGACACAGGGGTTCTACGTGGGCGACCAGACGGCGGAGCTGGCCGCGTTGACGCCCGACGGGAGCGTCGTCTACTTCAACGACACCTACCGCGTCTACTTCGACGTAGATCCCGTCGAGGGGGAGCGCTACACCGTCGAGTACGTCGCCGCGAAGCACTTCGAGGGCGACGACTGCGAGCAGTTCCACAGCGGCCAGTGTACGCGCAACGTCGTCAACCGCGTCAACCTCACCACGGGCGACCACGAGACCGTGTACGCGGAGATGACACCCCAGGTCGCGTCCGGCCGCTGGCACGACGTGGACAGGATCAACGACACCCACCTGATCGTCGCCGACATCGTCGAAGACTCGGTGTTCGTCGTGGACACGCGCGACGACTCGGTCGTCTGGGAGTGGCGCTTCGACGAACACTACAGCCGCGAGGCCGGCGGCCAGGGCGGGGACTGGACGCACGTCAACGACGTGGAAGTGCTGTCCGACGGCCGGATCATGCTCAGTCCGCGCAACATGGACGAGGTGATCTTCCTCGATCGGACCGACGGCGGGGGGTACGCCGTCGACGAGAACTGGACCCTCGGGGAGGACGGCAACCACTCGATCCTCTACGAGCAACACAACGCCGACTACATCCCGCGAGCGTACGGCGGCCCCGCCGTCGTCGTCGCGGACTCCGAGAACGCCCGCGTCGTCGAGTACCAGCGCGTCGACGGCGAGTGGGTCCAGAGCTGGTCCTGGCAGGACGTGCGTCTCAAGTGGCCACGGGACGCCGACCGTCTCCCCAACGGCAACACGCTGCTGGTCGACTCGAACGGCAACCGACTCGTCGAGGTGAACGCCGACGACGAGATCGTCTGGTCGGCCACCGTCGGGATGCCCTACGACGTCGAGCGGATCGGAACCGGCGACGAGAGCGAGGGCGGACCGGCCGCACGGCTCAGAGGACGGGCACCGGTCGAACCCAGGACCCAGCCGGAGGATGGGGCGAACGGGACAGCGACGCCGCCCTCGGTCGGAGCGTCGCTCGAGACGACCGGCGATCGGACCCCCGCCGACCGGTTCTGGCTCACCCTGAAAGACGTGACGCCGTCGCTGGTCACGAACGGTATCCTCTACACCGCGCCGCCGTGGGTGCTCTTTACCGACCTGGCCTTCGCCGCGCTGTTCGTGCTCGTCGGCCTGTGCTGGGCGACCAGCGAGTTCTACTGGGCGGGCCACACGCTCCGGGGCGTCGCCGCCGGCATCGGGCGGCGCGTCAGAGCAGGGGTCGAGAACGTCCGCTGACGGACTACAGCAGTCCCAGGTCTTCGGCGACGCGGTCGGCGAGGACCTCCATGACTTCGGGATCGACCTGTGCGACCGCCTCGCCGTCGTGGAGCTGTTCGTTGTGGCGCTCGACCGCCGCCTCGACCTCGTCGAACGCGACGCTGGTCCGGGTGTCGCAGTCCGTACAGATAACGGGGATGTCGGGGAGTTCGTCGTCTGTCATGGTCGACACTCCGTCCAGTGGGGTGAAATATCATCGGTTTTCCCGACACAACCACGCTGGGATCGACCACAACGGGATCGCTCCGGTAACAACTCGACTTTCCTTCAGACGATCGTGAGCGCCCCAGCACCGGTCCTGTGGGGATGAAGGGCAAACATACTTGTCCGGGCCGCCCTCAGCATCGACAATGACGGACGGGGCACACGACGGCACTACGGTCCTCCAGAGCAAGCGGTCGGCGACCCAGTACCAGATCCTCATCGAGATCGCCGAGCGCCAGCCGGCGGTCAGTCAACAGGAGATCGCCGACAGCATCGGCATCACCTCGCAGGCAGTCTCGAACTACCTCCAGGATCTCGTCGAGAACGACTTCGTCCAGAAGCACGGACGAGGGCGCTACGAAGTCACCAAGGAGGGGGTCGACTGGCTCATCACGCAGACGACCGACCTCCGGGAGTTCGTCGACCACGTCTCCGACGACGTGATCGGCGAAGTCGAGATCGAGACCGCCATCGCGACCACCGCCATCGAGGACGGACAGGCGGTCTCGCTGACGATGCGAGACGGCGTGTTGCACGCGACACCGGGCGAGGCCGGTACGGCGACCGCGGTCGCCGTCTCGGCGGCCGAGGCGGGCCGGGACGTGGGCATCACCGACTTCGACGGCGTCTTGGAGTACGACCTCGGGACGGTGACGATCGTCTCGATCCCGCCGATCCGTGACGGGGGAAGCAGCGACGTGGATCACGCAGCCGTCGCGGCGGAAGCGAGCGACCACGACCTGCTCGCGGTCTCGGGCACGGAGGCCGTCGCGACGGCCCACGCCGCCGACCTCGACATCGACATCCAGTTCGCGACGGCGGCCGCCGTCGCGGAGGCCGCGACGAAGGGGCTCGACGTGTGTCTGCTGGCGGTGGCGGACGATCTGGCCGGGCTGACCGACACGCTGAGAAACGGCGACGCGGCTTTCGAGATCGTCGAATACGACGGGTGAGCCGTCAGGCGTCGGTGGTCTCGGCGTTGGGCGCGTTGCGCTTGACGCTGTCGATGCCGTCGAAGGCCTTCGTCCGCGAGCTGTACCCCTGGCCCCCGTCGGCGAGGATGTTCCCGTTGCGGTGGCGGAGTCGCCAGCGATACTTCCCGGCGCTGTCCTCGAAGACCTCGAAAGCCGCCAGTCCGATGTCCAGTGCCGCGGCGTCGAGCGCGTGTCCCTCGACGCGATCGATGCTCTCGCGCGCGCCCCGCTCCTCGCTGAACCCCTGCCCGCTGTCGGCGACGGTTTCGCCGTTGTCCGCGTCGAGCCGCCAGCGGTACTTGCCGGCCGTGTCCTCGTAGACCTCGAACTCGTAGTCGTCGTCGTCCAGACCAGACCGGACGCGATCGACGGCGTCACGAGCCCCGCTACGGGAAGCGTACCCCTCACCGCTGTCGGCGAGGATCTTGCCGTTCTTGTGAATCAGCCGCCAGCGCCACTCTTCGGCGGCGTCCTGGTACACCTCGAAGGCCGTCGGATCGGCACGGAGGTACTGTGCCGGTCCGACCCGCTCGCTCACGCGCTCGATGGCCGCCTCGGCCTCGCGGCGCTCGGTGTAGCCCTCGCCGCTGTCGGCGATGATGTTGCCGTTGGCGTGCTGGAGTCGCCAGCGGTATCCCCCGACGTTGTCCTCGTACAGCTCGAACGTCGCCTTGCTCTCGCCCGGCGGATAGGCGACGACGCCCGTCTCTGCCTCGTCGGTCGAGTCTTCGAGCGTGGTCTCCAGTTCCACGAGCGCGCCGCCCAGTGCGTTGCGGCGAACGCTCTCGATCCCGTTCTGGGCGTCGACGCGGCGGGAGTACCCCTGGGCGCTGTCGGCGATGATGTTGCTGTTGCGGTGGCGGAGCCGCCAGCGGTACTTGCCGCCCCTGTCCTCGTACAGCTCGAACGTCGCCGCGCTGTCGTGGAGCACTGCCAGTTCGTCGGTCCGAGCGGCGACCTGATCGCGAAGGTCGTCGGCGTCCGCCCGGTGTTCGTCGGCCTCCGTACGGGCACTGTCGGCGTCCGCCTGCGCCCGTTGGGCCGCCGACTCAGCGGCCGAGACGGCGGTCTCGCCGTCGGTCTCGTTCAGCATCGGCACGAGGATCGCACCCAGCGCGATGACGGCCATCCCGATGCCGTAGGTCCCGAAGACGATCGTGCGCTGTCCGCGCCCGCCGTCGAACGAGAGGACGAGCCAGACGATCGCGAGGACGCTGATGGCCGCCCCGAGGTAGGAGACCCTCGTCGCCCGGCGTTCCAGCGGGAGCCGGATGATCGGCCCGATCAGGACGAACAGCAGTCCGAGTCCGCCCAGGGCGATCCCGGCCAGTCGCTGGAACGACCCGCTGGTCTGTGTGGCAGTCGAGCCGGCGAGTAACACGCCGAACAGACCGACCACGACACCGAAGACGAACAGCCAGTAGCCGTACACTTCGTCGTCGGTCGTCGGCTCGGCGATCCGGTTGCGATACCACTTGAGCAGGGCTCCGTCCTCCGCACTGGAACGTTCCATATCTACAATGAATATCGACCACGTGATACTTAAAGATGCAGTACGGGTTCGCAATCTCCGGTATAGAGCGGCTACCCGAAGGATACATGCGTCTGGAAGCGGCTGCGACTGATACGTGTCGGCCCAGGGACTCGTCCGGTCGGGACGGTCCTCAGTCGAGACGGCGTAGGCGACGCCTGCCGGCCCCCACCGGGACCGGACAGTCGCTAACGGAAGGATACTTAAGTTGACTGAACGGATGGAATGGTGTATGGATCAGGTCGCCGTGTTCGGGATCGGAAGCACGAACTTTCGGTACGGAGTCGCGGTCCCGAACGGAGATATCGTCACGGACGTGACCGTCGAACCGACCCGGCCGTACGACCTGGAGCGCCAGCTCGTCGACGCCGTCGCGGATCTGACCGCGGCGGCGACGGAACCGCTCTCTGGGGTCGCCATCTCCTGTACCGGCCTCGTCGACAGAAACAGAGCGCAGATCGACGAGTTGGACACGACCGACGGCGACACCGTCGATCGGATCGAAGCCGGCCGGGCGATCCACGAGGCACACGGTCTCCCGGTCGTCGTCGAAAACGACTGCAACGCCGCCGTGCTGGGCGAGTGGCAGTACGGCTCTCGCGACGACGTCGACACCCTCGTCCACGTCACGTTCGGCACCGGCATCGGCGGCGGCGTCGTCGACGACGGCCGGCTCGTCCGGGGCGAGTCGGCCCAGGCCGGTGAGTTCGGTTTGCTCCCGGTCGCACCCGACAGCGAAGTGGAGAGTACGGGCGTCACGGGCGCGTGGGAGGCGTTCTGCTCTGGACGTGGGATCGCTCGGACCGTGTCCAGACGCATCGTCGCCGAGGAGCCGGAGACGACTCTCGACACCGAGGTGACGGCACAAGACGTGTTCAGGGCCGCATCGGAGGGGGACGCGTTCGCCCAGTCCTTTCTCGATCGCGTCGCGCGGTACAACGCGGCCGGGATCGGTGCCATCTGTAACGCTCTCAACCCGGGGTTGATCACCGTCGGGGGCGGCGTCGCGATGAACAACGAGCACGTCGTGTTGGACGGAATCGATCGGCACCTCGACGACTACCTGTTCGTCGAGCGTCCCGAGATCCGAATCAGCCGACTGGGCGACGATATCGGTCTCTACGGCGCGCTCGCCGCCTTCGTCGAGCAGCGCTCGGAGGCGACGGTCTGGGAACCGACCGCGAGCGAACGAGCCGACACGGACGACTGATACTGTCGCCGTGCCGGGACAGTCGCCACTGGGGTAATGGAGTCGTTCGCGGACAGCCGCCGGTCCGGGAAAGCGTCCGGTCGACGCGAGTCCGCAGGAGAGAGAGCGTTCAGGCCGGACTCGGCGTCTGGACCGTCGAGACGTACGCGGTGAGGTCCGTCGTAGAGATGATCCCGATGACGCCCTCGGTCTCGTCGACGACGGGGACGTGGTGGATGCCTGCTTCGAGCATCAGGTCTGCGACCGCCTGAATCTGCTCCTGTGCGGTCGTCGTCAGCACGTCCGTGCTCATGTAGCGCTCGACGGTCGTCTGGGCCTTCGGATCGCTCTCCTTGACGATCTCCACGAAGTCGGTCGACGTGAGGATCCCTCGGATGTCGTTGTCGTCGTCGGTGACGATCAGCGAACCGATCGATTCGTCGATCATCAGCTGTGCCGCGTCCTCGACGAGCGTATCTGGTGAGACCGTTACCGGGTCGGATGTCATCAGCCGTCCGACAAAAATGTCGTCCATGTGCAGATGTACCAATGTCGGCCTAATATGCGTTGCCATCACGGCAGAACCGTTCGCCAGTTCGGAAATGTCGAGTATCCAATGACTCACCAAGCAATCATTGTCGATGGATGTCAAACGGCTGTATATGTGCCAGCGATTCACTCGCCGGACGGCGAGTTCCACAGCCGACCGCGACGGCGGTGAGTGCGATGGGTGAGTTCGTCCACGTCCCCGACGAGGCGTTCGTCGAGGCGACAAACGTCGCCCGGTTCATGCGGACCTACGACATCGCCGACTACGAGGAACTGATCGCACGCACCACCGGGCAAGTAGACGGAGAGCCCGCGTCCGGGATCGACTGGTTCTGGGACGAGATCGTCGACTACCTCGACATCGAGTTCTACGAACCGTACGACCAGATCCGGGACGACACGGACGGCCCGCAGTTCACCCGATGGTACCCCGGCGGCACCGTCAACCTCGCGCACAACGTCGTGGATCGCCACGCCGCCCTCGACAGCGAGGCGCGCAACCGCGTGGCCTGCATCTGGGAGGGCGAACCCGGCGAGCAGCGCCACGTCACGTACCACGACCTCCACCGACAGGCCAACCGCGTGGCCAACGCGCTCCGGGAGCGGGGCATCGAGCGGGGGGACACGGTCGGCCTGTACATGCCGATGGTCCCCGAAGTCGTCTCGATCCTGTACGGCTGTTTCAAGCTGGGAGCGATCGCCGTCCCGATCTTCTCCGGTTTCGGCGTCGACGCGACCGCGACCCGGATCGCAGACAGCGACTGTTCCGTGCTCTTTACCGCCGACGGATTCTACCGGCGCGGCGACGAGATCCGGCTGAAAGACGCCGTCGACGAGGCCATCGAGCAGGCCGGCAGCGTCACAGACACCGTCGTCTTCGACCGCCTGGGTGCAGTCGACGAGATCCCATGGACCGATCGCGACGAGCGGTGGGCCGACGCCGTCGGAACCGCCGACGCGACCTTCGAGACCGAGCGCCTCGACGCGAACGACGAGTCGATGCTGCTGTACTCTTCTGGGACCACCGGCGAACCCAAAGGGATCGTCCACACGCACGCCGGAGTCCAGGTGCAGACGGCGAAGGAACTACACTTCGGGTTCGACCTGCAGCCCGCAGATCGGTTCTTCTGGGTCTCCGACATCGGCTGGATGATGGGCCCCTGGACGCTGATCGGGACCCACACGTTCGGCGGCACCGTCTTCATGTACGAGGGCGCGCCCGACCACCCCGGCCCGGACCGATTCTGGGACATGATCGAACGCCACGGACTGACCCAGTTCGGCATCAGTCCGACGGCGATCCGTGCGCTTCGCAAGCACGGTACCGGCCCCCTCGAGGCCCACGACCTCTCGTCGCTGCGGTTGCTGGGATCGACGGGCGAACCCTGGGACGACGAGTCCTGGCGGTGGTTCTACGAGCACGTCGGCGGCGGCGAGACCCCGATCATCAACATCTCCGGCGGCACCGAGATCTGCGGGTGCTTCCTCATGCCGATGCCGATCCAGCCCCTCAAGCCCTGCACGCTGGGCGGCCCGGGGCTGGGGATGGACGTCGACATCGTCGACAGCACCGGCGAGTCCGTCGCGGACGACCACGAGCGGGGCTTTCTGGTGGCACGGGACTCCTGTCCCAGCACGACGAAGTCCCTGTGGAGCGGCGACGAGCGCTACCTCGAAGAGTACTGGTCGACGTGGGAGGACTGCTGGGACCACGGCGACTGGGCTCAGAAAGACGAGGACGGACTCTGGTACCTCCACGGCCGAGCCGACGACGCGCTCAACGTCGCCGGGCGGAAGGTCGGCCCCGCAGAGGTCGAGGGGGCACTGATCGCACACGACGCCGTCAATCAGGCCGCCGCCGTCGGAGTGCCAGACGACACGACGGGCACCGCCGTCGCCGCGTTCGTCGTCCTCGAAGACGGTGTCGAGGCAGGCGAGGACCTTCGGGCAGACCTGCGCTCGCAGGTCGGTCGCGAACTCGGCAAGCCGTTCCGTCCCCGAGACGTCGTGTTCGTCGACGGCTTCCCCAAGACACAGAGCGGCAAGATCGTCCGCCGGGCCGTCGCGGGTGCCTACACCGGCGAGACGATCGGCGACACCAGCAGCATCGAGAATCCGGAGACGATCGACGCGCTGGCGGCGGCCGCCAGCGAACAACGTGAGGGGTGAGCGCACGTCGCGCCACACGTCGGTCAGACCGGGTGTGCTGGCGGTAACCAAGAGCTATTAATGCAGAAGCCACAATGGATGGTCACTGGATGACCGCAACGACACAGTCCGACACCGGTGAGTCACTGCCGCGCCACCACCTCGAAGACGCACCGCCGAGTGCCAAGTTCGTCCACTGGGTGCTCGACAGCGAAGGAGCGATGACGCAGGCACAGCTGGCCGAGGAGACGCTGCTCCCGAAACGAACGGTGCGCGCCGCGCTCGAAACCCTCTCGGAAGCCGATCTCGTCACCGAAGAGGTCTTTCTGCCCGACGCCCGCAAGAAGGTCTACCGAGCGTCGACAGTCTCACCGTAGGCGTTCCGGGCCACTGCGGTCTCTCTTCGTCAATCGATCCGCCAGCAATGCGTGATCTCCGACCCCCGGAGTTTCCATCCCGAACCCGCTTACGATACGTAACTATAACCGTGGGGACCACGTAACCGTGCGACGATGACAGACGCCAGTGAGCCCCTGGAAGTGTGGTGTGCCGGCGAGGAGTGGTGCCCGATCACGACGACGGCGTCGGTGATCGGCAAGAAGTGGCACCCGGTACTGGTCCATCGCTTGCTCGAACACGGCCCGTCCGGGTTCAACGAACTGAAAGAGAGCGTCGACGGGATCTCCAGCAAAGTCCTCTCGGACAGTCTCGAAGACCTGCAGGAACACGGTCTGGTCGATCGCGAAGTCATCAGCGAACAGCCGTTTCGCGTCCAGTACTCCCTGACAGAACGGGGCTCGTCGCTCGAAGCAGTGATCGACGCGATGGCCGAGTGGGGGAAAGCCCACCTGACGGAACCGAGCGACGACGCCGCCCAGCAGGCCTGATCCATGTCCGGACACGACGACCCGATCGACCTCCGATCAGACACGGTGACTAGGCCCTCGACAGCCATGCGGGAGGCCGCCCGCAACGCCCCAGTCGGCGACGACGTGTACGGCGAAGATCCCACCGTCGCCGAACTGGAGGCCCGTGCCGCCGGTCTGCTCGGGAAAGCCGACGCGCTCTTCGTTCCCAGCGGCACCATGGGCAACCAGATCGCCGTCCGGGCCCACACCGAACGGGGACAGGAACTCCTGCTGGATCGTGAGTCACACATCTATCGCTGGGAACTCGGCGGGACCGCCCAGCACGCACAGGTCCAGTGTCGCACGGTCGACGCCAGCGAGCGCTGCGTACCGACCCCCGAACAGATCAGCGAGGCGTTCGTCGCCGAGGACCTGCACCGACCGGGGACCGGTCTGGTGACCCTGGAGAACACGCACAACTACCGCGGCGGCGTCGCGGTCCCCGAATCCCACGTCGACGCCGCGTGTGACGCGGCACACGCTCTCGGCGTGCCGGTCCACCTCGACGGCGCGCGGCTGTGGAACGCCGCGGTCGCGCTCGACACCGCGCCGGCCGCGCTCGCCCGAGAAGCGGACTCGGTGATGGCCTGCCTCTCCAAGGGACTGGGCGCACCCGTCGGCTCGGTCCTCGCGGGCACCGAGTCGTTCGTCGACGAGGCCCGTCGCCTCCGGAAGCTGTTTGGCGGCGGAATGCGCCAGGCGGGCATGATCGCGGCACCCGGCCTCGAAGCGCTCGACAACGTCGACCGGCTCGCCGACGACCACGAGAACGCACGGCGGCTGGCGACCGGTCTCGACGCGATAGACGGCCTCCGCGTGCCGACACCGGAGACCAACATCGTCGTCGTCGACAGCGAACCCGCCGGGATCACCAGCGACGCCTTCGTCGAGGGCTGTGTGGCGCGTGGCGTTCGCTGTGGGAGCGTCTCCGAGTACACGACGCGGCTGTGTACCAACCTCGACGTGGACCGCGCCGACGTCGACGCGGCGATCGATCGGATCGGGCGCGTGGTCCGAGCGGCCACCGAATAGCCGGCTCCGTGGCCAGATCGTCGTGGGACCCGACTCTGGGACTCCGAGTGTGTGGATCGAGAAGCAAAGGTTCTTGCCACTCCCCAGCATAGCCGCATCTATCGAACCCCCGTTGCCGTCGTTTTCGCAGCCATTGACGGCCACTAATCGTTGATTTCAACCCATGAGTTCCGCAGACGAGACACTTGAGAAGATTCGAACGACGGTCGAGCAGGAAACGCCGGACGACATCGAGATCGCCTCGGTGACGTTCGAAGGGCCAGAACTCGTCATCTACACGCCCGACGCGCGGAAGGTCGCCAACAGGGACCGGCTCGTGCCGAACCTCGCCCAGACCCTCCAGAAGCGCATCAACGTCCGCCCGACACAGGGCGCACTCGTCGACGAGCAGCGCGCCCGCGAAGAGATTTCGTCGACGATCCCGGACGCCGCGGGCGTCCAGAACCTCGACTTCGACCACGACACCGGCGAAGTGTTCATCGAAGCCGAAAAGCCCGGCCTCGTCATCGGCCGCCACGGCGAGACGCTCGACGAGATCTCGGCGTCGGTCGGCTGGACGCCGGAAGTCGTCCGAACACCACCGATGGAGTCCTCGACCGTCTCGAACGTCCGGAACTTCCTCAAACAGGAACGGACCGAACGGCGCGACATCCTCGAACGCGTCGGTCGCCAGATCAACCGTCCGACGACGGACGACGCCGACTGGGTGCGCCTGACGACGCTGGGGTGCTGTCGAGAGGTCGGGCGCGCTGCCTTCATCCTCTCGACGCCCGATTCGCGCATCCTCATCGACTGTGGCGACAAGCCCGGCGCAGAAGGAGAGGTTCCCTACCTCCAGGCACCGGAGGCCCTCGCGGCCGGTCCGCAGTCGATCGACGCGGTCGTACTCACTCACGCCCACCTCGACCACTCCGCGCTCATCCCGATCCTGTTCAAGTACGGCTACGACGGCCCGATCTACACCACCGCGCCGACCAGAGACCTGATGGGACTCCTCCAGCTCGACTACCTCGACGTCGCCGCCAAAGAGGGACGCGCACCCCCCTACGAGAGCCAGCAGGTCCGGGACGCACTCAAGCACACGATCCCCGTCGAGTACGGCAACGTCACCGACATCGCCCCGGATATCAAGCTCACGATGCACAACGCCGGACACATCCTCGGGGCAGCAGTGACACACTTCCACATCGGCGACGGCCACTACAACGTCGCGTTCTCCGGGGACATCCACTACACCGACACCCGTCTCCTCGACGGAGCCGTCAACGACTTCCCGCGCGTCGAGACGCTCGTGCTCGAATCGACTTACGGCGGGAAAAACGACTACCAGACCGATCAGGCCGACTCCGAGCGCGTCCTGAAGAAAGCCATCAACGAAGCCCACGATCGCGGCGGGAAGATCCTCATTCCGGCCTTCGCCGTCGGCCGGTCGCAGGAACTCATGCTCGTCCTCGAAGAGGCGATGCGAAGCGGCGACATTCCGACCGTGCCCGTCTATCTCGACGGGATGATCCGCGAAGCGACAGCGATCCACACCGCCTATCCCGAGTACCTCCGCGACGATCTCCGCCAGCGGATTCTCTACGAAGACGAGAACCCCTTCCTGGCCGAGCAGTTCCAGCAGGTCGACGGCGGCCAGGAGATGCGCCAAGACATCGCCGACGACGAACCCTGTATCATCCTCACGACCTCCGGGATGGTCACCGGCGGCCCCGTGATGTCGTGGCTCCGCCTGCTCGGTAGCGACCCGGACAACACGATGATGTTCGTCGGCTACCAGGCAGAGGGGACTCTCGGTCGACAGATCCAGCGCGGACAGGACGAGATCACGCTCTCGGACGGCAGCGGGCCCCGCGCCGAACGCGTCTCGCTGAAAATGGAAATCGAAACCGTCGACGGCTTCTCCGGCCACGCCGACCGGCAGGGACTGGAGACCTTCGTCGAGACGATGCATCCCCGTCCCGAGAAAGTCATCTGCGTCCACGGCGACGAACAGTCGACGAACCAGCTGTCGTCGGCGCTCTACCAGAAGTTCAACATGCGGACCTACAACCCGAAGAACCTCGAAACGTTCCGGTTCGTCTAGGCCAGGAGCGTCGCCTCGAGTTCGCCCCGTTCGGCGTACTGCTCTAAGATATCGCTGCCGCCGACGAACTCCCCGTCGACGAACGTCTGTGGAATCGTCTCACGCCCACTGTGTTCTTCCAATGCTACCCGGTACTCGTCGAGTGACTCGAGTACGTCGACCGTCTCGAAGTCGTCGCGACACTGCCCGATCAGCGTGAGTGCCTTGTCCGAGTAACCACACTGAGGCATCATCTCTGTTCCCTTCATGAACAGGACGACCTCGTTGCTCTCGATCGCCTCGTCGACGCGCTCCGTGACCTCATCCTGTGGTAGCCCCTCGTTCGGATTGAACGTCATACGCGTGTCCTCGCCCTCCGTGCGCAAATGGCTTGTGCTAGTCCGCCTCGCCGGGCGCGTACGTCTCGATTTCGATCGCGTGAATGTCCGTCGTCATGTGCCCATCGAGGGCGTCGTACACCCGCTGGTGACGGTCGACGAGAGACTCGCCTTCGAAAGCCGGAGCGACGACTCGCGCCGCGTAATGGTCGTCTTCCGCAGTCCCGTGCGATATCGTCACTGTCGCGTCTGCGTCGTCGATCCCGGCCTCGATGAGTCGCTCGATCTCGTCGGTGTTCATACGATCAACACGCGGGCGAGGGGAAAAACGCTTGCCACAGCGGCCGCTCGGAGGGAGCACTGCCGCTGTCGATCGACATGAAAAAAGCCCACAGCCACGATGGCTGCGGGCTCTGTAGTATGAATGGCAGGCGGCGAACCGGCTTTCCCAGGGGTTCGCACACCCCAGTACTCACCGCAACGCTGGCAGGCTTAACGTCCGTGTTCGGGATGGGTACGGGTGTTTCCCTGCCGCTATGGCCGCCTTTACGCCGAGTCGTGGAATCGAACCACGAGGATACCTGTCTCGGTCTCCGCGTCTACGTGCGATCCAGTGAACGCCTGGACTCGTGCAACGCAATGAGTCACAGTGCAATGAGTGTGTGGCTTCGGTCGATTAGTGCTCGCGGGCTCAACGTCTCGTTGCCTCGACGCGTACACCCCGAGTCTATCCATCTCGTCTTCTACGAGTGACCTCGGTGGAATCTCTTTTCCAGGTGGGTTTCGAGCTTAGATGCATTCAGCTCTTACCCCGTGTGACGTGGCTGCCCGGCACGTGCCTTCTCAGACAACCGGTACACCAGTGGTCACCAATCGGAGTTCCTCTCGTACTATACGATCGTTCCCGTCAGATTCCGTTACACCCCCAATAGATAGCAGCCGACCTGTCTCACGACGGTCTAAACCCAGCTCACGACCTCCTTTAATAGGCGAACAACCTCACCCTTGCCCGCTGCTGCACGGGCAGGATGGAGGGAACCGACATCGAGGTAGCAAGCCACCGGGTCGATATGTGCTCTTGCCGGTGACGACTCTGTTATCCCTAGGGTAGCTTTTCTGTCGTAGATCGGCCCGCATCAAGCAGGCGCATCCGTTCGCTAGACCACGCTTTCGCGTCAGCGTCACCGTGTTGGTAGTGACACTGTCAAGCTATCTTTTGCTCTTGCGCTCTTCGCCGCGTCTCTGTCACGGCTGAGATAGCCTTAGGGCGCGCTCGATATTCTTTCGAGCGCGTACCGCCCCAGTCAAACTGCCCGGCTATTGGTGTCCTCCGCCAGGAGTGAGGGTCACAGTCACTACCGGGTAGTGTTTCATGAGTGCCTCGGTGGCCCGCTAGCGCGAGTACCTGTGTAACGGCTCCTACCTACCCTGCACAGTAGCGACCATGTCCCAGCAACAGCCTGCAGTAAAGCTCCATAGGGTCTTCGCTTCCCCTTGGGGGTCTCCAGACTCCGCACTGGAACGTACAGTTCACCGGGCCCAACGTTGGGACAGTGACGCTCTCGTTAATCCATTCATGCAAGCCGCTACTGAAGCGGCAAGGTACTACGCTACCTTAAGAGGGTCATAGTTACCCCCGCCGTTGACGGGTCCTTCGTCCTATTGTACTAGGTGTTCAGATACCCGCACTGGGCAGGATTCAGTGACCGTACGAGTCCTTGCGGATTTGCGGTCACCTATGTTGTTACTAGACAGTCGGAGCGTCCGAGTCACTGCGACCTGCTCCTGTCAGGAGCAGGCATCCCTTATTCCGAAGGTACGGGACTAACTTGCCGAATTCCCTAACGTCGGTTGTTCCCGACAGGCCTTGGCTTTCGCCGCCACGAGCACCTGTGTCGGATCTCGGTACGGATCGTATGCTCCCTTTTCACGGGCCCCAGGTTGAACCGATTTACACTATCTCACCGTTCGTCCGCTTCCTGCCATTACGGCTTCCACGGATTTGGATGATTCGACTGGGCGAAGGCCCAGCTCGGTCGACCCCGAGGCGTCGGTTTCACTGCATACGAGCGCTGGAATATTAACCAGCTTCCCATGTCGTCCCCTTCGAATTACGGGGGGACTTAGGACCGGCTAACCCTCAGTTGACGAACAGTGCTGAGGAACCCTTGCTCGTTCGGCCGTCGGAATTCTCACCCGACTATCGCTGCTACTATGGCCAGAATTGTCGTCACCGATCGGTCCACAGGAGTTCTCACCCCTGCTTCCATCCAATCGGAGCGCCAACCTACTCGATCTCCCTTTCACGGGAGCGGCCAGGTCTCGGTGGTGGATTTGAGTCCCGATCATTTTCAGCGCCTCAAACCTCGGCCGGTAAGCTGTTACGCTATTCTTAGAGGGTAGCTGCTTCTAAGCTCACCTCCCGGCTGTCTAGGGCTTGAGACCACTTTCGATCACACTTAATCCACACTTTGGGACCTTAACCCGGCGCTGGGTTGTCTCCCTTACGGTACACAGGCTTACCCCGCATACCGGACTGCCCGCGTCGACGGCGTTCGTAGGTTCGGAGTTTGACAGAAGTGTTCACTTCTCTCGAAGTGAAGCACCTCAATCGGTCGCTCTACCCCACGAACTACCTCGGCGGACGTCATGCTTCGACATGTTTTGGTTGGAACCAGCTGTTTCCGGGTTCGATGGGCCTTTCACCCCTACACGTAGGTCACGGGAGGGTATTGTAGGACACCATCCCTAACGGGCCTCCACGTGCCTTTCGGCACGCTTCACCCTGCCCACGCGTAGATCACCCGGTTTCGGGTCGTGCCCGTTTGACTCCCCGCCCTTGAAGACGGCGGCCCTCGCAATGCTGCGGCCATGTCGGTTTCCCTATGCCTTCCCCGATTATCGGGTTAGACTCGCCAAACAGGCACACTCTCTGGCTCGTTTTTCAAAACGCACGACGGAACTTCGGCTTCCCGTAAGTCCTACTGACGGCTCGCGCCGCTCTCGTTTGTTACAGGACCTTGTAAGCCCCGTCGCTCGATCGCCACCTGATTTCAAGCCCTATTGCAACCCCCGTCTGAGGGTGCTTTTCAGCGTTCGCTCACGCTACTTGTTCACTATCGGTCTCGGAGAGTATTTAGCCTTGGCAGTCGATGCCTGCCGTCTTGACGAGGGATTTCCAACCCCCGCTACTCTGGAGTTACCACACGACGTACTGACCTTCACTACGGGGTTGTCACCCTGTATCACGCTTCGTTCCAGAAGACTTCGTGAAGATGGTCGGCCGATGAAAGGTAGTCCGTACACCACATTGCCCGTGAGGGCTTCGGTTTGGGCTGTGTCGCGTTCACTCGCGGTTAGTAACGACATCGCATTGCGCTTTCTGTTCCTCTCGATACTAAGATGTTTCAATTCTCGAGGTTCCCCATTGCGCGGAGCAATTGTAAAGAGATTCCCATTCGGAGATCCATGGTTCTTCGCCTCCGTGCGGCTCCCCATGGCTTTTCGCAGCTTGGCACGTCCGTCATCGGCTTCCGAGCCGAGCTATCCACCAGGCGGCACAGTAGCCAACGTCAAATTTGGTTGTGACTCGATGAAATTGCACGAGTCCAGTGGACGCCTGGATCGCACGTACACGCGGTGTCATCAGTACAGCCGGTGCGACCCGGTCTGTACATCGACCCTTCCTACCCACGCTTGCACGGAGTAGTGCACTGGTCTTCGTACCAGATCCGAGCGCCGTCCCACACTTAAGGGGCTCGGTTCGGAGCTGCTACGAGGTACGGACCCGCCGGGAGTTGCACCCGGCCTCCCCGAAGGAAGATCCGCCTCGGATAGGTCTTGTGAGCCCTGACGGCCCAACACGGTCTTCCGACCAAATTGTTGGTCGCGCTCGACCAACGGTAACAGCAGGTGGGCCAGGCACGTCGGCCTGGTCCCGTTCAGTAGGAGGTGATCCAGCCGCAGATTCCTCTACGGCTACCTTGTTACGACTTAAGCCCCCTTGCGAAGCCCAGATTTGACCATCGCATGATGGCCTCATCCGGACCTCACTCGGGTGCTTTGACGGGCGGTGTGTGCAAGGAGCAGGGACGTATTCACCGCGCGCTTCTGACACGCGATTACTACCGAATCCAGCTTCATGTGGGCGAGTTTCAGCCCACAATCCGAACTACGACCGAGTTTGGGAGATTAGCTCTACCTCTCGGTATCGCGACCCATTGTCTCGACCATTGTAGCCCGCGTGTTGCCCAGTCCATTCGGGGCATACTGACCTACCGTTGCCCGTTCCTTCCTCCGACTTAGCGTCGGCGGTCTCCGTAGTGTACCCGACTACCTCGGGGTATCGCTGGCAACTACGGATGCGGGTCTCGCTCGTTACCTGACTTAACAGGATGCCTCACGGTACGAGCTGACGGCGGCCATGCACCTCCTCTCAGTAACTCGGGTAAGCTCGTCAAGCTGACCGTCGTTATTACTGTCGGGACTGGTGAGATGTCCGGCGTTGAGTCCAATTAAACCGCAGGCTCCTCCGGTTGTGGTGCTCCCCCGCCAATTCCTTTAAGTTTCATCCTTGCGGACGTACTTCCCAGGCGGCTCGTTTATCGTCTTCACTTCGGCTCACCGTGCACTCGTAGTGCACGGCAGACCTAACGAGCATCGTTTACGGCCAGGACTACCCGGGTATCTAATCCGGTTCGAGACCCTGGCTTTCGTCCCTCACTGTCGGGTCCGGCTTCTCAGCGTGCTTTCGCCATTGGTGGTCCGTCCAGGATTACAGGATTTCACTCCTACCCCAGACGTACCCGCTGAGTCTTCCGGCCCCAAGCCGTGCAGTTTCCACCGGAAGCCGACGCGTTGAGCGCGTCGATTTCCCGATAGACTTTCACGGCAAGCTACGGACGCTTTAGGCCCAATAACAGCGGCCATCACTCGGACTGCCGGTATTACCGCGGCGGCTGGCACCGGTCTTGCCCAGTCCTTATTCGTCGACCACCTTACGGTCGAGAAAAGCGAGGGCTATATGCCCTCGCACTCGGAGTCCCCCTATCGCACTGTCGTGCAGTGTAAAGGTTTCGCGCCTGCTGCGCCCCGTAGGGCCCGGTATCTTGTCTCAGATACCGTCTCCGGGTTCTGGCTGTCACCACCCGTACCGATTACTGGCACGGTGGGCCGTTACCCCACCGTCTACCTAATCGGCCGCAGCCACATCCTATAGCGCCGGAACGTTTCTCGCATTCGGCAGTTCAAGCGTGAATGCGATATCCACGATTAGCCTCAGTTTCCCGAGGTTATCATGGTCTATAGGGTAGTTTGGCCACGTGTTACTGAGCTATACGCCACGGGTCTAAGCCCGTGCGACTAGCATGGCTAAATCGGACTCCGATAGCAATGGCCTCCGGCAGGATCAACCGGAATGTGCTGACATAGTCAGCGGCGGAAAGGTGTCACTCCGTCGGAAGCAAACGCTGGGGTATCCCTCCCCAGCTACATCGTGTTGGGTCCGTCAGGGCTCACATCAGATCCCATCTTGACGGCGGACCGCAGGGGTGGGATCCTCATACTTCGCGAGAGGGCCACTCACCGCGAGGCGTCGAGGTGGGCACACTCTCACTCTTCGTGGCCGACGAACCACGGCGGTTTGCCGGCCCGGCCTTGCCGGGCGACCCGGCGCGACCTTCGTATTACACCCGATGGGAGGGGTACATATAAATCGCACGTCTCGAAGCGGCCCTGTGATAACAGCACACGGCTCACGTGTGGTGGTCGTCACCGTGATGTAACTGAACGAGGGGATATAAGCGAGGCAGAACCGACGGTCAGAATCGACCCTAGAACTCCCCGAACGACAGCGGCTGCATCACGGGCACACGGCGACCACAGTGACAGCAGGCAGCCAGACGATCGACCCGACACGGACAGCCGGCTGTCTGCGTGAGACGTCGTCGCCTTCGAGGGAGCGAGTACCCTGTAGCGATGACGGCCAACAGTGTGAGTCTTGCAGCGGAGACGACGACCACAGAATGGCCAAGTTACAGACAGGAAGGCAGTCCCACGGCTCCGGAACCCCCGATCAAGGTGCACCCATATAACTAGATGTTTGTATAGAAGGCATCCTTCTACGTTCCAATATTCCAGTTAGAATATCGTAGCCAGAATTGCTTAGTCAAATTCCCCAAATATAGATGTGAATATCTACAAAAGAGTGCATATTGAAGCAGTACTACCTTATAGTGCCATCTATCTACACACATCCCAGATGTTCAGTGAAGGTGGGCACGAGTGGGCCAGGCTCGAACTGTGGCTGTGGCAGCACCCGACAGTCACGCTGGGACGCAGTGAAACGTAACGCCGATACCCACGTTATTTCACTGCAGCGGACGGCCAGTGTAGAAGCCGGAAGCAATTTACATAACCCGGGAGCGCGTTGGAACCACATATGAACAGACAGCGGCGAAGCAAAGTCGAACGATTGCTGGACGAGTACGGGCTGGATGGCCTGGGAGACGAACTCGTCGCCAGCTGGACGGCCGAGGGCGACGATCGGAAGAGCCTCCGCCAGCTCGCGACCGAGTTCAACGTCGCGCTGGTCGACGCGCGACTGGAGAGTGAGGGCGTCACGCACTTCGACAGCGACGGGAAGGCGATCTACGAGGCGCTGGCGAACGACGACGCCGAGACAGACCGTGCAACCATCGAGACGCGGCTCGAACGGGAGGGCGTCGACGTCGAGCAGCTACAGAGCGACTTCGTCACGTACCAGGCGATCAGATCCTACGTCAAAGACGTCCGTGACGCGGAGTACGAGACGCCGAGCGACGAAGAACACATCGAGAAGCAAAAGACGACGATCCAGCGCCTCGTCAGTCGGGCGACATCAGTCACCGAAGAGAAGCTGACGCGGCTGCGCGACACCGGCCGGATCTCGCTGGGCGACTTCCGGCTCATCATCGACTTCCAGGTGTACTGTCGGGACTGCGAGACACAGAAGACCGTGGCGTCGTTGCTCGACGAGGGTGGTTGCGAGTGTGAGAGCGAGGAGAGCTAACACTACCAGTCCAAGCGATCGTGTCGGAGAGCGTTCGAAAGCCGCCAGCGGTCGTTACGCGCCGATATCGGTGATTCGGTGGTGGTCGATCTCCAGCGCGTCGGCGTCTTCGGGCAGCAGCGCGACGACGAGATAGTCGACGTACGATTCGAAGTACTCGACGAGTGCGGCGATGCGCTCGGAGTCGATCGGTTCGAGCGCGTCCATGATCATCACTGGCACGTCCTCGTGAACGTCGTGGACCAGATAGCCGGCCAGAGCGAACACCAGTCCGGTCACCTCCCGCTCGGAGTCGCTGAGGTGGTCGACGGTGTCTTCGTAGGCGACGCCGCTGTCGCTGCTACGGATGACGTGGAGTTCGAAGGTCCGTTCGGTGGTCTTGCGTCGTCCCTTTCTAACCTCCTCCTCGACGATCTCGATCCAGATCCGTTCGATGTTGTCGTAGTCGAGGATACCGAGGAGCTGTTCCATGTGGTCGTTGAACTGCTCGACGGCGTCGGCCTCGATCTGGTCGATGCGAGTGCGGAGGTCCGTCAGTTCCGCCTGGAGTTGCTCGCGCTGTGCGCGCAGGTCGTCTGCCTCGGCGACGCGGGACTCGATGTCCGCGATCTCGCTCTCGACTTCGTCGCGTTCGGTCTCCAGTCGCCCGAGTTCGTACTCCATGTCGTTGGCGGTCCGGTGGAGTTCCAGGACTTCGTCGTAGCTGCCGGATTCGAGGTCCTCGACGCGGGCTTCGAGGTCTTCGACCTCGTCAGTGAGTTCGTCTTTGCGTTCGGTCAGTCGTTCGAGCGCGCTCTCGGTGGACTCGATATCGTTCTCTACGCGCGCGAGGCGGCGCTGTGCCTGGTCGCGTTCGCGTTGCTGGGACTCGTAGGACTTCTTCTGGCGCTTGTACTCGTCGAGTTCCGACTCGATGTCGTCGATCGTATCGAGCTTCTCGCGGCGTACGTCACGGAGGTTGGCGACGGTGTCCTCGATCTGGTCGATCTCGACCTCCGAGCCACAGGTCCAACAGACAGTCTCCTGTCGCTGATCGAGTAGTTGGTCGGTCACGGTGGCACCGTCCCCGCCGTCGGTCGCGATGTCGACGGCCGGGTGGCTCCCGCTCGTCGCCTCGTCGATCATCTTCTCGTTGAACTGGATCGTCTTCTGGAGTTCGCTTATTTCGGCGTCGAGTTGCTGCTTCCGGGAGCGAAGGTCGTCGACGTGGCCCTCGATGTTGGCCAGTTCGTCTTCGGGCACGTCGGCCAGTTCGTCGATCTCGGTTTCGAGCTCGTTTCGCTCCTCCTTGAGCGAGGAGTGGCGCTTGCGCTTTGCCTCGATCTCGTAGCGAACGTCTTCGAGTGTCGAGCGAACGTCTCGAAGCTCTTCCAGCGCCGTTTCGAGTTCGTCGCGTTCCTCGCGCTGGCTTTCGACGGAAGCGTCGGCCTCCTCGATCTCCGTTTCGAGTGACTCCAGTTCCGAACGCTTCGCCTCGACCTCGTTTTGCAGCTCGCGCTTTTGCTCTTCGAGGTCGGGAAGTCGCTGCTTGAGCGAGTCGATCTCGTCCAGTTGTTCGTCGATGTGATCGCGTTCGCGCTGACAACGCTCGATCTCGGACTGGATCGCTTCGGTGTCGACCGGTCGCATGATGAGTTCCCGCAGGTCGACGGTCGACTGGACGGCACGCCTGGCCTCGTTGGACTTCAACAGGAAGGCAAAGAGATCTGCGACGGCAGAGTCGTCGAGGTAGGGAGTGCCGTCCGAGCGGACGGTCGCACCCGTTCGTTCGAACGTCCGTTCGTACGTCGTCCCGTCGAGTTCGAGGCTCACCGACCCCTCGTCTGCGTCGCCCTTGAGCGAGACCTGATCGCTACCGAGCGCGGCCATCACCGATCGGAGAAACGAGGTCTTGTTCGAGGCGTTCGGGCTCGCGAGGACGGTGACGCCGGGCGGTATCTCTGCTGTCGTGTGCTCGATGCCGCCGATATTCTCGACGGTTAGCGTTCCGGAGTTCATGTGACGGGCCACGGCGCGCTCCTATTTGTAGATTCTGGTATGACAGATGTAAGGACTGTCGCGGTCGGGGAGAAACTCTTTCGAAACTGATTGGTCGCTATCCGGGAGCTGGCACAGGTGTTCACGAGGAGGAAATAACGGTGGTACCAGTGATAGCACTATCGAGAGCGGGCGAGGAAACCGCGGGTCGGGAACGGTATACTGAGAGTGATACGTTCGGGAGAGCTGCGGGCGGCGACCGGCCGGAAGCATCGGCCCGTGGAGAACGTATATGGCTGCGTACACTTGTTCGCGCGAGAAACGAACCACCGGTTTGAGATGCAGTATCGAAATTGGGTAGTCGTCTCTCGCTGATATGCTCGAATCCGCGGACCGGATCGTGTGACATCGGTCCGACCTCCGGTACACGTCGAGATTGCGCGGGCGCGTCCGGAGCGAGACGACGCCACGACCGAACAGTGCGATCTCGCGTGGGGCCACGAGACAGTCGAAGAGTGAGGGTACCAGCGTCGACGATCACATCGTCACCGTCGAGGCGATCGCGTAGCGAACGGCACCAGACCCTCTCGATCGGCGGTACGACACCGGAAACGTATTGAGGGTGGCGGCTGTTGTGTTCGATATATTTCCAGACGAAACTGGAGGTCTGATACGTCGCGGCGGTCGGTCGAACGTCACACCCTGTTGATGGTACGAGCTACCAGTATACATTTCTTCATTTATAGGTGGAGAATAAATTCGCCGGGTGACGCGACACGTCAGCGGTCGGACCCAGGCAAGAGCGCTCGGAGACGAGGACCGACCGGTGCGGGCAACGCGCCGGTGACCGACCGGAGTTCGTCGACGGTCACCGCACCGAACGCCACGGCGACGATCGTGTAGACGACTGCACCGGCGACCGGGACCACCGCGAGAGAGAGGTAGTCGCCGACGAGAACGGCGTCGACGGCGTAGATGACGGGAGCGGCGACGACCGCGGTCCCGACCAGCGACGGGAACCGGAGATCGGCCAGCGGTCGATACCCCAGATGCCGCGCGCAGGCGACGTGGAAGGCGAACATCGAACCGTAGCCGACGCTGGTGGCAGCCGCAGCGCCGATCATTCCGTAGGCCGGGATCAGTGCCGCGTTGAGGACGACGTTGATAGCGGCAGCCCCGCCTGTGGCGACGATCGGTGTTCGGAGGCGGCCGCTCCCCTGGTTGATGGCGTACAGCGGGCGGGCCAGCGCGAAGCCGATCGTCCCGGGCAACAGGACGAGCAGTGGTCCGACGGTGTCGGTGAACTCGGGGCCGAAGTACAGCGGGATCGCCGCGTCGGCCAGGACGAACAGACCGATCGCCATCAGCGACACGAGCAGCCAGACGTAGCGCGTAATTCGGGAGGCGATGTCGGTGAGGCGCTCGAACCGACGCTCGGCCCATAGCCGGGAACTGGAGTGCAACAGCAGCGTCTGGAGAGAGAGCGGAACGAACCAGACGTACTCCGCGATCGCCAGGGCGGCTCTGTACTGTCCCGTCTGTCCGCCGTCGGTCAGGAGTCGCATCATCACCACGTCGACGTGGAACAGCGACAGCAAGAGGAGCACGAGGACGATGTTGAGCCCGTTAAACGAGAGCAGTTCTCGAGTGGGGAAGTCGTCTGGTGGGCCACGGAGGATGGCAGAGACCGACAGTCGGCGGGCGATCACCGCGAGACCGACGACGGCGAGCAGCGTCGCACCAGCGATGTTCGAGACGAGGAAGGCGTCGACGCCGAGTCCGAGAGCGGCCAGCCCGAGTCCGAGTCCGACCCACGTGAGTTTCGCCGCGACCCGGAGAGGCTCGGAGTAGCGCTCCAGACCGAGCCCCATCAGTGTCCGGCGGGTGAACGCCCGGAGCTGTGCGGCGACGACCAGCACCGCCAGCAACGCGAAGTAGTAGGAGAACGGCGCACCGAGCAGGCGGTCCGGCAGCCCGCTCGCGCTGGCCGCGCCGACGACGACCGCACCGACCGCCCCGAGTCCGAGCGTCAGTCGGAGGTAGAAGCCGACGACGTGTTCGTGCCAGCGGTCGTCCGCGCGCTCCTCGGCGACGAACTTCTGGACGCCCTCCGTGACACCGGAGCTGACGAGGATCATGTAGAGGCTGAACGAGGAGATGAGGAAGGCGTAGTCCCCGTACCCGGTCGTCCCCAGCTCCCGGACGACGATCGGTAAGGAGACGATACTGATCACCGAAGTCGCCAGCTTGGCACTGAACAGTGCGCTGAACGCCTCGGTTAGCGACCGATCCACGGACCTCCCCCCAGCGTGGCCGCGTCGGTCATCGAATCCCTCCGACCGCTCCGGAACTCCGCCCGGTCGGCGTCGCGATCAGCTCGACCCGTCCGACCGGATAGGAAGACGGCGGCGGGTGCGGCCCGAGAAAGCCGACGAGTGCGCCCGCCCAGACGGGAGCGAGCGATATCGACTTGTTTTCGACCCAGGTCCGCCCCTTGAGTCGGAGACAGACGCCGACCAGCGCCGCCGTCACGCAGCACCACGCCAGAAGCCCGACCGGTCCCAGCGAACCGGTTGCGAAGATTCCGAGCGCCGTCCAGCCGCCCATCACCGCGTAGAGTCGAGAGTAGTGACACACGCGCGCGACCATCCGCGGGGATCGAGACCACTTGCGCAGGACCTGCCCGCGGCCGAAGTAGTAGCCGCTGCGCCACCGGCGACGCAGCTCTGGTAGCCCGTCGCCGAAGGGGTGGGTTGCGGCGACGATCGGGAGCCGCACCAGGTGGTATCCCGCGTTCCTGAGGCGGAAGCCCAGCTCCACGTCTTCGAGGGCCTGCAGGTGCGGGTCGAAGCCGCCGACCGACGCCAGGATCGCCCGGTCGTACAGTACGACGCCACGAAGCGTGTCGACGCGGCGTTCGGTCCGTCCGGAGGCGTCGTTGAGACAGCCGTCGACGCCGGCGACCGCGGGCTCGGACCGGAGCCGCGCCGCGGCGGCCGCGACCCACGAGGGCTCGACGATCATGTCGCCGTCGACGAACAGCACGGGGTCAGCCGACGTGACCTGTGTCCCGACGTATCGACCGGCACCGGGCGTGCGGTCCGTGGACGCGGGGAGACGGTAGACACGGATCGGATAGTTGGCGGCCAGCGCGATGGTCTCGTCGGTCGAGCGCGAATCGACCATGACGACTTCGGTACGTTCGAACCGGCGACACGCCTCGAAGATCGCATCGAGACACGCCTCGATACGATCGGCCTCGTTGTAGGTCACGACGACCACGGAGAGGGAAAGATCGGACGCTGTGTCGCTGCTGTGCCCGCTCGTGGCCTGCCCCCGGCAGCTCATACACCGATCACCATTTCTTGTCCCGACGCACCGCTGGCCCACGCATTGTTATGGCCGGGCTACCGAACGCTCTCGGCTCGGTACCGGACGGACGAACGGTCCGTCGCCCGGTAAGGCGGGACGGGCCACCGCAGGTGGAGAGGTCGCAACCCTCGCTCGGACACCGGCGGCTGGACTCCAGCACGGCGAAGCCCCACCATATCGGCGACAGTGGAGGGTTATCACGAATCAGTTCTGTGAACGGTCGAACCCGCTTATGTCGGCTGGTACGGACCCACAAGAAGAACACGATGTCAGAGACACCGTACCGTGAGTGGTGGTCGAATCACAGCGAGCGCGTCGAAGCGAGTGACGACGTTCGCGTCGACGTGTTCGTTCGGTCGCTGGGGGCACCGACGCCCACCCAGACGACGCAGTCGGCCGTCCTCGAACGCCTCGACGGACTGGAGGAACGAGACAGGATCGATCGGTTCACCGTTCAGGTGTGGGGTGATCGTCTCTACACGGGGGAACGCTGTTCCCAGTCGCCGGTCGGGCGATACCTGCACAACAAGATCGAGGAGTTCGAACGCTGGGCAGACGGCTATCCCGAGGTCGAACTCCCCTTCGAGCAGACGGTCTGTGAATCGTTCGTCACCGACGAAGCGTTCGACTGCATCAAGCTCCCACGAATCTGTCTGGCGACGTACGTCGACGGCGAACTCGCGGGAGTCGTCCCGAGCCAGTTCGAGGCAGTCGACATGACGGTCCACTCGTATCTGACCGGACTGGCCGAACTCGCGAGCGATCCTCTGGCCGCCACAGAGCGGGGCGAAGTGAAGACTGCCGGCGGTCTCTGAGCTACCCGTCGACTCCGTCGGACGACCGACAGCCGTCGCTTGACATCCTCCCCGCCCTGAAGGGCGAGGATTCCCGAGCGTTGGGATATTAGGGTCTACAGTCTCCCTGTTCTCTCGGTGGGAACCGTCCGCTCTCGCGGTCGAACAGGAAGACTCCGGGCTGTGCCAACCAGCCGTTACTCATATCCCCCGTCGGGGGACTCTGAGTTATCTTTCTCCGAATGTTCACCGCACCGTTCACGTCCGCATTCATCGTCGTCTCGCACGACTCACAGACGTACAGCCCACGCTCCACGCGGTTGCTAGCACGAATCTGTCCGCAACACGAACACGTCTTTGAGGTGTTCTCCTCGTCTACACGATCAACGAGGATGCCGTGTTCCTCGGCCTTGTATTCGAGCAGACGGGCGAAGCGGCCGAACTCCCATCCGTGCAACTTCTTGTTTCCCGACGGACCCCAATTCCGCGAATCACCGTTCTCGCCTTCGCGAATGTCGCTGAGGTCGCCAACCGCGATCTTTCCCACACCTTCTTCGACACACTGCTCAACGATGTGCTTGCTGAGAGTGTGGAGGAAGTGGTCTTTGCGTCGGGAGAGTTTCCGGCGAGCCTTCCGCGCACGCTTCGACGGCCCGTTCTCGCCTTCGGTCTGATACTCCTCGCGGGTGAAGTAGTGCTTGTCCTCTTTCAGCACGTTCCCCGGATACAGCTCCGAGGGGCCGTTCTCATAGTCGATAGCGAGGTAGTTGCTGATACCGAGATCGATACCCGCCGTGGCGTCGCCGGGTGCGTCCTCGATTGGAATTTCTTTCTTGCAGACGAGGTGTAGTTCCCACTCGTCGCCGTTCCAGACGGCACGCACCTGCTGGATGTGCTCGACTTCTACGTCAGGGCGGGTTTCGTATTCCGCGAGGATGAAGTCAGATCGACTCTCTTTCAGGTTGAAGCCTTTCGAGAGACGAAGCTGGCCGTGCTTGTCGTCGTGCTTGATGGCTTTCTGCTTCCACGTCACGGTGGAGCGCGGGTGTCGGTCACCACGTTTCCGATAGCCGGGTGGGTTATTGCCGTCGTCGGAGTTGTACCAGCCGGTGAACGCCTCAGCAAGCTCTTCGAGAACTCGCTGACTTGACTGAGAATGCAGGTCACTGTAGCGTTCGTGGTCTTTCAACTCCGATTTTAGCTCTTTCTCGTCGGGTATTTCACCGTCCTCATCCCACCGACCTTGGATGTAGTGGCGTCCGACGTTCCACAGCTTGGATGCTACGAACCCGCACTGGTCAAGGTCGTCACGAACCTGACCGTGGTTCGTGATGCGTACGACGTAGGTGCGGGTCGTCTCCAGCATCGTACTGTGTTTATAACCAGTTATGGGACATTATATTAAAGGTAACGAGCAGGGCGTGGAATATCCGGCCTTGGAATCGACGGGGACTGTGTAGGAATTGTCGGCTGTATCCCCGCCCTAAAGGGCGAGGTTTTAGCCTTGAGTCGTCCATAACAAAGGTGACGAGCCGGGTAACGGGTGTGTATGCCAAGACCGCCCTTCGGACGCGCAGTCGACCGACAGCGACGCCTCCACACCGCCATGGAGGGTGACCGCTGATGTGTGGGATTACCGCCTGCGTGGGGTGTGAGGAGGCAGTCTCGACGCTGCTCTCGGGACTGGACAACCTCGAATACCGGGGGTACGACTCCGCCGGGATCGCCGTGCCGAACGGTGCGTCCCTGGAGGTCGTCAAGCGCTCCGGCGAGGTCGCCGAGCTGGCCCGGCGCGTCCGTCGCGACCGTCCCGGCGGCACGACCGGCATCGGCCACACGCGCTGGAGCACCCACGGTGAGCCGAGCGACGAGAACGCCCATCCACACACCGACTGCACGGGGCGGGTCGCCGTCGTCCACAACGGGATCGTCGAGAACTACGCGTCGTTGCGTGATCGACTCCGGGCGAGTGGCCACGTCCTCGACAGCGAGACAGACACCGAAGTGGTGCCACACCTCGTCGAGGAGTATCTGGCCGCGGGCGCGACGCCGGTCGACGCGCTCCGGGCGACGCTGGGCGACATCGACGGGAGCTACGCGATCGCGATGGTCGTCGCCGACAGCGACCGAGTCTACGCCGCACGGAACGGCTCGCCGCTGGTCCTGGGCCTGGGCGACGACGCGAACTACCTCGCGAGCGACGTGCCCGCGTTCATCGAGCGCACCGACAGCGTGGTCTACCTCGACGACGGCGACGTCGTCGCGATCGGACCGAATCACTACGAGGTGACCGGCGCGGACGGTCGCGTCCGCGATCGACCGGTCCGGACCGTCGAGTGGACCGCCGAGGACGCCGAGAAGGGGCGCTACGACCACTACATGCACAAGGAGATCCACGAGCAGCCACGGGCCCTGGAGCAGACCCTCCAGGGGCGACTCGGCGACGGCGTCGCGCTCGACGACCTCGCGGACGAGACCCTCGACGGCGTCGAACGCGTGGCCTTCGTCGCCTGTGGAACCTCCTACCACGCTTCGCTGTACGGGGCGCGGCTACTGATCGAGCGTGGCGTCCCCGCGAGCGCACACCTAGCCAGCGAGTACGTCACGGCACCGCCACCGGCGCGAGCGGGGACGATCGTCGTCGGCGTGACCCAGAGCGGAGAGACGGCCGACACACTGGCGGCGCTCCGGGAGGCGCACTCACAGGACCAGCCCACGCTCGCGGTCACGAACACGGTCGGTTCCACGGCCGCCAGAGAGTGCGACGACGCGCTGTTCATCCGGGCCGGTCCCGAGATCGGCGTCGCGGCCACCAAGACCTTCTCCTCGCAGGTCGCGACGCTGGCGTTGCTGGCCGAGCAACTGGCCGCTCGCGAGGGGACCGGGCGGGGCCGCCCCTTCCGACGCGCGCTCGCAGCCCTGCCCGACGGCGTCCGCACGGTCGTCGAGTCGGACGACGTTCGGTCCGTGGCTCGGCAGTTTCGAGACAGCGACGCGTACTTTTTCGTCGGTCGCGGGACCGGCCATCCGGTCGCACTGGAGGGAGCGCTCAAGCTCAAGGAGATTACCTACGAACACGCCGAGGGGTTCGCCGCTGGCGAGCTCAAACACGGTCCGCTCGCACTCGTGACCGAACGGACGCCGGTGTTCGCGATCGACACGGGCCACAACACCGAGAAGGTCGCCAGCAACGCCGAGGAGATCCGATCACGCGGCGGGCCGGTCGTCGCGGTCGGCCCGGCCGACAGCCCGCTGGGCGACCGAGCGGACGCTCACTTGCCGGTGCCCGACACCGATCCGGCACTGACGGGCGTGCTCGCGAACGTTCACCTCCAGTTGCTCGCCTATCACGTCGCCGCGGAACTCGACCGACCGATCGACAAGCCACGGAACCTCGCCAAGAGCGTGACCGTCGAGTGAGACGGACGGCTGTAGCGATGTCCCGGTGAGCGTCGCCGCGGGACTCGACCGACCGCGAAGCGACGGGCGACATCCGTACGAGAGCGCAGTTACAGCTTCGTTCCGAGGTCACAGCAGGCGTCCGGTTCCGCGACGATGAACGCCTCGTCGCGCAGCATCGACTCCTCGATCGGGAGGAACACCTGCTTGTCGTCGCGAGCGTTGGGCACGACCTCCCAGTCGACCAGCTCGTACCCCAGATCGCTGTGCAGGTCCGGATCGACCGGCCGGCCCTCCCAGGGCGTCCCCGCGAACGTCGTGGCGGCGTCCGCGAGCGGATCACTGTCGGTGTTGTCCGTCTCGTTGGTCATCGTCTGGTCCTCCATCGGCGTCGTTCGTACGGTCGGCCGTCACGTCGCGAAGCCGTCCGCCACCCCGAGGTGGCGAGATCGGTCACGGACGGACGGCCGACAGTAGTAGACGTACTGTCCACGTCGCGGAGGGCCTGGTAGGTGGGTGTCGGAGCCATCAACACCTGGTAATCCGTACATACCGACAAAACGATTCCGTCGAAGTGGACTGACTTGCCTACCAGTCGGTAGCGGCGTGGTTGCGCCTTCCGAGGGGACACCGAAAGAAGGGGTTACCGACGCTCCCGAACGGTAGGGCTCAGTTATCGACGACGACGGCCAGCTCCTCGTTGTGCCTGCGGTCGAGCGCGACGCCGGCCACGAGCGCCACGGTCGCGACGAGAAAGACCAGCGACGAGAGGGCGAGTAAGCCGCTGTTACCCGCCAGCAACGCGAACAGGACGCCCGCCAGGCCGGGGACGGAAAGCGCGATCCCGCCGAGATAGGCAGCCGGGATCGCCGGACCGACGTCGCTGGCGTATCGGCGGAGCCGCCAGAAGAAGTTCCGAGCCAGCATACCGGAGACGCGGGGCACGTACGTCCGGAGGTCGATGTGGCTGGTCTCGTCGCCGTACTCGGCGGGCATCGGCACGTCGGCGACCCGGCAGTCCGCGACGTTGAGCTTGACCAGCAGATCGTTGCAGTAGCCGTAGAACTCGTACATCTCGTCGACCCCGCTGCGTTCGAGCGCCGCCGTGGAGGCGGCGGTGTACCCGTTCTGTGGGTCGCCGATCCCCCAGTACCCCGACGCGAGTCGCGTCAGCGCCGAGAGCATGCGGTTGCCCGCCTGACGGACGGTCGGCATCGACGAACGGTCCGACGGCGAACACAGCCGATTCCCCTTCGCGTAGGCGGCCCGGCCGTCGGCCACCGGCGCGACGATGTCGGGCAGCAGGTCCGGGTCCATCTGCCCGTCGCCGCCCATCACGGCGACGATGTCCGTGCCGTCCCGGATCGCCGCGAGGTAGCCGGTCTTGATCGCGCCACCGACCCCGCGATTTCGCTCGTGGCGAATCGGGACGACCGTCTGTGCCGCCTCGCCGCCGTCGGCGCGTGCCCGCGACCGAGACCGTTCGCGGGCGGGAACGTGTGACTGGATGACCGACCAAGTGTCGTCGGTCGAGCAGTCGTCGACGACGTACGCCCGGTCGACACAGTCCGGGAGCGTGTCGATGACTTCGCCGACGTGTGATTCCTCGTTGTATGCCGGTACGACGACGCTGAGAGAGTGTCCGTTGAACATGTCTGCTGAAAGTCCGTGCAGCAATCGGTGACTCTCTCTTCCCGGCGGGACGGGTTTGTTATGGACGCGCTACGAGGAGGAGGGGGGATCCGCCGGGGCGGCCGCGTCGACGAGCCGGTCGATGCCAGAACGGAGATCGACCGTCGGCTCGTAGCCGAGTCGTTCGCGTGCGCGAGAGATGTCCGCCTCGCTGTCGCTGATGTCGCCCGGTCGCTCGTCGGTGTGTGTGATCGGCGAGTCGCTGTCCGTCGCCGTCCGGATCAGCTCGGCGAGCTCCGCGATAGAGACCGACGAGCCGGTGCCGACGTTGTAGGCCACGCCGACCTCGTCGGTGGTCGCGGCCCGGAGGTTCGCCTGGACCACGTCGTCGACGTGGACGAAGTCACGGGTCTGCTCGCCGGTCCCGTGGACCGTGATCGGGTCGCCGCTCCGAGCCTGTTCGAGGAAGACGTCGACCACGGCACTGTAGGGATTGGGGCCGGTCCGCGGCCCGTAGATGTTGAAGTACCGCAGCGGAACGACAGGGAGATCGTACTGCTGGGCGAACACGCGGGCGTAGTGATCGACTGCGAGCTTGTCGACGCCGTACGGTGAGGTCGGTTCGAGGGGGTGGTCCTCCTCGATGGGAACCGACTCGGGCTCGCCGTAGATCGCGGCGCTGGAGGCGAGGACGACCCGCGTGTCGTACTGGCGAGCGTAGTCGAGCAACTGGACGGTCGCGCCGGTGTTGACGTGGTTGCTCCGGGGCGGATCTCGCAACGAGGCCGGGACGCCGACGACGGCCGCCTCGTGGAAGACGACGTCTGCCGCCTCGATCTCCTGCTTGAGCTTGCGCTGGTCGCGTACGTCGCCGTGGACGAAGGTCACGTCGTCGGGAACGCGGTCGCGTTCGCCCGTCGAGAGGTCGTCGAGGACGGTCACGTCGTTGTCCGGGGCGAGCGTCTGGACGAGCTGGCCGCCGACGAAGCCGGCACCGCCCGTGACCAGCACCGATCTGTCGCTGAGGTTGGGTTCAGACATGGAAAGGAACTCCACTCGTGTCGGGTTTGTTATGCCCGCCCTATAGTGTTTTCTGAGTTAAACGCCATCGGGAGAGTGGCCCGCCGTCGGCGGATCCACTCGGTCGACTCGGGCAGCGACCTCGCCCATCGTCTCGATAGCGAGGTCGGCGCGGCGCTCGTCGAGGTAGTCGAAGATCGCTCGCATGCGTGCGATCTCCGGGCGACCGGTGAGGTTGTTCGGGTGGAGCCACATGTGGAAGACGCCGTCTTCGCGGGCCGCGGCGTCGATCCCGCGACGGGCGTACTGGACGATCGGGTCCTCGAAGACCGTCGTCAGGAGTCGCCGGGGTCGGCCCTCGAATGAGAAGAGGTACAGCGACGCCGGAATGTCGACCAGACCGTGCTCGTCGACGGCGGGTGTGACGAGGCGTGGCTCGGGCTCGCCGACGGTCGCTTCGCGGAGTTTGTTCAGCGGCGTCCGTTCCGCCGGGGCGACACCGCGATAGCAGTCGAAGTCGTACTCCGCGAGCAGCTCCCGGTGACCCACGCTGTTGCGCGGAAAGACGAACGAGCGAAGCGAGTAGTCGGTCGCGCTGGTCGCGTCGAGACACGCCTCGATCTCGGCGCGAGCGGTCGCGGCCGTCGTGTCGTCCGCTCCGAAGAGGACGTGTGAGAACGTGTGACAGCCGATCTCGTGGCCGACCGGGTCCGCCGCCACGTCGGCGACGAGGTGGGGGCCGTACCGCAGGCTCGGACGGTCGGCCCAGCGGTCGCGTTCACACCGGAACCACTCCGGACCGCGGGGGTGGTTCTCGTGGCGGCCGTCACAGTCGGTGAGCAACAGGTGGCCGACGACCGCCCACGTCGCGGGGATCTCGTACTCCGAGCAGAGTCCGGCGAGTCGCTTCCAGCCGACGCGGGCGGCCGCCAGTCGCTCCGAGTGGCCCGACACGTCGTGAAAGCCCCAGCCGAGTTCTGCGTCGACGGAGATCACTACCGACCCCATCCGCTCACCTCCGTGCGGGCCGCTCTCGGTGGGCCGGGACCGACGCACTGGCGGGACAGTATCATAGTCGTCTCACACTCGTTAGCGGGACTGCTGGGCAGTGGCGTCCAGTTCGGTCGACACCTGTGCGTCGATCTGGTCGACGAGTTCGAGGGCGCGCAGACCGTCCGTCCCGGAGACGACCGGTTCGCTGTCGGTCACGACCGCCTCGACGAACGCGTCCAGTTCCGTCACCAGCGGCTCGCCGTTGGCGACGGTCGGCTGTTCGATGACGCTCTCGTGGCGGTACCGAACGTCGCCGTCGTTCTCGACGTAGGCCGGCACGGAGTGGCGGTGGATTCGCACGTCCTGGTCGGCGTAGTCGACGGTGATCCGCGCGTCGCGGGTCGTCACCGCCAGCTGACGGACCTTCTGCTGGGTCACTCTGCTGGCACTGAACTGGGCGACCGTGTCGTCCTCGAAGGAAAGCTGTGCGGTGACGTGCTGGCCGTCACAGGTGCCGACCGCGTCGACGGTCCTGACGCCGCTGTCGAGCAAGGAGAGGGTCACGTCGAGGTCGTGGACCATCAGGTCCATCGTGACCGTGTCGGTCGTGTCCCGGTCGACCGGCGGACCGAGCCGGCGGGCCTCGACCGCGATCACCTCGTGGTCGGCCAGGACCTCCGTCAGGGTTCGGATGGCGGGGTTGAATCGCTCGATGTGGCCGACCTGGAGGACGAGGTTCTCGGCGGCGGCGCGTTCGACCAGCGCCTCGCCGTCGGCGAGGTCCTTCACGAACGGCTTCTCGACGAGGACGTGGACGCCAGCGTCCAGCGCCCGCTCGACGAGGTCGTCGTGGTACCGGGTCGGGACGGCGACGGTGACGGCGTCGGCGGCGTCGAGCAGCTCGGCGGTCGACATGACGGTCGTGTCGTAGTCGTCGGCCACCTCGCGGGCCGTCGCCTCGTCGGCGTCGGCGATACCGACCAGCGAGACGGCGCGGTTCTGTGCGTAGACGCGTGCGTGGTGGCGACCCATGTTGCCCACGCCGACGACGCCCGTCTTGAGAGATCCGTTCTCACTCATCGGCGATCACCGTGTCGATCGCAGTCGCGATCGTTTCGACCGTCTCGTCCGCCAGCGAGGGGTGGACGGGCACGGAGAGGACCTCCCGTGTCAGTCGCTCTGCGACGGGGAACGACGACTCGATGTCGTCGTAGGCGGGCTGTTCGTGGATCGGCGTCGGGTAGTAGACGCCGGTGTCGATCCCGATTCGTTCGAGGCCGGACGCCAGCGCGTCTCGTTCGGGCGAGCGGACGGTGTACTGGTGGTACGAGTGGCGCTTGTACGCCGCCTCCGTCGGCGTCGTGATCGACGGGGCATCGATCCCCTCGGAGAGTCGCCGGGCGTTCGCACGCCGGGACTCGACGAAGTCGGGCAGCCGCTCTAGCTGTGCCCGTCCGATGGCGGCCGCGATGTCGGTCATCCGGAAGTTGTGGCCGACCGAGCGGTGGACGGAGCCGTCCTCGGGATCGCGCCCGTGGTTGATGAACGAGCGGAGCCGACGAGCGACCGCGTCGTCGTCGGTGACGACCATCCCGCCCTCGCCGGTCGTCATGTTCTTGGTCGGATAGAAGGAGAAACAGCCCGCGTCGCCCAGCGATCCGACCGGCTCGCCGCGGTAGGTGGCCCCGTGGGCCTGTGCGGCGTCCTCGATCAGGGTCGCGTCGCAGGCGTCGGCCAGCGCTCTGAACCGATCCATCTCGGCGGGGAGCCCGTAGAGGTGGACCGGCATGATGGCGTCGACGTCGCCGTCGAGGGAGTCGACGCGCTCGCTGGCGGCCTCGGGATCGAGGTTGTACGAGTCGGGATCCACGTCGGCGAAGACCGGCTCTGCGCCGACCAGCCGGATCGCGTTGGCCGTCGCCACGAAGGACAGGGGCGTGGTGAGTACGCGGTCGCCCTCGCCGATGCCGAGCGCCGCCAGCGCCGCGTGGAGCGCGGTCGTCCCGTTGCTGGTGGCGACGGCGTGGTCGGTCCCACAGTAGTCCGCGAAGGCCGCTTCGAAGGCAGCGACCTCGCTGCCGGCCGCGAGGTGCCCGCTTTCGAGGACAGACCGGACGCGGCGCTGTTCGCGGTCCTCGACGACCGGGTCGGCCAGTGAGATCTCGTCGAGGTCGATCTGAGAGCTCATTCGATCCGGTTCCCTCCCTGGAGCGAGGCGGGCAGTTCCTCGTGTCGGCCGGGCGCACCGACGACGAGCGTCTCGGGCGGAACGTCGGCCGTGACGACGGTCCCGGCGGCGACGAACGACTGCTCACCGATCGTCACCCCGGGCAGGATCGTCGCGTTGGCTCCGATCGAGACGTGCTCTTCGATCGTGACGCCGTCGAGTTCGCTCGCCGAGCGGATCGGGTAGTTGTCGTTCGTGACCGTGGCGTGGGGCCCCAGGAAGACCTCGTCTCCGATCGTCGTCTCCGGCGGGACGTACACGCCGGTCTGGAGGCTGACGTGCGAGCCGATCGTCACGTCGCCGTCGACGACCGTGTTGGTCCCGACGAGCACGTCGTCGCCCGCGACCGTTCCGTCTCGGACGAGGGCGTTGTGCCCGGTCGAGAAGTCGTCGCCGATCGTCACGTCGCCGTATATCACGGTCCCCGATCGAATCGTTGCGTTCTCGCCGAGTCGTGGGGTCGTCTCCGCGTCCTCGTCGCGACCCACGACGGCCTCCGGTGCTACGTAACTCCCGTCACCGATTCTCGCGTTTGTCATAGTATCCACACTGAGGGCCAGTGTTCGTCAGGTCACTCCGCGACAGACGCCTTTGTTATGGAGATGATAGGAGTGTGGAGATCTGGTTAGCCGCGTGATGAATCCGTAAGGGATCTCCTGTCCCGGAGAGACGGGCGCGTCGGTCCCGAGACGCCCCGCCGCTCGTGGCGTCGGCGATCACTGCTGGGAGGCGGCCGCGATCCCGTCGCCGCCGGGGTCCGCACGGACAGTCCCGGACGAACAGTTACACCGGTCCAGGTCGACAGAAAAAACGGGGACAGCGATCCGTATCAGTCGTCGTGGCTTTGCTGCTGGGCGAGTGCAAAGCGGAGGTACGGCAGTGCGGCCGTCGTCTCGTCGGTCTCGGAGATTCGTTGTCGGCGACCGTCGAACTCGATCAGTCCCACGTCTTCGAGCTTGGGCAGCGAGACGTGGAGCAGTCGCGAGTCGATCTGGCCACGATACTCCTGTTCCGAGAGGCCCTCGGGCGGATCGGTCTCGTCGACGATGTATTCGACCAGTTCGTGTGCGTAGACCGGTCCCTCGTCCCGCAGGAGATACGTCAAGACGTATCGGTTCGCGGGACGTGCGAGGACATCGAAGAGGTCGTCGACGGAGACCGTCGTCACGGTCACCGACGACGACGACAGCTCGTCGTCGAACTCCACGGCAGCTAACTGGTCGTCGTGATGCTCGGCACCCATGCTATACAGTACCTCCCGTGCGCTTTTGTGGGTTCTTTCGGTGTACTGGCCAGTTCGCGTCGAACGACACCGGTGACACTCGTCGGTTGACCGCTGCTACCGGGCGTCGGGTACGAGGGGCGTCTCGTCCAGCACCCACGCGAGGATCGCCCCGCCCACCAGGAGGAGTTCGAGGACGACGTACACTCGTCCCGCGGGCGTGGCCAGCAGGGCGACGAACTGGGCGAGGAGTGCCCAGACGTGGCCGGTGATCGAGACCGGCGCGGACGCGACGCTCTCCGTGAGCGGCCACAACAGGAAGGCCAGCCGGGGCGGTCCGCCCAGTGCCATCGGATAGACGACGTCGCCGGGCAGGTGAGCGAGGTAGCCGATCGCGAACGCCCAGCCGACCCGTCCGTGGCCGGTCTCGCGCGCGACGGCGACGACGGCGGCCGACAGCGGGACGGCGACCAGCAGCGAGTGGGCCAACGAGATGCCGGAGGGCAGCAGCGTCGTCCCCCAGCCCAGCGGTTTGTCGACCAGGTCCGGAAACTGCGTCCCGACCGCGACGGCGACGGTCTGTGGACCCGTGGGCCGATCGCCGTCGCGGAGACGAGACAGTACCGAGAGGGCGACGTAGCCACAGGCGAGGTGTTCCCAGGGCCACATCAGGTGGCGTCGGTCGTTGGTCGCGTCGCTCGTACTCCGGCCTCGATACGCCCCGCGCGGTCGATAACGCTCTCTGAAGGGGTTCGAACACGTCTGAAAGTCACGACTGATGGTCGGAAACCGAGTGGTATTGTTATGGACGCCATATGTGAAGGCGCTCGTTGGCCGACCGACCACTGCATACGGACCGCCTGCTGACCGTCGGCAGAGGAGACCACGCGAGAAAGACCCGCTTACTGAGCGTGAACGGGATTAACGACCGACTGTCTTTATGTCCGACTCGACTCGCTTATAGCGACAGTGATACTCCACAGTACTACCGGACGCTGTCGCGTGCCGTCACCCAGTGGCGCGACGGACCGATCGGGGGCGAGACGGTCATGACCGACCCCGACTGGGACGACGTGAGCTTCGTCATCAGCTCGCGCTACAGGGTCGCCGCGATGCGTCGCCTCGACGAGGGACCGTCGACGCCGTCGAACATCGCCGACGACGCCAGCGTGGGCCTGGCCCACGTCTCGCGGGCGCTCCAGGAGCTCCGAGAGAGCGAGCTGGTCGATCTGCTCGTCTCCGACGAGCGCAAGAAGGGGCGCGTCTACGGCCTCACGGAGGAGGGCGACCGGGTCTGGCAGACGATCGAAGCCGAGAACATGGTGTGAGGCCCGTCGGCGCTCGCCGACGAGCCACGGACAGCAGCGCCACCGTGTGGACCGGGCTATCCGCGACCCCAACGTTGTACAGACGGACGGCCAGCACTGCCAGATCCATCTCGGAGACGCCGGTCGGTCCCGACAGCCCGAGAACGCTGTGGCTTCCGTGCGGTAACTCGTCGCTTCCGTGGGCCGGGAACTCGCTACGGACACAATTACTATAGGATCGTACGACCCAGACAATGCCGATGGTTCAGCACATCTCGGAGCGCGAAATGGAACGGATCACAGAGTTCGCAGAGACGCCGGTCTACGAACGGACACCGGAACAGCTGCTACCAGACTCGAGCACCGACGACTGACCACCTCATTCTCATACCGCATTCCACCGACCATCAGCCGTGGCGTCGAGCCGGTGGCACTGTCGGCTATCGATCGGTGAGCGTCGGCACATCGGGCCGGCGAGCCGCGACGAGAGGCCGACAGTGCGACGCGCCACGGACAGTCCCAGACGGCGGGTCAGAGGCGGCGCTGCCACGCGAGGAGAAACTGCGCACCCGCGAGGAGAACGAACGCGAGAACGAGAATCTGGCCCAGCAGCGCTCCCGAGACGAACGGGAGCGCGCCGAACGACGTTGCCAGAAACGCCAGTCCACCGACGACCGCCACGACCAGGTAATACCGGTGCCACCGTCTGGACTGTTCGGGGTTGTGCAGGTACGGTTCGATCGCGCTGGCCTGGGACGTGAGCCACACTTCGCCCGTGTCGGCGTCGTGTTCGACGACCCCGACGTCGACGAGCTTCGGCACGTGAGTCTGGTAGAGAGAGACGTACACGCGCTTGCGGTCCTGCGAGGAGAGCTCCTCGACGGTCGTGTCGTTCTCTCGGGCGGCCACGATCTCCGCCAGGGTCGTCAGTTCGATCGGAGTCTCCTCCTCCCGTAAGATCGCGATCGTTTCCCGCCGCCGCGCGCTGCTAAGCACGTCGAACACCGTGTCTTGTGAGAGTTCATCGTTGTTGCTGAACATCGAACGTTTTCGGATTGTCCCGCAGCGTCCGGCATATACAATCGATACAGCACATATGACCCTCGCCCATAGTTTAGTAACAGTGAGGTTACCCGGTGACCTCGCCGTCCAGACAGTCGCTACGGTCGGATTACCGATCGGCGACGCGGTGGTGTCGCAGTCCCAGACGGCCGACACGACGGGCGCGGAGTCGCCACCGGGCGACGAACCGCGCCGGAAATGGTCTCTGATGCGTCACGTTCGAGCGAGCCACGCCACCGCGACGAGAGAGGCAATCACGCGAGCCATAACGCCGTCGTACGTCCGGGCAATGGTGTTCGTAACAATGTCGCTCTCGTCGGACGGGCAAACCAGATGGTGACGACAGATCACGGACCGGCCACGCCGGACGGAGGAATCGACGGATGAGTACGACACTGTGTCGGCTGTACGGCAGTGACCGTCCGGCCGACGAGCAGCGACGGGCCTTCAGGGAAGGCGGCGTTCCGGTCGCGGTCTACGGCCTCGGCAAGATGGGGTTGCCCCTCGCGGCGGTGTTCGCCGACCGGTCGGGAAACGTGACCGGCGTCGACATCGACAGCGCCGTCGTGAACGCGGTCAACGACGGTCAGTCCCCGGTCGAGGACGAACCGGGACTGGACACCGCCGTCGAGACGGCCGTCGAGACGGAGTCGCTGCGTGCCACCACCGACGGGGTCGACGCCGCCGAGTCGGCGGCGCTACACGTCGTCATCGTCCCGACGCTGCTCGACGACGCGGACAGTCCGGACCTGTCCGCAGTGGAGTCGGTCGTCGACGACGTGGCTGCTGGACTGGCACCAGGCGACGCGGTGTTCCTCGAATCGACGCTCCCCCCGCGCACGTGCGTCGACGTGCTACGGCCACGGCTCGTCGAGAAGAGCGGGCTGGCCCCCGACGAGTTCGCGCTCGCGTTCTGTCCGGAGCGGACGGCCAGCGGACGCGCGCTCGAAGACATCACCGGCAGCTACCCGAAGATCGTCGGTGGCGTCGACGAAGAGAGCACGCGCGTCGCGAAGCTGGTGTACGGCGAACTCACGAGCAACGAGGTCATTCCCGTGAGCGATCCGACGACCGCCGAGTGCGTCAAGCTGTTCGAAGGGCTCTACCGGGACGTCAACATCGCGCTGGCCAACGAACTGGGACGGCTGGCCGACGGGCTCGCGATCGACGTGCGCGAAGCGATCGAGGCGGCCAACACCCAGCCGTACTGCGAGCTCCACGATCCCGGTGCCGGCGTCGGCGGGCACTGTATCCCCTACTACCCCCACTTCGTCATCGACACCGTCGAGACGTCGACACCGCTGCTGGAGACGGCCCGCCGGGTCAACGAGCGGATGGAGGAGTTCACCGTTCACAAGACCGTCGAGCAGCTCGTCGACGCCGGCACGGAGATCGGAGACGCGAGCGTCGCCGTCCTCGGTGTCACCTACCGTCCGGGGATCGACGAGACGCGGGCGTCGCCGGCCTGGACGATCACCGCCGCGCTGTCGGCGGCCGGTGCCGACGTGTACACCGTCGATCCGGTGTGCAGCGACCTCGCGGCCTTCCCGGGGCGGCCGGCGACGCTGTCGGAGCTCCCCGCGATCGACCCGGACGCGCTCGTACTGGTGACGGCCCACGACGCGTTCGACGACGTGCCCTGGGACCGACTCGCCGATCCGGTCGTCGTCGACGGTCGAGACGCACTGACGGACCCGGCGACGGCCGGCGAGGTGTACACGATCGGGAGCGGGCCCGCGACCTCCGACTGATGCGGAAAGTTGTAGATCTTTACCAGATCGACCGCACGCCGTCGTGCGGTCGACTGGGTAAACGCCTACAACCGTCCGTATAATACGGAACGTTGGCGTTGCGTACCGGTGAGCGTCTACCCGTCCCAACGCTCACCGGTACATCGCTACAACCGTCCGTATGATACTGTCGGCCGTCCTCGGTGCCCTTCGCGACCACGGGTCGTGCGGACGACGAGCCGGTGGCGGCCAACAGCGCGATGGGGAGAGGACAATTAGTAATTCTTCGGTAAATATCAATATTCCCATAGATGTCTGCATTTCGGCAGAAAGAACAGATTATACGTTCGGTCAGTCGGAGTAACCACCGGCTGTCGCCTATAATACCCAATTTGACAAATGTTACAGATGCAGTAACATTCAGAATAGAAGTTAAGTATAGGAAACAATTAAAAGTCTCCCGGTGGTGTGAGTATACGTCCACTGGACCGAGGCCAGGATCCATGGTGGGTGCTGGCGTCGCGTCACCGGTACGGGGTCACCGAGGAAACAGACACAGACACAAGCCGGTAATGGACGATCAACGGAGGTCACGAACATGAATCAGCGAACACTGGGAGACTACTATGAGCGCAACGCGCGATGAGTCAACACAGACGGAGGGTGGATCGGTCGGCGACACGAACGAGACGACGGAGTCAGCCCAGCAGGAAGGGGCTGAGGTGACGGCGGACGAGCCGGCACCCTTACCGGTCGATCGGGTGTTCGAGTTACTGAAAAACCAGCGTCGCCGCGAAGTGTTGCGGTACCTCGAAGCGGCCGACGACGAGACGGTCTCGCTGAGCGATCTCGCCGAACACATCGCCGCCATCGAGAACGACACGACCGTCCAGGCGATCTCTTCGAGCGAGCGCAAGCGCGTCTACGTCGGCCTCTATCAGTGCCATCTGCCCAAGATGGACGACATGAACGTCGTGGCGTTCGATCAGAACCGGGGGACGATCAGTCTCGGACCGAACGCCGACCAGCTCGAAGAGTTCCTCGACATCGGCGACGACGAGGACCGTCCCTGGCCCCGGTACTACGCGGGGCTCGCTGCCGGCGGGACCGCACTGTACGGACTCGCACTGATCGTCCCGGCCGTCAGCGTCGGCGTCGTCGTCCCGGTCGTGCTCGTCGCGTTCGGCTGCTGTGCGATCGTCAACGAGTACGTCGACCGACAGACCGACGAGCAGAGCACGGTCTAGGACGGTCGGCGGGACCGGGTCCGGTTTTCTGTGCGAGCGGCCGAGACGGTTTATTGTAGTTGCTTACCGGTGATCGTCGCCACGGAGTAGACGATCACCGGTAAATCGCTACAATAATCCGTATGAGACGGTCAGTCGTCCGTCCGAGCCGAATCTCGCGACCCCGGAGACACGGCTATCGCGAAGCAGTGACTGTCGACAGTCCGAACGCCGAACGCACGGTACTCGGGTACGGCGACGGTCCGCGAGAAGGCGTGCTACCGAACCAGGGCCAGATCGACGTAGGTCGCTTCGTCGGCCGAGATCCAGGCGGCCGCGTGCTCGTCTGTCGCCCGGAAGATCGTACACTGGTTCGGCCGCGCGTCGTATCGCTCGACGATCGCCCTGTACTCCGTCCCCGCAGTCGTCCGATCGGTCACTGACGGCATGGTTCGTTCACGCTGTCCGTGAGGAGCGGTTTGGTTATTGTGGGCCTTCGAGGAGTAAGCCGACGACTGCCATCGCTACTCGATCCCCAGCAACGCCCGCAGGAGGACGAGCAGATTGTTCGACTCGCCGCGGCTCCAGAACGCCAGCGGCTCCTCGGACTGGAACGTCACCACGGCGTCCTCGTGGTCGGCGAGCAGCACCGTCGAGAGGGGCAACACGGCCGGATTCCACGGTCGGTCGTCGTCCACGACGGTGACCGGGCTCTCGTCGAACCGGTCGTCGACGCCGATCGCACGGACCTCGACGCCGCGCTGGGCAGCCGTGACGAGGGCGTCCGCGACTGGCTCGGCCCGCCGGTCGTCGGTCGCCGCCAGCAACACCGACTCCTGGGCGTCGGCAACGACCGCGCTCATTCGCTCCGTGATCGCCGCCGGATCGCTCGACAGCCAGAGGTCGTCCCGCGACAGCGACGACTCCGTCGAGCCGACCGCCTCCAGTGCCGCCGTCACGTCGTCGATCCGGTCGGTGTACTCGGTCCCCAGCACGAACAGCGCGTGCTCGATCGAGACCGCGTGAAATCGGCGCGGAGTCGCCGACTCGATCTCGACGAGTCCCCACTCGGACAGTTCGTCGGCGGCGTCGTACACTCGCGTGCGCGGGACATTTACTGTAGCGCTGATCGACTTCGCCGTGCCGCTCTCGAGTTCGACGAGCGCGACGAACGTGCGCGCGGCGTACGCACTCAGTCCGAGGCCTTCGAGCTTGTCGATTGCCCGCCGCCTGGCGTCGTCAGTGTTCGCTGTCATGCCTCGTCGTCCCATCACGGTACCCACCGGTACGGGCAGTATCGGCCGACACGCCCCGGCCGTCAGTTGAAGAGAACCGCATCTGATACGCACAGAGGGTAGCCGTCGACCCCGTAAGTACTCTTCGTGATTTGGCGAGTGACACACACGAGCGAGCCCGTTTCGGGAATCTCGGACAGATCAGGACCGGGGCTCGGTGATCGTCAGGCGACCGTGGCTGTACACCGTCACCTCGTAGCCCTCGTACTCGAAGGAGATGTGGGCGTCTCCGCGACCGTCGTCGGGACATCTATCGAAGATGGTGTCCAGCGCGTCCGGATCGATCACCGTCCCCAGCGGTCGCAGTGCCGTCGGTTCTTCACCCGACACCTCCGACATCGCGTAGACGACCATCTCGCTGGTCGACCAATCGTCGTCGGCGTCGAACTCGACGACGTGGCGGTCGAACTCCGCATCGTACTCGACGACGAGATCGTCGTTCATCTGTTTCGTCTCACCGTCCTCGAACCGTCGACGGTGGCGGTCGCTGCTCCAGCGGTCGGGACGCGGCGAGGGGCGCGGCGTCGCACCGGGACGCCGTCGTACGCTGCCCGGCCGCTCGAACTGGAGGGCGATGTCGAGTCCGGACGACACAGACGTGCAGGCGGAGAGACGAGAGCGAACTGCATACGTGACAGGAAGTCGGATTGTACAGACGTAACTCTTGTGGACCCTCTCGTGACCGCCGGTGTCGCTCCCGGCTGCCCGACCGTGATTCGGCGACGGCGAGGGGATCCACGAGCGGGCGACGCGAGCCAGACCGATATCGGAGCGTTCGTCGCCGGCACAGCGGCGTCTCGGACGGCCCCGCGTCCGAGGGCCGAGCGATCACTCCTCTAGCAGCGAGAGCACGGCTTCGACCGTCTCGTCGCCGACGTAGTCGACCCGCGACTTGTCGGGATCGTACCGACAGACGCCGGCCGTTTCGAGCCGAGGGAGGTGGCAGTGATGGAGGCGGCGAGAGAGTCGCTCCGTGGACTCGACCGAGACGTCCCCGCTGTCGGCGACGGCGTCCGCGAGGGCGTCGAGCGATCGAGACGGCTCCGAGCGGAGTTCCCGTAGCGTTGCACGCCGCGTCTCCGAGGCGAGCAGTCGAAGCACGTGGTCTGGCTTGTCGTCCGAGGCGTCAGTCGGCAGCGACCCGTGTTCGGTCATCGGTGAGAGGTGGCGGCCGGATACGGAAGGTTATGTATTATCTTACTGTCACCATTTTGCACGGAGGAGCGTTTCGTCGGTCTTACCACGAGTCGTCGACGCTCCCACGTCGACGCCAGAGCGGTACGAATCGACTAACAATACCCCTGGGCCGATACGTGGTATCTGGGGAGCGAATCCCCCCACACAGTGGCTGTCTCCGTCCCCCCGACTCGTCGCCACTTGCCCACCCCCACCCCCCACCCCCACCCCACTCCCCTTTCCCCGCTTCCATTTTCCGCGCTCGTCGACGGCGAGTCACGACGGACGACGACGGGACTCTTCCTGCCTCGTCGCGCGCCCGCGCTCCCATCGAGTGAGAGGCGACCGGAGGCGAGAACGCCGGAGAACTCGCCGAGGCCCCTGCGACGCCGTGGCCGCCGGCTGCCGTGTGCGAGGGCGTAGGTCGGCCATAACAAAACACTCACCCGGTCACCACCGAGTGATGCGTCGGAGACACGCCTCGGCCGTAACAGCCACAGACACGCCACGGAACGCTACCGTCCCCCCCGATCAAAACGGAGTCGGGACGCCACCAGCGGAACAGACAGAGCGGCTTCGGGTCCTGATCACGATTCAGCACCCCGCCCACGTCCACTTCTATCGCCCCGTCATCGAGGAGCTGACCGCCGACGGGCACGAGGTACGCGTCTGTACGCGCGAGAAGGACGTGGCCACCGAGTTGCTGACCGCCTTCGACATCGAGCACAGCGTGCTCGCCGGTTCGGGCCAGTCGACGCTGGGACGGATCGGCGTGCAGGCGCTGTACGAGCTGCGCTTGCTGGCGACGGCGCGGCGCTTCCAGCCCGACGTGGTCACCGCGATCGGCGGGGTCGCAGCGGCCCACGTGGCGACCGCCCTCGGAGCCAAGAGCGTCGTCCTGACCGACAGCGAGCCGGCGGCGCTGACCAACCGCCTCGCCTTCCCCTTCGCGGACGTGGTCTGTACACCGGCGTGGTACGACGGAGAGGTCGACGCGCGCCACGTGCGCTACGAGGGGCTCCACGAACTTGCCTACCTCCACCCCGAGCGGTTCGAGCCCGACCGGGAAGTGGTCAGGGCAGCCGGAGTGGACCCGTCGGCCGACTACTCGCTGGTCCGGTTCGTCTCCTGGGACGCACAGCACGACGTGGGCGAGGGGGGCCTCTCGCGGGCCGGCAAGGAGGCGATCGTCGAGACGCTCGCCGAGGCCGGCGAGGTGTACATCACGTCCGAGGAGCCACTCGACGCGCCCCTCGACCAGTACCGACTCCCGGTCGCGCCGGCCGACCTCCACCACCTGCTGGCGTTCGCGCAGTTGTACGTCGGCGACTCCCAGACGATGGCGACGGAGGCGGCGTTGCTCGGGACGCCGGCCGTGCGCTGTAACTCCTTTGCGGGCGGCGACGACATGGCGAACTTCCGGCGACTCGCAGAGTACGGGCTCGTGTTCTCGACCGACGACGAGGCGGAGGCCCACGACCGAATCGAGACGCTGCTCGCGGACGACGACGGCGACTGGGACCGCCGCCGCGGCGAGTTCGTCGCAGAGACCATCGACGTGGCCTCGTTCGTCCGGGACGTGCTCGTGGCGGTGGGAACATGAGGGTCCTCACCGTCGTCGGCGCGCGTCCACAGTTCGTCAAGTCGTTCCCCGTCTCGCGTGCGCTCGCACCCGACCACGAGGAGGTGCTCGTACACACCGGCCAGCACTACGACGAAGAGCTGTCGGCGGTGTTCTTCGACGACCTGGATCTGGACCAGCCCGACTACAACCTCGGAGTGGGCTCGCACACCCACGCGGTCCAGACCGCCCAGATCATGGAACGACTGGACCCGATCGTCGCCAGGGAAGCGCCCGACGTACTGCTGTTGTACGGCGATACGAACTCGACGGTTGCCGGAGCGCTCGTCGGGGCCAACCGAGACGTGACGGTCGCTCACGTCGAGGCCGGACTGCGGAGCGGGACGCGATCGATGCCCGAAGAGACCAACCGCATCGTCACGGATCACGTCGCCGACGTGCTCTGTACGCCCTGCCGGGCGGCGACCGAGACGCTCGAACGGGAGGGGCTGGGTGATCGGGTCCACGAGACCGGCGACGTGATGTACGACGCGCTCCGCTGGGCCGAGCGGATCGCGCGCGACGAGTCGGCCGTCCTCGATCGGCTCGGGCTCGACGAGTCGTTCGTCCTCGCGACGGTACACCGGCCCCGCAACACCGACGATCCCGACCGCCTCGCCGCCATCGTGGAGGCGCTGGTGACCCACCCCGCGCCGGTCGTCTTTCCGGTTCACCCCCGGACTGCGGCCGCGCTCCGAGATCAGGGGCTGTTCGAGACGGTCCAGTCCGAACTGCACTGTATCGACCCCGTCGGCTACCTGGATTTCGTCCGCCTGCTCGACGCCGCCGATCGGGTGGTCACCGACTCCGGGGGCGTCCAGAAGGAGGCGTTCTTCCTCGAAACGCCCTGCGTGACGTTGCGCGAGGAGACCGAGTGGGACGAGACGGTCGCCGAGGGGTGGAACAGGCTCGTCGGCGCACGGACGACGGCGATCCGCGACGCGCTGGCGACGCCGGTCGACGCCACCGACAGGGGCCACCCCTACGGCGACGGCGACGCGGCCGAGCGCGTCGTCGAGGTGATCGCCGATGGGTGACGTGCTCATGCTGGTGACCAACGAAGACGCATCGTTCTACAGACAACAGGTCGACGCGCTCGAAGACCTGGGGCTGAACTGTGATACGGTGGCGGTCCCCAACAGCGAGGACGGAACCCGGCGGTTGCGCCACTACGCGCGCTTCTACGGGGCGACGCTGCGCAAGTCGCTGTCGGAGTACGACGTCGTCCACGCCAACTACGGGCTGACAGCCCCGGCCGCCCTCGCCCAGCGGCGTCGTCCGGTCGTCCTCTCGCTGTGGGGGTCGGACCTGCTGGGGTCGTACGGACGGCTGTCGACGTGGTGTGCCAATCGGTGTGACGAAGTGATCGTCATGTCCGACGCGATGGCGACCGAACTCGACCGAGACGCCCACGTCATTCCCCACGGCGTCGACATGGAGCGGTTCAGCCCCACCGCACAGGCGAGCGCCCGCGACGAACTCGGGTGGGATCAAAACGCCCGGATCGTCCTGTTTCCCTACGACCCCGAGCGCCCGATCAAGGACTTCCCACGGGCCCGCGCGGTCGTCGACGACGCGGCGTCGCGCCTCGATGGACACGTCGCGCTCCGGACGGTGAGCGGCGTCGACCACGGAGAGATACCACGATACATGAACGCAACAGACGTGATGCTCCTGACCTCTCGACGCGAGGGGTCACCGAACACGGTGAAAGAAGCACTGGCGTGTAACTGCCCCGTCGTCTCGACCGACGTGGGAGACGTGTCCGACTACGTCGCGGCCCTCGACTACTCGGGGGTCTGTGCCGACGACGACGAGCTCGTCGAGCGACTCGTCGCGACGCTCCGGGCCGCACCGGTCTCTGAGGGCCGCGAACAGGTCGCGGCGCTCGGGTTGCCGGAGATGGCCCGCAACATCGCGTCGGTGTATCGACGAGCCGGCGCACGGGGGGTGACCGTCGATGGCTAGCGCGACGCCCCGCGAGCGACTCCCGGCGGAGCCGGACCTCCTCGTGGGGCTCGCCGGCCTCGCGGTCGCGGTCGTCCTCTTCCCGCTTCGATTCCTCTCCGGACAGCTGTTCATCCAGGTCCTCCCACCGGTGCTGGGCCTCGGGAGCCTGGTGTATCTCGTCGGACGCGTCCGTGCTGGCGAGTCCGAGCGCGCGATCGAGCGCCGACGCGTCGGCGTCGACGGGCGTGTCGTCGCGGGCCTCACGGCGCTTGGGATCGGCGGGCTCGCGCTGTTTGGCGCGAGTGCCGGCGGTCGGACGACGGCGTTCCTGCTGGCCAGCGGGCTCGTCGGGACCGCGATCCTCGCACAGATCCTGTTTCTCGACGACGACGCACTCGATCCCGGACTCGTGTTGGGCCAGTTGCTCGCGCTGGCGCTCGTCGTCAGGTTCACCGCGTTGCTCTCGACGCCCGGACTGATCGGCGTCGACAGCTGGACGCACCTCACGGACTACGCGGCGGCCATCCAGTCGACGGACTCGCTGTCGGCGATCGCCGACGTGAAGTACCGGACTGCGCCGCTCTTTCACGTCCTGGTGGTGATCGCGGCCGACGCCATCGGTGTCGGCCTGCGAGCGGCCACCTACGTCTCGATGGGGCTCGCGCTCCCGCTGTCGACGCTGCTGGTGTACGCGATCGGGACGCTGCTGTTCGACCGCCGCTGGGCGTTGCTGGCAGCGGGCCTGTTCGTGATGGCCGATCACGTGATCCGGTGGGGCGTCCACATCATCCCGACCAGCATGGGGCTGGTCTTCTTCCTCGGAGCGCTGGCCGGAGCGACGCGGCTCCTCGCTGGCGACACCAGACGCGCCACGTACGCGATCGTCGTGGCGTTCGGGATCGCGACCGCGCTGACCCACCAGATCTCGGCGTTCATCCTGCTGGTGGTGCTGGGCGTCGGTGCCGTGGTGGGGTCGCTCGGATCGGTGCTGCCCGGCGACTTCGACCGCGCGGGGTCGCTGTGGCCGGTCTTCGCGCTCGTCACCGCCTTCGTGGCAGCGCTCTGGTCGATCACGCCGTACCGAGACAGCGTGTTCGCCCTGGAACTGCTCGACACCGTCGACCGGGCGATCGCGACCTCCGTCGGCTTCCTCAACCTCGCCGGGTCGGATCCGGGCGGCGCGGGCGGTGCCAGCAGCGCTGCGGGCGTCCCGATCGACGTCGCCTTCGCGGACGCGCTCGGCTTCTTCGCGCTGTTTTTCGCGGTCGTGATCGGGACCGTCGCCGTCTTCCGCCGACGCAACGCCACTCCGGCGACGGTGACCTACGCCGCGGCCGCGGTGGTGCTGGCGACGTTTACCTTCGGACTCCCGCTGTTTGGCTTTACGACCTTCCTGCCCGGCCGCTGGTACGCGTTCATGTACGTCCCGATGGCGCTGCTCGCGGCGCTTGGCTGCCGGTTCGCGGTGCGCCGGCTCTCGCCACGGATGGCGATGACCGGCCTGCTCGTGTTCGCGCTGGTGGTCCCCGGTGCGATGGCGATCAACCACAAGGGGACCCCGGACAGCCCGGTCTTCGACCAGGAGTACTCGACCTACGCCTACGACGAGACGGAGCTGTCGGCCGTCGAGACGGTCGGAGCGACGCGGCCCGAAGTGGCCGATCCGGTCTACACCGACCACCCCTATCGGACGGTGTTCGAGCGCAGCGGTGCGACGCCGGCCAACATGCTGGCCGTCGAGGACGGCGAGATCTACCACGACACCGTCGTCTACCGGAAGTACCAGTCGACCGGCGCGCCGGTGCTCCTCGTCGACAACGAGTCGCGGACGCGCAGGGTCGCACCCTCGGAGGTGTGTCGCGAGGATATGCACCGGCTCTACGCGAACAGCAACGTCACCGTCTGTACCGGTATCGACGGGATAGACGGAGCATAACTATGCGCGGAGATTCAGAATCCAGCCCAATGTCAGACAGAACTGTCCAGTCGTCGTCGGTCGCGCTGCCGCGGCTGGCGTCGTCGATCGACGTCGCAGCGGTCGTCTTGCTGGCCCTCGTGGGGGCGATCCTGTTCTCGCTCCCGCTCGGGCTCCCAGTCGCCGCGAGGGCCGTCCTCGCGGTCCCGCTCTTGCTGTTCGTGCCGGGGTACGCCGTCGTCGCGGCCCTGTATCCGGCGGCCCGTCGAGAGACCGAGACGACCGTGGACGGCCCGACGGCGATCGAGCGCGCCGCGCTCGCGGTCGGGCTGAGCCTGTTCGTCGTCCCGCTGGTCGGAGTCGCCGTCGAGGCCGTCTGGTCGCTGACGCTCGTCCCCGTCCTCGACACCGTCGCCGCGGTGACGATCGCCGCGGGCGTGATCGCGCTCGTCAGACGCGAGCGGTTGCCGGTCGGAGAGCGGTTCGAGGTGACGACGCCGCTGCGCCGGGCGCTGGCGGGGACGACCGAACGGCCGAAGACGCAGGTGTTCCTGATCGTCGCCGTCCTGTTGAGCGTCGCCGCCGTGGGTGCCGGGGGCGTCGTCGCGACGGCCGACAGCGGTCAGGAAGTCACGGAGTTCTACCTCACCACCGACGGACCCGACGGCGAGCGGGTGATGGCGACCGCCGAGACGATCGGCAACGAGTCGGTCCACGAGCTGGTCGTCGAGAGCCCGGAACGTCCCGGTGCGAACTACACCGTCGTCGCCCGGACCGGCATCGCCACCGACCGCGGCGTCGTCGAGGAACGGACCCTCGGTCGCACGTCGCTCACGCTCGGCGACGGCGGGACCGGGACGGCGACGTACGCACTCGACCTCGAACGCGGCGACCGCCCGCTCGAACTGACCTACCTCCTCTACGAGGGGGAGCCACCGGGGGAGCCGTCCCGAGAGAGCGCAGTTCGCTGGCTGCGCGTCCGGATCAGGTAACACGGCTACTCTCTTTTCGGCGATCGAAGATCGCGACGACAGTCAGCGCTCTCGCCGTGTCGTCCTCGGAGAAGTGCCGCCGGGCCGCGCTACTCGGATCTCTTTTCCGGCGGGTCGTGCGAGACGTTCTGGCGCACGACCTCGGAGTTGATCGCGGTGATCGGATTGCCGGTCACGTCGAAGTTCGTATCGGCGACGAGACAGTCACGCGACTGTTCGAACCGGATTCCGGAGCGGCGTGGACCCGTCTGTTCGATCCGCGAGCCCCGGATGCGGGTGCCGTTTCGCCTGGTGATGTCGATCGCGTGTTCCGTCGCCGCGCGGCCGCTGATGGTGACGTTCTCGACGACCGGCCCTCGCTGGCTGTCGGCGGGACGGAGGGCGTTGATCGCCGGGACGCCGTCGGTGTCGACGGTCACCGTCGAGTCTCTGATCGTCGCCCGGCCCGCCTCCGAGTGGAGCACGATCCCGCCGGAGCTCGTCGGAACCTGCCCCTCGATGCGGACCTCGCAGTCCTCGACGACCTGGCCTTCGCGGGCCCGCATCCTGATCCCGCGGGGATCGAGCCCGTTGGTGTGACGCGGCGGGACCTCGTCGACGACGACGGTCGCGCGCTTGACCGACGAACCGGTCGAGCCGAGCCTGACGTTGGCGATGTTGTTGTTCCGGTAGCGCCCGCCCCGGACGTGGACGGGTCCGTTCGATCCCGAGAGACCGTCCTGGCGGCCCGGCGACGACGCGTAGATCCCGTTGTTCGGGAAGTTCTCCACCACGCAGTCCCGGACGGTCAGGGTCCCGGCGTGGTTGTGGCCGACGTAGATTCCGACGGAGTCCGAATCGTCGGTCGAGCCACCGGAGAGACGGACGTTCTCGACGAGGGCGGTACTGTCTGGCGTGACCGCCTCGAACCGGAACCCGGACACGTCGGGCGGATACTGGCCCCTGACCGTGACATCGCGGACGGCGAAGTCGTCGGTCCCCAGTACGTACATCATGCCGCCGTCCCCCTCGGCTCGGAAGTCGAGATCGATCCCCTCGAAGAGGAACCGCTTGAGATCGACCAGTCGCAGGAGCGTCGTGCCCAGCTCGCTGGCGGGAGCAGTCGGAACGAACGACACGTCGGCCCCGTCGACCGCACGGAGTCCGACGTTGCGGAGCCCGGTCAGCGAGAGGTGATCGACCGCGTAGGTCCCGGCCGGGAACTCGATCAGCGTATCGTCGGCCGCGTGTTCGGCCAGCAGATCGGTGATCGGTTCCGAGCCGTCGGCCGCACCGCCGACCTCGGTGATGTCGATCACCTCGTCGAACCGGGACTGTCTCTCGGTCGTCTGGACCGGCGTCTCCGTCGTCTCCCCCGGCGTCCGGGTCCCGTCGTCGGGCGGCACCGGCGTCTCAGTCTCCGGACCACCACCCGGACAGCCGGCGAGCGAGCCGACGGCTGCCGCTGTGAGCGCGAGGAAGGCACGGCGAGAGCGGCGGGGCTGCGAATCTCGTGACACAGGCGAAGCGTGACCCCCCGTCGTCATTGTAATGGCAGCTCTTACGAACGGGTAAGTGGCGAGTACCGGTTCGACTGGGTGTCCCCCGCCTGCCCCCGAGACGAGAACCGCCAGCGCGAAACGAACCCCTCGCTACCGCGGACAGCCGATGTCCGGTGCCGGCTCGTCGCTGCCGTAGTGGTTGTTCCAGAACTCGACGTTCTGCCAGTCGCTGGTGTGGACCTGTGTGATCGCGCTCCCGTCCCAGCCCTCGGGCGTCGGCTTCGGTTCGTTGGGGTTGTAGAACCAGTTGCCGTGGATGTCGGCCACGTCACTGGGCGTCCCCCGGATCGCGACGGCTTCCGTGCGGCCGCTGTCCTGAACGTGTGTGACGGCCTCGACGGTGTTGTGGTGGATCTCGATGGTCGTACCGCCGGGTCGGTGCATGTCCATCACGTGGTCGACGGCCGCGGAGCCGAAGTAGTTGTATCGGGCGACGTAGCCGTTGCCGCCGCCGCTGGCGATGCTGTGGCGGTTGTAGTTGAACTCGTTGTACTCGATGAGCGGCTGGCCCGACGTGGTGCTGACCCCGTAACCCAGGCCGTCCATCGGGTTGTGGTGGATGTGGTTGTGGTGGACGTGCGTGTCGCCGGCCGGTCGGACCGCCGCGTGGGTGAACCCCCAGATCTCGTTGTTGTCGATCTCGACGCCGCTGCCAGTGACCCGCAGTCCCATGTCGACCGCGTCGGCGTCGTACTCGCGGTAGGAGTAGCTCGGGCCGCTGACGCGCAGTCCGGTGACGCGAGCGCCCCCGGAGACGTAGACCAGCGGCCACATGACCGACGTGGTGTAGAGGTGGCCACCGGCAGCCCCGTCGACGCCCCGGTCACTCGCCAGCGTGACGCCGGCCGGGACGGTGATGTCCCGCGAACCGAGGTCGAGTTCGGCGCTCCCGTCGACGTAGACCACGTCGCCACTGGTGGCACTACCCAGCGCGTCGACCAGCTCGGACACCGAGTCGACGGTGACGGTCGCCTGCGCCGGCTCGACGGCGTCCGCGTAGCCGTCGCCGCCGCCGATCACCGGACTCGTCGACGCCGTCGAGTCGTCCGAGTCGCCGTCATCGGTCGAGTCCGTCGAGTCGTCCGTCGACTCCTGACCGGTCAGCTCCGAGAGCGCGATCTGGTCACCGTCCAGGTACAGCGTGTAGTCGCCCTCGACCGGGGCGAAGTCGCTCACCTCGCCCGTGATCTCGTAGGAGTCGCCGTAGCCGTTGCCCGTGTAGCCCGCGACGGCGTACGTGCCGTCGTCGTTCTCGGCGATCACGTCGTTCTCGGTCTCGGCGGAGTTCCGGCCGGCGTCGAGGACCTTCTCGACGGAGCCGTCGACGGTGAACTCGTAGGAAACCTCCGTCTGTGAGACGACCGCCAGCGTCTGGCTTGGCTCGTCCTCGCCGACGAGGTCGTAGGGGGAGATCGAGTCCCCGTCGAGCGTGACGTTCGCGTCGGCGTCTTTCGGTGAGAAGGCGACGACGCTGCCCGGGAACTCGTAGGAGTCGCCGTAGCCGTTGCCCGTGTAGCCTTCGACGGTGTACGTGCCGTCGTCGTTCTGGGTGATCACGTCGTTCTCGGTCTCGGCGGACAGTTTACCCACGTCCGTGAGCTTCGTGATCTCGCCGGTGGTCGTCAGCTCGTAGGCGACTTCCGTCGGCGAGGAGATCGCGATCTCGTGGCGCTCTCGGAGCTGCCCCCCGGCGTCGGGTCCGAAGGAGAACGTCGACGGGCCGTCCATCGTCAGCGCCGTCACGTCGCCCGTCAGCTCGTAGGCGGCGAGGCCCGAGGAGACGGTGCCCTGGATCGTCCCGTCGGAGATGCTGTCGTCGACGTCGCCGTCGGTCGGGACGCGCGTCACGTCGCCGGTCGTCTCGATGACGTAGCTCCACGTCGCCTCGCTGGCGTCGATGACGAACGACTCGGTCTCGCTCTGTCCGGTCGCGGACCCGACGCCCATCCCGACGAGCGCGGTGCCCCCGAGCACTTTCAGCGCGTCGCGGCGGCCCAGTAGCGTCGTCTTACTGTCGGTACGGTCAGACTGTTCATCAGCCATGTACGAGTAGCGAGTGATTACACACCTAAGCGTTCTGACGGTCTGGGGCACCGATAACCGCCAGATACGACCGGGATAGCGGCGGTTGCGTACGGGTTGGTTGCAACTATCGGAGAGAACGACCGTTTCGAAGGCGGCGCAACGCTCGCACGCGGACCCGCCGGTGACCGCGTACGACGAGCTTACGGCTGCCGTAGGACGGAGTTACTCGCCGCTGCTGGCGTGTCCCGCCGGCCGTCGCCGCCGTCGCTCGTCGCCCCGGTTCGGGCGCGTCGACAGGAACTCCGTAACAAAACCGCAGTCCGCCCATGGAAGGGGTATGGCTGGCACGCGAGACGGTCGCCGGGAGGGCGTGGTCGTGCCCGGAATCGACACGGCGAGTAGCACCGCGGCGGTCCGGTCGCTCGGTCGCCGATCGATCCCGGCGATCGTCGCCTCCGAGCACGACACCCCACCGGCCGCCGAGTCGGCGTACTGCGAGGAATCGGTCAGCGTCCCCGATCCGGCGGTGGACTTTCCGGGCTACGAGACGGCGCTGCTGGAACTGGCCCGGCGCGACGACGTGGCGACGATCCTCCCCTTTCGCGAACCGGACGTGTACGCCCTGGCGCGCAACCGCGACCAGTTTCGCGAGCACGTCGGAACGCCGTGGCCGACGCTTGCGACCCTGCGACGGGTGCAAGATCGGGTGGCGCTGTTCGAGGCCGCCGACCGGGCCGGCGTCGCCACGCCCCGGACCCGGACGCTCTCGGAGTGGACCGACTGGGAGGCAGAGTGCATCGTCAAGCCCCGCTACACCTTCCGCGCACCGGAGTACGCCGACCGCTTCGAGGACCCCGAGACCCAGTGGAGTTCGACCGCGTACCTCGAACCGGGCGAGCGACCCGACGGCGAGGCGATCGTCGAGGAGATGGGCCACGTACCCCTCGTCCAGGAGTACGTCCCGACGATCGAGGAGTACGGCTTCTTCGCCCAGTACGACCACGGCAGCCCGGTCGCGACGTTTCAGCACCGCCAGCGTCGCGGCTGGAAGTACTGTGGCGGCCCGAGCGCGTTCCGCGAGTCCGTCGACATCCCGGCCCTGGAGCGGGCCGGGCGGGCGCTGCTGGACGAACTCGACTGGCACGGCGTCGCCATGGTGGAGTTCCTGCGAGACCCGCGCACGGGGGCGTTCAAGCTGATGGAGATCAACCCCCGGTTCTGGTCGTCGCTGCCCTTCACGGTCCAGGCCGGCGTCGACTTCCCCCTGCTCGCCTGGGCGCAGGCGACGGATCGCCCCATCGACGGCGCACCCGACTACGAGGTCGGGATCGGGGGACACCTCCTCCGGGGCGAAGCGCTGCACCTCCACAGCGTCCTGACCGAGGAGTACCCGCTGGTCGAACGCCCCTCGTTCCCGGTCCGTGCCGGGGAGATCGCGGCGTCGCTGCTCGGGCATCCCCGCTTCGACTACCTCTCGACCGACGATCCCGGCCCGTTCGTCCGCGACGTTCGCAACACGGTCGAGCAGGTGACGGGTGACGCGAGCGCGGACGACCTCGGCGACTCTGGCCCCGCCGCCCGCCTCGTCACCGCCGTACAGCGGCTGTTCGTGCGCGAGTAAGCCGTTCCTACCACCGTTTCGGACGGATCGGGCGTCGCGACGCCGCCGCGAACGCGACCGATCCAACTGTGTTGGTCGCCGTTTTATCTGCCTGGTGGCCCTTCTACCCGTATGGTCGACGTTGGCGTGGTCGGCGCGGGCGCTGGCGCAGCGGCACTCAGCTACGTGGTCGACGGCTCCCACCCGTCGGCAGATCTGACGGTCCTCGAAAAGTCCGGCGGCGTCTGCGGGCGGGCCGCGACCCGGCGGCACGGCTCGCTGACCTACGACTACGGCGCGAACTACCTGAAGTCCGACGACGAGCGCGTCGCGGACCTCGTCCGCGAGACGCTGGGCGAGGCGGGACGGGTCGACGTGACCGAGCCGATCTACACCTTCGACGGGGACGGAACGGTCTCCGAGGGACGAGACACCGACGAACACAGGTGGAGCTACGAGTCGGGCCTCACCCAGATCGCGAAGCGACTGTTTTCCGAGACCGACGCGACCGTCCACCGCCGGACGCGGGTCGAGGCCGTTCGCCGGCTCCCGGAGACCGACCAGTGGGAGCTGACTGACACCGACGGCCGGCAGTGGGGTCCCTTCGACGCACTGGCGCTGAATCCGCCGGCACCCCAGACCGCGGCGCTGCTCGACGGCGCGGAGTGGGAGCATCCCGTGCGTGAACGGCTGGCCGCGGCCGCGACGGACGTGCCCTACCGGACGATCTGGACGGCCGTGCTCCACTACGAGTTCGAACTCGACCGCCCCTACTACGCGCTCATCAACACCGACGACGACCACGACGTGGGCTGGATCGCTCGCGAGGAGTGCAAGCGCGGCCACGTCCCAGACGGGGAGAGTCTGCTCGTCGTCCAGGCGAGCCCGGGGTGGTCGGTCGACAACTACGACGGCGATCCCGCCGACAACGTCGCCGAGCTAGCCGAACTGACCGCGGCCGTCGTCGGCGACGACCGGCTCACCGAGCCGGACTGGACCGACCACCAGGGGTGGCGCTACGCGCTCCCGGACGCGGGCGTCCAGTCCGGCCCGGTCGCCTCGGCCAACGAGCACGGACTCTATCCGGTCGGCGACTGGGTCGCCGGAGAGGCCCGCCTCCACGCGGCGCTTCGCAACGGCCTCGACGTGGGCGAACGGCTCGCCTACGCCCTGTGATCGAGTCCCGGGCGGGCCGGCCGGTGCTCACTCCGCGTCCCGAGCGTTGACCGCACAGACCGGTACCGGGGAGTGGCGGATGACGCGCTCGGTGGTGCTGCCAAGGAGGAAGCGGTTCAGGCCGCTTCGCCCCGCCGTCCCCATCGCGACCAGATCGGCGTCGTTCGCTTCGACGTAGTCGAGGATGTCTCGGGCCGGGAATCCCTCGCGGACCGTCGTCGTGGCGTCGAGCCCGCGATCGGCCGCGGCCGTCGCGATCTCCTCGGTAGCACGCTCGCCGCGGGCAGTGAACTCCGCTAGCAGCTCCGTGGGCGCGGTCTGGTCCGGGCCCGAGGACAGCGTCGCGACGTTGACGACGTTGATCGCGTGTACTCGGGCGTCGGTCCGCTCGGCGATGGCGAGGCCGTGCTCGACCGCCGCCGTCGACGGCTCGCTCCCGTCGGTCGGGATCACGATCTCGTCGTAGCCGTCGTCGACGGTGCTGGTCTCGACCGCACGAGTCGTCAGGACCGGGACGGTCGCGTGACGGACGACGTGTTCGACGACGCTCCCGGCGATGTACCGTTCGAGACCAGTCCGGCCGTGGGTCCCCATCGCCAGCAGATCCGCGTCGTGTTCCGCGGCGTAGTCGAGGATCGCTTCGCTGGGCCGTCCCCGGACGACGGCCGTCTCGACCGGGACATCCTCGAAGATCGGTTCGAGCGCCCCGATCGTCGCCTCGCCTTCCGATTCGAGGCGCTCGACGTAGGCCTCGTCGACGCCACCGGCGTTCATCGGGCCGGCCGCCGCCTGGAGGTCGACGACGTTGAGGAGGTGGATCGACGCGTCGAACGCCCGCGCGAGGAACGCGGCGTGGGCCCCCGCCCGTTCGGCGTGGTCGCTGCCGTCGGTCGGGACCAGAACGGTGTCGTACATGGTGTTTCCACTCGGACAGACTCGCCCCTGGATCATAAACGGCGACCACTGTTCCCGTCGGTCAGAAGCTCCCAGCCGTCAGTCGCTCCCACAGCCCTCACAGTCGCAGTAGCGCTCACAGACCGGGTTGTCACAGTCCGGGTTCCGCGCCGAACAGTGCGTGCGCCCGTGGCGGATGAGCAGGACGTGCAGCGGATACGTGAGTTCGTCCGGCACGACCGCGTCGAGGGCGTCGTGGGCGCGCTCGTTGCTCGCGTCTTCCGGGACGAGTCCGAATCGCTTGGACACGCGCTCGACGTGCGTGTCGACGGCCATCGTCGGCTTCCCGAAGTGGAAGTTCAGCACGACGCTCGCGGTCTTGGGACCCACGCCCTTGATGTCGGTGAGCCACGCCTTCGCCTCCGCTGTCGGCAGCGCGTCGAGGAAGGCCAGCGAGTAGGCCCCGCCGGTCTCCTCGCGGATCGCGGTCAGCGCACGCTGGATACGGGCCGCCTTCTGGTCCGGGAGGCCGGCGACGCGGATCGTCTCGGCCAGCTCGTCGTGGTCGGCCGCCTCGATTGCCGCGAAGTCCTCGTAGGTTTCGAACAGCGACTCCGAGGCCCGGCGCGTGTTCTCGTCGGCGACGTTCTGGGAGAGGATCGTCGTCACGAGCTGTCGGACGCCCTCGCCCGGCTCCGCGTCGGCGTCGGCCCCGTGTGCCTCGGTCTGTGCGACCGGTTCGTACAGCGAGACGAGGTCGTCGTGCAACTCGCGTACGTCCGCCGCCGTCCACTCTTCGGGACTCTGCATATCGGGGCTCGGGACTGCGACGGCTTCAACGCACCGGGATCGAGGCGGATCTCCGGCCGGGCTCGACACACACACCACATTGCCGGCCGGGAGATCAGGCCGTCGCGGTGAGGTCTTCGATCGTCGCGCGGAGGTCTTCGAACAGGCGCTCGGCCTGATCGTCGTCGTAGTCCGTGTGATACTCCTTCGCCACGCCGCGTTTGGCGAGGTTGACGTGACGGTCCGGGGCCACGTCGTGGCGTTCGAGGCTGTTGCGCGCACACTCCAGGGGGCACCCGTCGATCACGACCATCGGTCGCCCGGCAGTTGCCGTCTCCACGAGCGGGTCGACGTCTGCACCCACGCCCGCGATACAGGACATCTCCGCCACGCGCTCGCGGTCGAGTCGTACGGCGAGGTCGTTGGCCATCTGGGCCGCACTCGAACACCCAGAGCACGAGTACACCAGCGGCAGGTCGTCGTAGTCTTCGGTCATCGGGCGGACGTTTCGCGCCGTTCGAGGAAGTGGTTGTCCCGAACGGCTTCGTCTCCGAATCAGATCGATGACAGCGAAGCGAATGAACCGTCGGCCGAGGTGAAAGTAGGTGTGAAGTGCGATATACGAATATAAAGAGAGTGAAAAATCAGCAGATGTCGGGATATAGAGACGTTTATCCATGTTCTACCTCCATTTCCCATAAATCCGGCAACAGATTGTAGGTCACACACTCGAATCCGTGTTCTTCGAGGACATCGTACGGCGGCGCGAGCGCAAAGCTGTTCACGAACGGCAGCGCCTCGTCCGCTGATGGCGATCCGTGCGCACTCACCGGTGTCGTCGAACGGTTCGCCGTCGATCTCGCGGGCGTCGGAAGGTCTGTCAGCGTCCACCCGGTGCCCATACCCTCATCCGATGGCGTTCGTTCGTGTCGCCGGAGATCGGTAGTTGCCAGCGACGGGCGACGGCATCAGACGCCGACGTTCGGGCTGCGCATGTAGATCGACCGAAGGAGGACGCCGAGGCCGACGAGGACGAACACGCCCTGAATCAGCAGTCCCTCCTTCGCGTCGAGGCGAAAGAGCACTGCGAGCACCCCGCTGGTAGCCAGGCCGGCCGTCAGAATGGCGAACCCGACGCTGAACAGTTGCATCGGTCGGGAGTGTAATCGGCGGGCGGCACGGTGCGCGAGATACGCGATGAGCCCGCCGAAGATGACCGTACTGATCACGAGGACGATGACCATGACCGTGGTGGTGACGTTCGGTAACATTGGTGTGGGTTTGGCTGTTGCGTTTCTGCGTCCAGTGGGCACGACGGGGACGCCGATCGATCTACGTGAAACTACCGTGTGAGACCCCTTCAAGCGAGAGTGGCGTTCCTATCGACTGAGAACGAGGCCCGATCGCAGTCGATGCGGAGTGGGTGGCCGTCCGGGGCGCTACGGCGACTGGACCGGGACGGTCGAGAGCGACATCGGCTCGCTGCCGCCGAGTTCGACGACGAGACGCCAGCCGCGGTCCGCGTCGACGACGCGGAACCCCGACAGTGACCACTCGGGCTGGTGGCGCGACAGTTCGACTGCCACCGGAAGCACCGGCAGTCGACCGTCCCGGACCGACAGTGCGTACGCAGAGAGCGTCGCCTGGACGGTCCGTCGTCGGTTCTCCCGGTCGATCGAGGTCGAGCGACAGCTGAACTCCCCGACGAGGCCGCGACGCTGGAGCGCCGCCAGTGCCGTGGCGACCGGCTGCCGGGTCCGATCGACGGGCGTCAGCTGCGACGCCGCGTCGGTCAACAGTGCTGCCTGCTGGTCGGGGCGCAGTCGCGCGTCGAACTCGGTAGCGAGACACTCCAGCAAGCACAGACAGAGGTCGTCCGGGTCGTCGACGGTCTCTGCGAGTTCGAAGTACGCATCCACGATGGCGGTCTCCAGGTCGTCGTACGGGCCGTCGGACAGCGCCTCGAAGACGGCTGCGGCGACCCGGTGACAGAACTCGATGCGCCGTTGTGTCCCCTCGTTCGAATCGCAGGCGTCAGCCACCGACGGCACCGCGGCGTCGGTGTCCGGACGGGAGCCCGCAGAGAGCGCCCGGTCGCCGAACGGGTCCGACTCCTCGCAGACGATCAGGTCGTATCGCGGCGTCCGAGGATCGTACGTGCGAAGCGTGCTCCGGTACTGTTCGGTCGCACGGACCGCGAGGCGTGCCGTCGAGCGACTGTCGAAGCGCAGTGTCGCGACGGGGACCGGTCGCTCGCCAGTCCGACCACAGACGACGCGGTACGAACCGTCGTCCGTGGCGAGCCGTTCGACGCGTTCTCGAAGCTCTGCGAGTGTCGTCCCGATCATCTGTCTCTCACCGTGGGTTGTCGCCGTCACCGGCGTCCGCGACTATATTTTTAGGTTTACCTAAAAGCATATAACCGCTACGGTCTCCGCTCCGGCGACGCCGACGAGATCGCCGGCACTCACGAGCGACACGGCAGTCGGACGACTTCCCGTCGTGAGATGGTCGCTCGTTCGGGGTGGCGGGTACGTCACAGACGGACGGTCGGCGTCAGTCGTCGGCACGCTCTGGCGCAGTTCGGTCCTCGATGACACGGGCCCGTTCGACGATCAGATCGTCGTCGACGTGATCGAGGAGTCGTTGTTGGCCGCGTTCGCGCCGTCGCTCGATCTCGTCTTCGTCGACGTAGCTCTCGAACACCCGATCGATCTCGGACTCGCGAACGGACGCCAGTGCCGGCGATTCGGGATCGAGCTCGTCCGGAAGCCGCTGGGCGAACCACTCGCGCCACCGGTCCCGATCGTCCCACTCCTCGTCTAGCTCCGCGCGCCGACGGACCCAGTCGTAGTGATCGACGACCGGCTCGGGAACGCCGCGGCCGCGGCGAACGTCTTCGACGACGCTCAGGGCCGTCCGCGCGCCCCGCCCGGCAGCGACGATCGCCTGCCGGGACGCTCCGGAGGGCGAGGCGACGTACAGCCCGTCGATCGGCGTCGTCCCGTCCGCCGCGGGATAGGTGTCGTCGAAGGTCTCGTGTACCTCGCCGTCGTGCTCGCGGGTCGTCACCATCGCGGCCTCGTCCAGCGACAGGAGGTACTCCCCGCCGTATCGCGTCGCAGCGACGACTCGGTCGGTCGTGACCGGGTCGCCGGACTGAAGCTCCACGAGGAAGCCGTCGTCGTCACGGCGCTCGACGGACTCGACGAGGTCCGAACGGAGGTCACAGCCGGCCTCTCGGGCGTGGTCGTGGAACAGATCGTAGAGTGTCTCGATGTCCATGCCCGCGGGGAAGCCGAGGTAGTTTTCGAGGTGAGCGCACCGCCGGAGCGACGAGCGTCCACGGTCGAACACGACCGTATCCAGGTCGTATCGGGCGGTAAACACGCCCGCCGAACAGCCCGCGGGGCCACCGCCGACGATCACGACTTCGCGGTCGGTCGCTCCGTTCGCGTCGTTCGAGTTGCGCGCCATAGGATTTGGCTCGCCTAAACAATATATATGCGTTGTGGATTTTAGGCAGGCCGAAACTATCGCGGCGCGCCACACTGGGGACACATCGGCGGCCCCGACTCGGGCAGTGCAGTCCCGCAGTGGGGACAGTCGTCGACGGCGTCGGCGGTCGTCAGCGCCTCGATCACCGAACCGGTCGTCCGGCGAAGCGACGCGATCGTTCCGAGATCGCCGTCGTCCGAGCGCCGTTCCGCTGATCGGCCTCGCTCCGCCGTGAGCGCGAACGCTCCACGCTCTGTGACGAACGACTCGTCGTCGGCAGTCAGCGCCCGCAGTCGGGCGGTCGGATACTCTTCGAAAACGTCGGCCCCGACGGTCCCGAACGCTTCCGCCGCGCGACCCCGGACGTACGGATTCGGGTCGTCCAGGCGCGCAGCGAGCGCCCCCCGAACGTCGGCCAGGCGCTCCGGGTGCTCGCAGCCGGTCGCGACCAGCGCCGTACAGACGTGGTACCTGACGAGTTCGCTCTCGGCGTCGAGGTGATCCCCGAGGTGTTCGACGAGGTGTCGGAGTCGGTCGGGATCGCCGAGCGCGACGAACGCCAGCGCCTTGGCGAGTTTTGCCGTGACCTCGGGCTCGTCGAACGCGAGGCCGACGCGCAGATCGGCGAGCACGTCGGGCGCTGCGACAGCGTCGGGGTGGTCGAGAGCGACGTATCCCAGCGCTTCGGCCGAGCGAGCACGGACGTAGTAAAACTCGTCCTCGTCGGCGAGGCGAGCGCCGAGATCGTCGACGGCCGCGAGGACGGCGTCGGGTTCGGCCTCGGCGACGGCAACGAACAGCTTCGCGGTCGTGAGCCGTATCGCGCGTTCCTCGTCGGTGAGAAACGAGGCGACTGCGGGAGCCAGACCGTCGAAGCGCGAGGGAGCGTCGTCCGCGAGGTCGCCCAGCGCCCGTACCGCGTCCTTCCGAACGGACGGGGGTGCGGCGGCGAGTGCCGTCAGTGCGTCCCGCACCCGTTCGACCGGTTCCGTTTCGACGATCTCGACGAGCCGTGCCGGCTCCGGTGGTTCGGTTCGATCCACCATCTGAGTGATCGTGAGAGCGACATCACGAGACCGACTGAAAGCGCTTGCGTTCGATCCGGTCGAGAGGAGATGTATCACGAAGAGATAGCCGACAGTGTCAGAGCGGTGCCCGACCCCCTCGGCTCCGCCCGTCGCAAAGTCACGAGCGCCGGGGGATGGACCGCGCCGAGACTCGCCGTGATCGTCTCGTCTGCTCGAATCACCGGTACGCTCCGCTCTTTCGCCCACGTCCGTTCGCGAAAAGCTACGAGCGCTGAGGGCGCTCGTTCGCCTGCTGAACGGGTCTTCAGTAGAGCAACGCTGCGAGGATCTATACGGGTCTCAAAGACGGCCAGACAGCGAAAGAAGTCCCACTGGGAGAACGTAATGGGGAAATCGACCGATCGAGTAGATCCATCCCGGCCGAACGCGTTCTGATCGAACGACAGTTTACTCAGCTATTAGTTCACCGGGAGCGGGAATCTCAGCCTGACTTCTGTTCAGAACCCCGAGTACTTCGTTCGCCTGAAACTGACGATATCGTTCTTGACCAGTGAGTTCCTCGACGACACCGTCTGCTTCGAGTCGGTCGACTGCTTTGTTCGCTGCCTGGTACGACATATCGATCAGTTCGGCTGCCCGAGAGACGGTGAAGATAGGTTCGGTGAACAGAGCTTCGATCAGGGCCTGGACCGAGGGAGCGGCGTCACTGTATTCCTGACGATATCCCTCCCGCAACTGAAGCAGTAATTTCGCGCGAGTAAAGGCTTCGTCTGCCTGTTCTCGAATTCCGATCAAAAAGAATTCGAGCCAGGCATTCCACTCTCCCTCCTCGTTGACTGCGAGCAAGCGATCCGTGTACTCGTCGCGATTACGACGAATATAGGAACTGAGGTAGAACAGCGGGTGGACGAGAATGTCGTCAGCGATCAGCATCAGGACGATCAACAGCCGCCCGACACGACCGTTGCCGTCGACGAACGGATGAACCGTTTCGAGCTGGTAATGGAGCAGCCCGATATCGACGAGCGTCGGGTACCCTCCGTGCTGCATGTACTCCTCGAAATTGTCCATCTTCGACACAGCGATCTCCGGTTTCGGGGGAGCGAATCGGACAGCGGTACCGTAGCCACGCTGTTGCTCTTCCTCGATCCAGACGTATCGATCCCGGAACTCGCCCGGTCGTGGATCCTCGTCGTCCGTTCGTCCGGTTTCCATCAGCGACTCGTGCAGTGATTGCAGGAGAGCGAGCGAGAGCTGCTGTCGACTCCGACCCTGATTGATCAGCGTCTCAGTTGCATCCCGGAGCGCCGTAGCGTAGTTCCGAGCTTCTCGTACGTCCTTCGAATCGCTCCCTCTCTGAAGCATATCTGAGACGGTCACCTGCGTCCCTTCGACCTGCGAGGACTGTTCTGCCTCCTTGTACACAAACAGGCCAAAGGCAGTCTCTGGGTCGTCGACCTTACTCCAGAAACCGTCGAGGCGACCGAGTGAATGCATCGCTCGCCCGTGTGCCTCGATGACCTCGGCAGAGAGTTCCAACGACGGTGGAAGATCGTCTGGGAGATAGAATTTCGATGCGGGAAGTGATGCTGTCGAATCGGCGGACAGGTACTTCCCCGGCGCTGGTGTATCGATCAGGTACCCGTCTTTCATTACTCTCGATAGCGCTCCGTTGAGTAAATGATTTTCGGAGATCGTTTAGTTAGAGAGGGCTGGTCAACGCTGAGTAAACGAAGTCCAGTACTGCTTGAAAATGGCTCTGAAATCCTCAGTTGTTCCCGAACCAGCGGCTCGCGTGTTTGCGAGCCGCAGAGAAGCGAGCGCTGTGGGATTTGAACCGGATGGAGACGGTCGGCCTCACTCTGCTCGACCGCTGCGACTCCCAGGGTTCAAATCCACAGTCGTTCCCGAACCGGCCGCTCGCGTCTTTGCGAGCCGCCGAGAAGCGAGCGCCGGGGGATGGACCGCGCCGAGACTCGCCGTGATCGTCTCATCTGCTCGAATCACCGGTACGCTCCGCTCTTTCGCTCACGTTCGTTCGCGAAAAGCCACGAGCGCTGAGGGATTTGAACCCCCGGCAACGTGGTCCGAAGCCACGTACTCTGTCCAGGCTGAGCTAAGCGCCCTGTGCTAATTGCTATGAGGGCGTCCCGGTTTAAACTCCCCGGTTCGCGGGCACCGGGTTACGTGTTCGCGTCCCACGATTGCTGCCGAATCCCGAAAAGCAATAACTGTTGAACGGGAAGCATGGGCTACCGTATCTGTGCACGCCTGGCTAGCGTCGCACACGGACGACTACCGATGTACGATCTGGGGGAACAACTTGACGGACGGATGGTTGCACCGGGGACGAACATCCTCGTGAAGGGGCCGCCGTTGACGGGAAAGCGCCGCCTGGCTCGACAGATTCTCGCCCACGGGCTCGACGCCGACCAGGGGGCGATCGTGATCACGACGCGTGACAGCGCCCGGCGGGTCGCCAGGCAGTTCGGGTTCGACGACGAGGACGAAGCGCGAGCGATCGGGATCGTCGACTGTGTCACCGAGCACGTCGGGCGGTCGACGACCGACACGCTGACGGTCAAGTACGCGACGTCGCCGGTCGACATGACGGGGATCGGGCTGGGATTCTCGAACTTCATCGAGTACTTCTACGGCGACCTCGGCCGGGAGCGCAACCGCGTGATGGTCGATTCGCTGTCGACGCTGCTGATGTACGCGACGCTACAGACGGTCTTCGAGTTCATGCACGCGATCACGAGCCGTGTCGACGACGTCGACGCGGTCGGCCTCCACGTCATCGAGTCCACCGCTCACGACGAACAGACGCTACACACGATCGAGCAGCTGTTCGACGGGACGGTCGAACTCGACGAGAGCGGCATCGTCGCGGTCGATCTCCCGACCGAGGCCGAGTCGGCGAACCCGTAGGACGACCACCGCTGGAGGGGGCGCACAGGACAGGATCGACAGCACGCTTTTGTCGACGCCGTCGGTAGATGTCCGTATGCCCGTCGACTCTGACGACACGCTCCGGGAGATCCTCGACTACGACACGATCGCCGTCGTCGGCTGTTCGACGACGAGCGGGAAAGCGGCCCACGACGTGCCGGCGTATCTGCAATCACAGGGCTACCGTATCGTTCCAGTCAATCCCTTCGCCGACGAGATCCTCGGAGAACGCGCGTACGATTCGCTGTCCGACGTGGAGGCGACGGTCGACATCGTCGACGTGTTCCGACCGAGCGAGGAGGTGGCCGGTATCGTCGACGAGGCGCTCGACCGCGAGGACGTGCGCGTGCTGTGGACGCAGTTGGGAATCCGTGACGACGACGCCGCGAAGCGAGCCGAGAACGCGGGGCTACGGGTCGTCCAGGATCGGTGTCTCAAAGTCGAGCACGAGCGGCTACGGTGATACGGATTATTGTAGCGATTTACCGGTGATCGTCTACTCCGTGGCGACGATCACCGGTAAGCAACTACAATAAACCGTATGAGTCAGTGACACGACGGCCCAGCCGGGCGCTCGGTCAGTCGGCGTCTTCGGTGGTCTCCGACGGCGTTCCGGCAGTGTCCGGGTCCTCCGGCGATGCCGCGTCGCCGCTCGGGTCCGCCCCTTCGGCGTCCTGAATGACGGCGTCGGTGACGGCGCTGTCGACGTCGATGTCGTGCTCCTCGGCGATCGCCTCCAGCAGCGTGCGGTGCTGTTCGAGCTCCCGTTCGATCTCCTCGACGCGTGCCCCCGTCTCGTCGACCGTCCCCCGAAGGTCCTGAAGCTGCTCGACCATGTGGTTGATCCGCTTGTACATCTTCTCGGCCAGATCCGCGAGCTTCTGGACCTTCTTGGCCGTGCTTCCGAGTCCCATGGCCGAGCTATCGTGAGTCACCCTTGTGGCCCTTTCGGCTCCCGAACACCACGTGTGGAAAGAAGCCACGCCCGCCACGAACCGACAGTATAAGACCGGCGGAGATCCACCTCCGAGTATGGAGCAGTTGCGGCTCGCACCGACCGTCGGCATCGTCGCATCGCTGGCCGTCCTCGCGGTCCTCGCGGCACCGTACGCGGTCGTCGAGCAGAGCAGCGCCGTGGGCGCGTACTTCGCCGCCGGGGCGATCAGTCCGCTCGTCGTCGGCCTCTTTGCGAGCGTGGCGATCATCGTCTTCGCCGCGGGGCGACAGGGCCGGTCGCCACCCGATCTGGTCGCCGGGGCGACGCTGGTCCTGGGCCTGTTCATGACGGTCCTGGCCGCGGTCTGGGCCATTACGGTCCCCCAGAGCATGGTGACACAGCTCACGACGGCAGACGTGCTGGGGTATCACCGCGGGGCGCTCGTGGTCACCGCGCTCTGTGTGCCCGCCGCCGCAGCGTGGTACGCACGCGCCCAGCGGCTCATCTAGCCGGCCGCGTGGCGACGACCACCACGCTGTCCCGTCTTTCCGAAAGGTCCTTAAGTTGTGGCGGCGGATTTCAGAGTGGACTAGGTCGAGGGGTTAGGCCCCCCTCCTCGCCCGCACTACGGTCTTGAGCGGGGACCAAACTCGGGGGCGTCCGGTCTGCCGGACGCAGGCCCCGTGAGCTAACGTCGAAGCCTCGTCCAACGGGGACAGCGGTCCACACGGCTGCGCCTGCAGGGGCGTTCGCCTGTGGTTAGACGAGGGCACTCCGCCAGGCACGGAAGTGAGCAGCGGACCCTCGTACACCTGTCGCTCGTCGGATCGCGGGGTGGAGGAGGCAAACGGGACTACCTGCGCCCGAACGCCGGGCAATCTCGCTGTCCATCTCATTCATACGCTGTTATCCTGTCCACAGCGGACACGCCGCGCGCACCACTTGCACAAAAGAGTCGTCGGTAGCCTTACTCGTCGAACTCGAATAGCCGGCGCAGTTCGTCCTCGATGCGGTCGGTGAACTCCTCGAGGACGGCATCGAAGGTATCTTCGTCGCCGGGTAGTGGTCGTGCCGTCTCTTTCGCGTCGTCGGGCAGAGTGACGCGGAACGTTCCGTCACCGTCGTATACCGGTTCGCTCTCACTGAGCACCTGTCGGTCGATCGTTCGGAGGACCGCAGAGTCGACCTGCCCGTGGAGTTGCTGGTACGCGTTCGAGTACGCTGTTTCGAGCTCCTCGAAGTAGTGCTCGTACTTCCGTTCGAACTTCTCTGGATCGAATGCTGTCACTGTGTGTTCGTCGGGAAGCTGACGGTAAAACGTTCGTCACTGCGACGACGAGTGGCCGCGAAGACGAACGGATGGAAACGGTGGTCAGTCGTCGTCGGTCGGTTCCACGAGGCCGTCGACGTTGGCCAGTTCGAGACCACCGCCGATAGTGCGGTTCGGGTAGGGGATGTCGATACCCGCCTCGTCGAAGCGTTGTTTGACGGCTTTGACGTACTCGCCACGGATCTTGACGAAGTCGGCCCGCGAGGGGTTCGCGATCCAGATGCGAGACTGGAGTCCCACGGAGGAGTCGCCCAGTTCGATCAGGCGCACCGACGGTTCGGGGTCCGCGAGGATCCCCTCGTGCTCGTCGGCTTCGTCGAGGATGATCTCAGTTGCGCTGTCGATGTCGTCGTCGTAGCCGATGCCGAAGACGAACTTCAGGCGGAGTTGCTCCTTGGCGACGGGGTTCTTGATGACGCCGTCGGTCAGCTGAGAGTTGGGCACCGTCAGCAGCTCGTTGTCGAAGGTCCGGACGCGGGTGACACGCAACGAGATGTCTTCGACGACACCGGCGTGGTCGTCCCACTCGATCCAGTCGCCGATGCGGAACGGTTTGTCGGTGAAGATGAAGATGCCGGCGACGAAGTTCGAGAGCACGTCCTGCATCGCGAAGCCGATCGCCAGCGTCGCGGCGGCGGCGATCGTCGCCAGTGACTGGAGGAAGCTGCCGAACTGTGCGGCCCCGAACGCCACCGAGATCCCGACGAAGACGACGGCGATACTGACGATCTTCTTCAGCGGCTTACGGGCGTGCGCGTCGAGGTCCCGAGCTTTGAGCGCGCGGTTGACCACCGGGAGGATCACGGCGCGGCCGAACAGGTAGATCGCCAGGAAGACGGCGACGAACGTCAGTGCCTGACCGATCGAGTCGGCGTAGGGAACCCCGAAGTCGGCGAGAATCTGGGCCAGTGGCGTCGGGTCATCGTCGACGACCGGCGTCCCCTGCGTCATCGTTCGAACACGGCGGTGTGACCTCTCGTCTGGACGACGGTCCCACCGGCGAGGTCGGCGAGCTCGTCGGCCTCGTCCTCGGTCGTCGTCCCGCCCAGCGCAGACCGGAGGAACTTCACTTTCACGAGGTCGCGGTCGTCGAGCTGGTTCGAGAGTTCGTCGGCGACCGGATCGATACCCTGCTTGCCGACACGGAGCGTGGCGTCGAGTTCGTGAATCCGCTGTCGGCGGTCCTTGTCACTCATACTGTCCCGATTTTACTGTTGCGGACTTAAACACTTGGTCAACAGGCGGAACGGGAACGCAGGCAGTCGGCCGTCACTCGTAGGGATAGCGCGCCTGAGTCCCACAGTCGCAGGTGACGACGACGTGGCCGTCACGAAGGCGGACCCGCGCGTTGACGCTCGGACGGAGGTAGGCGTCGCAGGCGTCACAGGTGAAACGCTTGAACCGCCGCGGGAGTCCGAGACGGTTGCGCTCGGCGACGCGGCGAGCGCGGCGGACGTACTCCCGAGCACGCTCGTCGTTGCCGTCGCCGGCCGCCTCGCGAGCGAGGTCGTGGAGTCGTCGGATCCGCTCGCGAGCGATCTCGATCTCGTCGGCCATCGGCGGCAACTCCGCCGACACGACGGGAATACGTTTCGCATCGGACCGACAGACTTTTGTCGGATACTGGAGGACAGATCCCTGTGCGCACGCTGAACTACCTGGAGGTCGCGGGCTGGCTGGACCGCAGCGGAATCGGTACGTCGGTCGAACACCAGCGAGCGGCGCTCGCCGACAGAGACGTCGAGGTCGTCACCTCGCCGTGGGAGGGCGGTCATCCGGTCGACGCCGTCCGGTCGAAGCTCACCGGCGGGCGCGCGTTCACCGACGTGGACCTCGTCCACTGCAACATGATCGGCCCGGGAACGGCCGCGACCATCAAGCACGCCCAGCGGACCGACACGCCGGTAATCTGCCACGCACACGTCACTCGCGAGGACTTCCGAGACAGTTTCCGCGGGGCCAACGTCGTCGCCCCGGCCCTGGGGAGGTACCTCAAGTGGTTCTACTCGCAGGCCGACCTCGTGCTGTGTCCCAGCGAGTACACGAGAGGGGTGTTGCAGTCGTATCCGATCGACGCGCCGATCCGGCCGATCACGAACGGGATCGACCTCGACCGGCTGACGGGGTACGAGGAGTTCCGCGAGGAGTACCGCGAGCGCTACGGCATCGAGGGGATGGGGATCTTCGCCGTCGGCAACGTCTTCGAGCGCAAGGGGCTCTCTACCTTCTGTAGGGTCGCCCGGCGGACCGACTACGACTTCACCTGGTTTGGCACCTACGAGACCGGACCGAGCGCGTCCGCGACGGTGCGCAAGTGGACCGGTGATCCGCCGGACAACGTCACGTTCTCGGGGTGGGTCGACGACATCCGCGGGGCCTACGGGGCCGGCGACGTGTTCATGTTCCCCGCGAAGGTCGAGAACCAGGGCATCGTCGTGCTCGAAGCGATGGCCTGCGGGAAAGCCTGTGTGATTTCGGACATCCCCGCCTTCTCGGAGTACTACGAGGACGGCCACGACTGCCTGATCTGCTCGTCCGAGCGGGAGTTCGTCGACGCGCTCGAACGGCTGGAAGCGAATCCCGATCTCCGGGAACGGCTGGGCGAGAACGCGAAAGCGACCGCTCGCGAACACGGACTCGACCGGGTCGGCGAACAGCTGACGGACATCTACGAACGGGTCCTCGACGGGGACGTGCCAGAGGCTGTCGGCGAGAGATAGCAACGGTTTAAGGCGTGGTCGATCAAACGTCGCCGATGGCACTGCCGCGCGTGGCTGCGTTCACCGACACATACCTCCCGACGGTCAACGGCGTCACCTACACTGTCAAGACCTGGCGAGAGCAGTGGACGCGCCGCGACAGCGAGATGGACGTGATCTATCCCCGGAGCGAACACCAGGCGACGGCCGGCGAACACCCGGTGTCGAGCCTCCCGTTCCCGTTCTACGAGGGCTTTCGCGTCGCGGCACCGCAGATCCCGACGGCCGTCGAGGCGGCCGACGTGGTCCACGCACACACCCCGTTCAGTCTCGGGCTGGCCGCAAAGCGGTTCGCCCGGAGCAACGACGCGCCGCTGGTGGCGTCTTACCACACGCCGACCGGCGAGTACGCCGAGTACGTCTCCCTCAACGGCACCATCGAACGACTGATTCGCAACTGCGCGACCCGCTACGAGCGGTGGTTCCTGAACGGTGCCGACGTGGTCATCACGCCCAGCGAACGGACCGCTCGACACCTCCGGGAGACCGTCGGCGTCTCGACGCCGGTGAAAGTGCTCGCGAACGGCGTCGACACCGACTTCTTCGCACCGATGGAGACGGCGGCGTTTCGCGAGCGGCACGGTCTTCCGGACGGCCCGCTGGTGGGATACACCGGGCGCCACGGCTACGAGAAGTGCCTCGACGACATCGTCGCCGCCGCTGAGGGACTGGACGTGACGCTGGTCTTCGGCGGCGACGGACCCGCTCGCGAGGACCTCGAAGCGACGGCCGAGGCGGCAGACGTCGACGCCCACTTCCTGGGGTTCCTCGACCGAGCGGAGCTTCCCGAGCTGTACGCCGCACTCGACGTGTTCGCGTTCCCCAGCCCGGTCGAGACCCAGGGACTGGTCGCGCTGGAGGCAAACGCCTGTGGGACGCCGGTCGTCGGGGTCGACAGCGGTGCGCTGAGTGGCACGATCGACGACGGCGTCACCGGCTACAAGTACCCCGAGGGCGACACTAACGCCTTCGGCGACGCGATCGAGCGGGCGCTCGACGAGTCCGAACGACTCCGAGAGCGCTGTCTGGACCGCCGCGGGGAGACGAGCGTCGAACACTCCGTGGAACGACTGGCGGACATCTACGAACAGGTCATCTGACAGGTTCTCTCAGCGGGAAATATCCAAAGCGTTTCGTTCACCCCCGACGAGACACGGGTATGAGCGAGACACAGCACCTCCTCGTGATCGGTGCGCATCCGGACGACTGCTCGATCAAGGCCGGCGGTATCGCGGCAAAGTACGCGGCGGCGGGCCACGACGTGACCTTCCTCTCCGTCACCGACGGGAGTGCCGGCCACCACGAGATGAACCGCAAGAAGCTCGCTGCGCGACGCAAGCGCGAGACCGAGGCCGTCGCGGAGACGCTTGGCATCGACTACGACGTGTTCGACATCGCCGACGGCTTGCTCGAACCGACGCTCGCCAACCGCAAGAAGCTCATCCGCTACATCCGCCGGGTCGACCCGGATCTGGTGCTCGGACCCCGGCCCAACGACTACCACCCCGACCACCGCTACACCGCACAGCTGGTGCGCGACGCCGCGTATTCGCTGATCGTTCCCAACATCGTCCCCGGCACCCAGCCCATGGAGTCGAACCCCGTCATCGGCTACGTCGCCGACCACTTCCAGAAGCCCGAACCCTTCGAGCCCGACGTGGTCCTCGACGTGAGCGACGTCGAAGAGCGGAAGATCGACGCGATGGACTGCCACGTCTCCCAGATGTACGAGTGGCTCCCCTACACCTTCGGCGAGCTGGAGAACGTCCCCGAGGGCGCTGACGCCCGTCGCGAGTGGCTCACCGAGGAGGGAGTCGACCACCTCGCCGCCAACACCGAGATCAACGTCGCCGACCGCTTCCGTGCCGAGCTGAAAGACCGCTACGGCGAGGACGCCGGTGCCGCCGTCGACCACGCCGAGGCCGTCGAGATCTCCGAGTACGGTGCGCCGCTGACCGAGGACGCCGCCGAGCGCCTCTTTTTCTTCTAAACCACCTTTTGCCCGCTCGGTTCAGCGGACCGGGCGACCGTCCGGGTCCTTCGGACCGCTCGGTCGCCCGGCTGCTAACCACATGGCAGTGGTCAGTACAGACGAGCCCCGCACGGTCCCGCTATCGGCGGCCCGTGCGCTCCTGCTCTCGGAGCGCGGCGACCCGTGATTCGATCGGCGGATGCGAGGAGGGGAGCGCGCGAGCGGCCACCGAGCGCCACCGACGCCGCGTCCGGGCGATGGCATCGTCGCCATCGATCCCGTCCTCGTCGTCGATCGCGTCGGGCAACACGCACAGTTCGCGAACGCCGGTCTGGGCGGTCCGCAGGTCCTCGGACGGACGCAGGTCCTCGAGCGTCTCCAGTGCGCCGACGAGGGCGGCCGGCGACCCTCTGATCGCGGCCGCCCCGGCGTCGGCGTGAAACTCGCGCACTCGCGAGAGCGATCGGTAACAGGCCGTGCTCGCGAGCCACAGCGCCGAGGAGAGCGCGAGGACGATCGGCGAGAGCGCGACCATCGCGACGTGGAACTGGCCGAACGCGACGGTGTCACTGTCCTCGGGTTGCTCGACGCCGGGGAGGTATCCGAGTCCGGATCGGCGGAGGAACTCGATCGTCCCTCCGTTGACGCGGGCCGTGACCGTCGGCAGGAAGCCAGCGGCCGTCATCACGAACGCGTCGCCGTGCTTGATGTGGGCGAGCTCGTGAGCCAGGACGGCGTCGAGTTCCTCGTCGTCCAGCGTGCGAAGCAGCCCCGTCGTGACGACGAGGATCTGCTCGCCGGGCCGCCCGGCGACGTAGCTGTTCGGCGTCTCGCTGTCGACGACCCGCACGTCCGGAATCGGTGTGTCCGAGAGCTGTGCCAGCCCGGTGAGCCGGGCCGCGACGCGCTCGCGGTACTCGCCGTAGTCGAACGTCGGCACGACGCGTGGATCGCGTTCGTCCTCATCGTCCGCAGAGACCGCGTGCGAGCGGTCGGCCAGCAGGCCGCCGAAAGGCTGTCCGGGTTCGACCGGATCGGCGACCGGCGCGAAGAGGTCCCGGAACGTCTGTCGCTGGCCAGGGACGGTGTTGGCGCTCATCCGGTAGCCAAACACCGACTGTCCCGCCAGCGTCGCCGCGGTCCCGACGGCGACGACCAGCGGCGACGGGAGCGTCCGGAACTGCAACGCGTCGACCACCAGCCCGGCGGACTCGTAGGTGATGGCCCACGAGAACAGGCCGGCGGCCAGATGACCCAGCCAGTAGACGGCGACGACGAAGACCGCGTCGAAGGCGACCAGCAGCGCGACCAGCGCGGCCAGCCGGAACCGCGTACCGAGGGAGTTGGGGGAGGGCATCATTTACGGATTCGTCCCAGCACAGTGAAAAAGTATCGGTGAGCGTGGCAGACGGGGGAGCGCCGCTGTGAATGCGCGTCTCGGAGCGGTCGCCGTCCACTCAGGCCAGCGTGCTGCCGTCCACTCAGGCCAGCGCGCTGCCGGCCCGGATCAGCTGTTTCTCACGCGACCACCTTTTTCGTCGTCGGGTTCGCTCGCGGTACTCGCGAACCTCTCCTCGAAAAACGTGGGCGAAAAACGGCTCGCTCCGCTCGCCGTCCACTCAGGCCAGCGCGCTGCCGGCCCGGATCAGCTGTTTCTCGCCGAAGGCGGGACCCACCAGTTGCAGGCCGACCGGGAGTCCGTCGTCGGTCTCGCCGGCAGGCACGGAGATCGCCGGGAGATTCGCCAGGTTGACCGGCGTCGTGTTGGCGTCGGCCAGGTACATCGTCAGTGGATCGTCGAGGCTCTCGCCCATCTCCATCGGCGGGATCGGCATCGTCGGCGAGGCCAGCACGTCGGCCTCGTCGAGTGCCGAATCGAAGTCCTGTTTGACCCACGCGCGGGCGTCCTGGGCCTTCTTGTAGTACTTGTCGTGATAGCCCGCCGAGAGCGCGTACGTCCCGAGCAGGACCCGTCGCTTGACTTCCTCGCCGAAGCCGTCCTCGCGTGCGTTGGCGAAGCTCTCGTTCCAGTTGCCCTCGTAGCCGCCGCTCTGGCCGTAGCGGACGCCGTCGAAGCGTGCGAGGTTCGACGACGCCTCGGACATCGCGATCACGTAGTAGGCCTCGACCGCGTGTTCGACGCTCGGGAGGTCGACCTCGTGGTAGCTCGCACCCTGTGCTTCAAGTTCGTCGATCGCGTCCCAGAACGTCTCGACGACCGCCTCGTCCGCTCCGTCGACGAGTTCCGTCGGCACGCCGATCGAGAGCCCGTCGACGTCGCCGTCGGCGGCGTCGGCGAGGCCCTCAGTCGCGCCCTCGTGATCTCGCGTCGTCGCGTCGTGCTCGTCGGGACCGGCGATCACTTCGAGCAGCTCCGCGGCCTCCTCGACGGTCGGCGCGATCGGGCCGATCTGTTCGAGGCTGTTGGCGTAGGCGACGAGCCCGTACCGGGAGACCAGCCCGTACGTGGGCTTGATGCCGACGACGCCACAGAACGCGGCGGGACAGCGGATCGAACCGCCGGTGTCGGTCCCCAGGGCCATGTCGGCGTCGCCCGCAGCGACGACGGCGGCAGAGCCACCCGAAGAGCCCCCGGGGACGTGGCCCGGAGCGGCGGGGTTCTCGACCGGCCCGTAGGCCGAGGTCTCGGTCGTCGTCCCCATTCCGAACTCGTCCATGTTGGTCTTGCCGGGGACGGTCGCGCCGGCCGCCGTGAGCCGTTCGACGACCGTCGCGTCGTAGGGCGGGACGTACCCCGCAAGCATCGACGAGCCACAGGTGGTCTGGACGCCTTTCGTCGAGATATTGTCTTTGACCGCGACCGTCTGCCCGGCGAGTGGTCCCTCGTCCGCGCCCTCGATTGTCTCGTCGCTGATGTAGGCGTTGTACTCCGTCGCCATCTTACGACACCTTCGGGCCCTTGAAGTGGCCGGCCTCGCTGTCCGGCGCGTTTTCGAGCGCCTCGTCCTGGCTGAGCCCCTCGTGGGTCTCGTCCGGACGCATGACGTTGGTCAGTTCGGCCTCCCGCTCGACTTCGGGGACCTCGTCCAGCGTCTCGAAGTAAGAGAGGATGTCCGCGAACTGTTCGGTGAACCGTTCGACCTCGTCGTCGTCGAGGTCGACACGGGCGAGATCCGCGACGTGACGGACCTCGTCTGGATCGACGACGGATTCACTCATACATCCCCGGAGCGGTGGCCCGGCGGTAAGGGTTTCGATACCCTGGGAACGGCGGCTCGGAACGGAGTTCGACCGCCGCTCGGTAGGGGTGCGACATCACACTAGCAAAGCTTGTTTTGTGATTCAGGAAATCTGAATTCGCCGATAGCCAAAACTTTTAAGTCGACGCGACAACAACAGTGTAATCGCTAGAAGGTTTCTCGGGTCCCTGACCCGGCTGTCACTCCAACCAATGACCGATACCACCATCCGACGATTTACGGACGAGACCGAGCACACAGAGGAGACCGAGGACGAATCAGAGCACGTCTGTCCAGAGTGTGGGGGCGATCTGGTCGCCGACAGCGAACGCGGCGAGACCGTCTGTGAAGACTGCGGACTGGTCGTCGAGGAAGACGAGATCGACCCCGGTCCCGAGTGGCGCGCGTTCGACGCCAGCGAGAAAGACGAGAAGTCCCGCGTCGGCGCACCGACGACCAACATGATGCACGACAAGGGACTGTCGACCAACATCGGCTGGCAGGACAAGGACGCCTACGGCAACTCCCTGTCCTCGCGCCAGCGCGAGAAGATGCAGCGCCTGCGTACCTGGAACGAGCGATTCCGGACACGCGACTCCAAGGAGCGCAACCTCAAGCAGGCGCTTGGCGAGATCGACCGCATGGCCTCGGCGCTGGGCCTGCCCGAGAACGTCCGCGAAACCGCCAGCGTCATCTATCGCCGCGCGCTCGACGAGGACCTGCTGCCCGGCCGCTCCATCGAGGGCGTCGCCACCTCGTCGCTGTACGCCGCCGCTCGTCAGGCCGGCACGCCGCGCTCGCTCGACGAGATCAGCGCCGTCTCTCGCGTCGAGAAAGACGAGATCGCCCGGACCTATCGCTACGTCGTCCGCGAGCTCGGCCTGGAGATCCAGCCGGCAGATCCCGAGAGCTACGTCCCTCGCTTTGCCTCCGATCTCGACCTCTCGGACGAAGTCGAACGCCGGGCTCGCCAGCTGCTCCAGAACGCCAAACAGCAGGGCGTTCACTCCGGCAAGTCCCCGGTCGGCCTCGCGGCGGCCGGCGTGTACGCCGCGTCGCTGCTGACCAACGAGAAGGTCACCCAGAGCGAGGTCAGCGAAGTCGCGAACATCTCCGAGGTCACGATCCGCAACCGCTACCACGAGCTGCTGGAAGCCGAAGAGGAAGTCCAACAGCTCTGAATCGTAATCTCTTGGTGCCATCACGTCTCGACTGACGGTATGGAAACGACCCGGCATTTCGTCGCGACCGTCTACGTCGTCGAGAGCGGTGCCATCGCGCTGCACGAACACGACAAGCTCGAGATGTGGCTCCCGCCCGGTGGTCACATCGACCGCGACGAACTCCCCCACGAGGCTGCCCTCCGAGAGATCCACGAAGAACTGGGCTTCGACGTGGACCTGCTCGCCCCCGAGGGCGACCTGAAGAGCGAGACGGCCCGGTCGATCCCCCAGCCACAGCACTTCCTGCTCGAAGACATCAACGTCAGCGACGAGGGCGTCGGCCACCAGCACGTCGACTTCATCTTCTACGGTGAGGCCCCCCACCGCGATATCCAGCCCGGACCAGGCGAACAGCCGGCCGAGGACTGGGAGTGGCTCACTGCGGCCGAACTGCGAACCCGCGGCGATCTGCCGTCGGACGTGGCCGAGATCGGGCAGCGTGCGATTGCGGCCGTCGAGAGCGAACTAAACCAATAAACCTTCGCTGCACGAAACCGGCCCATGGAACGACAGTGCCCGGACTGTGGCGTGGCCATGGAACCGGCTCAGTTGTCTGCTGGGGGAAACAACGTCCGCGCTCGGACCGAAGACCAGCACGAGGGGTTCTTGGGATCGCTCGGTTTGCGAGGGTCACACCGGCTCGAAGCCCGGCTCTGTCCGGAGTGTGGGCTGGTCCGTACCTACGCCGAAATCGAGGACGAGGACGCCGACTGGCTAGACGAACTCGACGAAGCAGAGACAGCGGACGACGACGAGGAAACCGGTGCAGACGAAGCGGACGGAGATCTGTGGAGTCAGGGGGACGAACCCGAGCGCGACAAATACACTGGCAACGATGACGACGGCAGTGGCTGGCTCTAAACCACGCCAAACTGAGTTGCTGGGTGACTTTTGACCGCCGAGCCCGTTTGCGAGAGCGTGAGCGAGGAGTCACTGCTGCCCGTCCGCCGCGAGCGTGAGATGACCCGGACCCACTCCGTCCTCTGGAGTGCGATTCTCGTCGCAACCGTCCTCGATGTCCTCACGACGATGGTCGGTTTAGAGCGAGGACTACGAGAGGGCAACGCCGTCGTCGCGGCCGCGATCGACGCGCTCGGACTGCCGGGCCTGTGGCTCGTAAAGTTCGCGGCGATGGTGTGGCTCGTCGGTGGCTGGGCGCTGCTCTCGGATCGCGACGCGGCGATCTTCCTCGCGCTCTTCGCCGTGGTCACGGTCGCGACGGTCGTCGCGAACACCGCGACGCTGCTGGGCGTCGCGTTACAGTAGCGACTCGACGTACTTGGTGACGTGATCGTCCATCCGGCGCTTGAAGCCGTCTCGACGTGCGAGTCGGTCGAGTTCGCGGGCGGCGTACGTGCCGTACTGGACCGCCTTCTTGTCTCGCCGCGCGATCTCTTCGGGGAGCCACTCGCTGGCGGCTCGTCGCAGCGCCCACTTGCGTTCGTCCTCGCCCCGGACCAGCTGCTCGCCGACCAGTCCCAGCGCCGTCTCGACGACGCCGTCGGAAAGCAGCGGTGCGACCGGTTCGACGCCCGCCCCTCGCAGTGCGAGCACGTCCCGCTCCAGTTGCTCGGGCAGCGTGGCGATCACTTCCCGCTGTGCGCCACGGACCGTGTCCGCCTCGATGCGGTGATCGTCGGGGGCGTTTGCCACCTTCGCGTAGCCACCGAACAGCTCGTCGGCACCCTGCCCGACGACGAGGCGGTCGTAGCCGTCGGCTGCGACCCGCTCGGCGGTCAGAAAGAGTGGGAGCGCGATCTGTACGTCCATGGCGTTCGTCCGTCCCGTCGCGCGGGCGATCCGCGGGACTGCGCTCACCAGATCGTCGTGCGTGAACTCGACGACGGTCAGCTCGCGATCGAGGGCCGCCGCGGCCGAGCGGGCGGCCGCGATGTCGTGGCTCCCTTCGAAGCCGGCGACGTACAGCGGCGCGTCGAGTCGTGCGGCCAGGAGCGCGGAGTCGACGCCGCCAGAGAAGGCGACGGCGGTCGACGCCGTATCGACGGCGTCGGTCGCGGTCCGGATCGCCCGCCGGACGGCAGCGACCGCGGTGTCGTCGTCGCTCCGGTCGCCCTCGGGGAGCGTCCAGCGAGCGTCGTCCTCGTCGGCCGTCCGACAGTGGCCCGCGGGCACCGACACCGGGTCGCCGAGCGTCGTCGGGTCGAACGCCCACGCGCCGTCGGCGGTCGGATCGGCGGCCCCGCGCTCGGCGAACAGCGGGACTCGGCCGAGCACGTCCCTGACGAGCGTGGGTCGGCCCTCGGCGGACAGTCGTCCGGCGAACCCCCGTGTCCCCGGCAGTGAGTCTCGATCCCGGATCGCTCGTCGGACGAGCGACGCGTCGGCACCCCGGATCATTCGATCAACTGCGAGAAGCGGTTCTTCACCCGGCGCTTGGCCCCGCCAGCGGCCTGGCGGAAGCTGATGTGCCAGGGCGTGCGCTTGCCCTCGACCGTCGTCCGTCCCGCCCGGATGGCGTCGAGAATCGCCTCGACGCTTCGCTCGTCGGTGTCGACGTGTGTCACCGCCTGCCCGACCATCTCGCTGATGTGGGCGTCGCTGCCGGCGGTCATCGGCAGCCCGCGGCGACTGGCGAACTGGTGGGCCTGCCGGTTCGAGCGCCCGGTCAGCAGCCGAGAGTTGTACACCTCGATGGCGTCGGCCGCCGTCAGCTCGTCTTTCGAGATCTTGTCCAGGACGCCGCTGCGAGACTCCTGGAAGGGATGGGGGACGACGGCGACGCCGCCCTGCTCGTGGATGCGGTCGAGCGTCTCGGAAAAGGAGAGCCCGGCCGGGACGAGCTCCTCGATGCCCAGCCCCAGGACGTGGCCGGCCTGGCTGGAGATCTCCGCCCCCGGAATGCCGATCAATCCATACTCGGGCGCGAGCCGGGCGGCTTCGAGGCTCGCGTCGATCTCGTCGTGGTCGGTGACGGCCAGCGCGTCCAGACCGACTGCCTCGGCCTGTTCGAGCAGGAGCTCGACCGGATCGCGGCCGTCGTAGGACAGCGACGAGTGCGCGTGGAGCTCGACCGTTAGCACGGGCGACGATATACGACCGGTGGGCAAAAGGGCCTCGATACGTGGCGAGAGCGGACTCGTGAGGATCTGTCGAGGGTGTGACCGTGCAGTGCGTGGGATGGCCTGACACGCCCCCGAAACAGTTCTGCACCTCGACAGCGTCTGGCCCCCTATGTGTCTCGCAGCAGTGATCGAGGACGTGAACGAGCAGCCACATCGAGAGCGATCGTTCTACGAGTATCCGAAGCTGTACGACTTTTTCCACTCCCGGGTGCTGGACAGGACGAAGCAGGTATCTCTGCTCGAACATTTCGAGCCGGACAATGCGAATCGGGTGCTCGAACTCGGGTGTGGCACCGGCCCTCTGCTCGCACGGATCGAGGACGAGTACGACGAAGTGCTGGGCGTCGACAGCGACGAATCGATGCTCGCGGTGGCAAGAGAGAAAGTGACCACCGCGGACCTGAAGAGGGCGGATTTCACCGACTGGTGTGCCACAGATCACGGACGAACGTTCGATACGGCGGTCCTGATGGGTGGACTACTCCACCTCACTAGAGACGAAGATCTCCAAGCACTCGCCGTGAACACCTACGACAGTCTCCGAGAGGGAGGTGCGTTCGGAACGTTCTTTCAACCGTTTACTGAGGACGTAGCGAACGGGAACAGAACAGTCGAGGCTGTCGAATCAGAGCGATACACGGTCAAGCGTCACGCGACGACTGCACTCACCTCCCCGGAAGGACACTATACGACGACGTACCTGTTCACCCTGCGAGACAAGAACCGTGCATCGGAAGCGAAGATAGGGACAGTGTTCAACGGTCGGTTTCACGACCCGGACAAGCTCGCAGACGTGTTCCGCAGCGCCGGTTTCGACGACGTAGAAGTGACGACCGGGGACGCCCCGACGACGCTCCGGGCGGTAAAATAGCGAGGGCGAAGTCAGTCCGCCGTCCCCGCGCCCGTATCGGGCATCGCGGGCGGTGGCGTCTGGATCTCCTCGTCGGTGAGGTAACACTGCGGATCGGGGGCGAAGAGGTCGTTCTCGACGGTCAGCGCGCGCAGGCGGGAGCCCCCGCGACAGACCTCCTTGTACGCACAGTCGGCGCACTTCCCGGTCAGGCGAGACTCGCGGTCCCGGAGCGCCGAGAGCAGGGGGTTCGACTCGTCCTCCCAGATCGCGCCGAAGGAGCGGTCCCGGACGTTGCCAAGCGAGTAGTTCTGCCAGAACTGCGTGAGATGGACGTTACCCTGGTAGTCCACGTCGGCGACCCGTTCGCCCGTGGGATCGCCGCCGTTGGTCCGGAGGTACTCGTAGACGGTGCGGGCCTTGGCCTCGCCGTAGTGTTCGCGCGCGTACTCGACGATGTAAGCGGCGTCGGCGTAGTTGCCGACCAGCAGCGTCTCGATCTCCTCGCCGCGCTCGTGGTAGTCCCGGGTCACGTCACAGACCGTCTCGACGGCGTCGCGGCGCTGTTCGGGCGTCAGGTCGGCGTCGAGGATCTCCGTCCCCCGTCCGCCGTAGTCGAGGTGATAGAAGCAAAAGCGATCGAGCCCCTTGTCGCTGAGCAAGTCGACGACGCCCGTGAGGTCCGGCGCGTTGCGTTCTGTGATCGTGTACCGCAGGCCGGTCTTGAGGCCCGCGTCCAGGGAGTTGCGGATCCCCCGGACGGCGGCGTCGAACGCGCCCTCTTTCCCCCGGAAGGCGTCGTTGCGCTCGGGGAGACCGTCGACGGAGACACCGGCGTACTTCAGACCGGCGTCCCGGAGCGAGCGGGCCCGGTCCTCGGTGATGAGCGTGCCGTTGGTCGAGAGCACCGGACGAACGCCGCGTTCGTCGGCGTAGGCAATCAGCTCTTCGAGGTCGTCCCGAACGAGCGGTTCGCCGCCAGAAAAGAGGACGACGGGGACGCCGTAGTCGGCCAGCCCGTCGAGCATCGCCTTCCCTTCGGCCGTCGACAGCTCGCCGTCGGCGACCTCGGTGTCGGCGGCGGCGTAACAGTGGTCACAGTAGAGATTGCACTGCTTGGTGACGTTCCAGACGACGACCGGCCGGCGCTGCTTGCGGTCGCGGATCTGTTCTTTCCGAGAGTCCTCGGCCGCGTCGTAGCGCAGCCCGTCGCCCTCTGCGTCGAGGTCACAGAGGAGTTTGCTGACGGAGATCACGCCTCGTCGACCTCCGTGGCGGCGACGGCCGAGGCACGCTCGGTCTGGCACCGCTCGACCGCCTCGGCGGGACAGAGCCACAGCGCCTCGGCGCTCCAGTCGAACAGCTGCCGAGCCTGTTCGCGGGCGATGTCGGCCGACGGCGCGCTGACGCTGCCCGCGTGCGTGAGCGGGTCCGACTCGTGCTCGCGGACGAACAGTTCCCACTCCCGAGAGACAGCGTCCCGCGGTTCGTCGACGGTGACTGACAGGGGGTCGTCTGGCATACTGAACAGTTACGACCCGACCCACAAAACCGGGGGACCGCGTTCCCACCGGCTGGGAACGGGGACGCACCGGTTCGGGAGACGGACGGCGAAAAGCCGATCCTACGATCGGTAGGATCGGCGGTATGAGACGGTCAGCGGAGCGGCGAAAAGGGACAGATATCGAGAGGAGAGCTGGGAAAATAACGAATTTATACTTAATGCGGGCTGGTGTCACTCAACGGTTGCCGCCCGGCGACCCCGGGACGGCGGTTTACCATGCCACGAGACTTCATGGCCGAAGACAGAGGCAAGGACGTACTGACAGCCGACGGCAATATGGTCGGTACGATCGAAGACATCAAAGGAAGCAACGCGCACGTCAAGCCCGAGTCCTCACTGAACCAGAGCATCCGGAGCAAACTGGGCTGGACATCGGACAGCGAAGACGTGTACGAGCTCAATCACTCGGAGGTGTCCCAGATATCGGACGACGAGGTGCATATCAAGCGCAATCCCTGATTACACTCGGATCCCAGTGAACCCCCACCGCAGTAGCCGGTGACGCTGCTACTGCCCTCCCGGTCGCGTCCGGGACGGCTATTTTTCCGCGTACTCGCACAGACTCGCTGCGTCGACGGACAGCGACGTGGCTCCGCGATCCCGCAGTTCCGCGACGATCCCGTCGAGGTGTTCGAAGCCGACGACGGCGACTGCGGTCCCGTCGGTTCCGGCCAACGCCCGCGCCATCGTGCGCTCGCGAGCGGCGTCGACGATCTCGTCGGCCGCCGGGCGCTCGAAGGCTCGCAGGACCGAGAAGCTCCGCGAGAGGTGTCGGCGTTCGTGTTCGGCGACGGTCGCGGGATCGCCCGGCCGCTCGACGTCGAGGTCGATCCCCCCGTCGGCCAGTGGCGTCGGGAACCGATCGCGACCGAAGACGCTCGCGAGACGACAGGACAGTGCCTGCCGGCCGACCGCGAGCGCGTTGGAGGCGATTCGAGCGAGCGTCTCACCGTCGGGCGAGCGGTCGCGGATCTCGTCGACCAGCGCCGCCAGGAACCGGGGGCCGTGAGCGTCGATCGCCGCGCTGTCGGCGTCGGTCGCGGCGAGTGCGGCGCTCATCTCTCCCTCGCCGCCCGCTTCGAACAGCGGCAGTGCCAGTGGCGGGAGTTCGACCGCGACCGTGTCGGGATCGAGCGCCCGGATCGCGCTGTCGACACGGTAGACGCTGGCAGGGTGGTCGTGGACGACGCCGATCAGGAGGACGGCTCCGTCCGGATCTTCGAGGAGCCGGAAGTGATCGGTGCGAATGCGGGGGTCGGCAAGCAGTGCGTCGGGCGACTCGGGAACGGCCCCGAGATCGTCGGTGGTCATCGAAGGGTTAGCACCCGTATGCTTTCGACCCGTTTAACCCTTGCTTATCCTGTCAGCAGAGAGATCGTACCGACGGGAGCGCGTCGAAATCCACCCGGAAGTAGCACGCGAAAGAGCGGCGGTAAGGCCCGGTTAGTCGTCGTCGAGGACGCCTTTCGCGACGGCGACGTCGTCGATGTCCGGATCCGCCGCGGTCTTTCGGAGGACGAACCGTTTGCGCACGATGTCGGCCGCGTAGATTGCCGTCCCCAGGATCATCAGCGTGTCACCGGGCAGACGAGCCCAGAACAGGGTCTGGACGATCGGCTGGTTGTAGAACGCCAGGCTCCGGCCGGCCGCGTAGCTCCCGGTGAAGATCGTCTCCAGCTGGAGGAAGCCCACCGGCAGCACGGAGACGAACACCATTAGCGCCAGCCCGACGTTCCAGCACCAGAAGGCGTAGCGAAGCCAGGTGCCGTCCCAGCGGTCGGGTTCGATGGCGATCTGTAGCATGTACGTGACCATCCCCAGCGCGAGGAAGCCGAAGGCCCCGAACATCGCGGCGTGGGCGTGGCCGACGGTGAGGTAGGTGCCGTGCTCGTAGTAGTTGATCAACGGAAGGTTGATGAAAAAGCCCAGCACCCCAGCGCCGACGAAGTTCCAGACGCCGCTGGCGATGATGAACATGAACGGGAGCCGGTAGGGGAAGCTCTCGCCGGCCCCGGTCATAGCGCGGTACTGGCCCAGTGCCTCGTAGAGGATGAACACCAGCGGGATCAGCTCCAGCGTCGAGAAGACGCTCCCGATGGGCACCCAGATATCGGGCATCCCGATCCACCAGTAGTGATGGGAGACGCCGATGACGCCGGTCGACATCACCAGCAGCGCCTGGAGCATGACCGCCTTCTCGGCGCTGCGGCGCTTCAGGAGATTCATCGACACCAGCGTCAGCCCGATGATGGCGACGATGAAGAACTCGAAGGCCCCTTCGACCCACATGTGAACGACCCACCAGCGCCAGAACTCCGTGACGGCGATGTTGGTGTCCGGGGTAAAGAGGAAGCCCGCGGTAAAGAGCAGGGCGATCGAGCCGCCGGCATAGAGAATCATGTGTGCGAGCCCGTAGCTGGGTTCCCTATCGAGCAGCGGCTTCAGGCCCCGAACCGAGAGGACGGCCCAGATGAGGAAGCCCGCGAGGATGCCGAACTGCCAGAGCTTCCCGACTTCGAGGTACTCCAGGCCCTCGTTGCCCAGGATCCACCAGAGGCTGCCGTCGATGTACCCCTTGGAGCCGAGCCAGATCCCGCCGAGACCGCCGACGACGACCACGACGATCGCCGCCAACAGCCCGTTGACGTACGTCGACTGGCGATCCGGTTCGTGGCCCGTCAGCAGCGGCGGAAGGAACAGTCCGGCCCCGAGCCACGTCGCGGCGATCCAGAGGATCCCCAGGTCGATGTGCCAGGTCTTCGCGATGGCGAAGGGGAGGAGCTGGAGGATGTGGACGCCGAATATCTCTTCGACGCCGAAGAAGCCGGCGCGTTCGATGTAGAAGTGCGCCAGTAACCCGCCCAACAACACCTGTGCCAGGAAGAGTCCGGCGGCGACCGGCACGAAGCGCAAGGCGGCCCGCTGGCTGGGGAACACCTTCACGTCGCCGGGTTCGGGGACGGAAATTCCCTTCGCGGACGGTTCGGGGAGGGAGATCGACTTGTACAGCCAGACGCCGAAGCCGGCCCCCGCGACCAGCAGGACCATCGCGATGACGCTCCAGGTCATCGCCGCCGCCGTCGCGTCGTTACCGGCACCGGGCTGGAAGGGCCAGTCGTTCGTGTAGGAGTGGTCGCCACCCGGTCGATCGGTGTGGGAGAACCACGCCGTCCACAGCGCGAAGTCCGCGAACTGGCGGGCCGCCTCCTCGCTGTCGATCATGTCGACGGGCACGCCGCGCTCGTGGTCGCCCTCGTGGTAGCGTTCGACGTACTCCTGGCGGACCTGCTCGTGAGCGTAGGCCTCCGCCGCGGAGTACTCGATCGGGCCGCCGTCGTACTCGCCGTCGAGGTCCCGCTCGACCACGTCGGCGACGGCGGCCTGCTCGTCGCTTTCGAGGGCGTCGTACGCGCTGTCGTGGCGCTCCTGGGCGTAGTAGTCCCGCATGTGCTGGACCTTCAGGTCCAGCGTGTCCGCAGTGTAGTCCTGCCCGTAGTACGCACCGTTGCCCAGGATCGAGCCGTGGTTCATCAGCCCGTCCTTCTGGAACGCCTTCTTGCCGTCTCTGATCTCCTGTCCGGTCACGATCGTGTCGCCGTCGGGTCCGACGACTTCGTCGGGAATCGGCGGTGCCGACTGGTACGCGAGCCAGGCACCACCACCCATGACGATCAGATTGAACACGAAGACCACCGCGATGATCTTCGCGATCGTCGCACGTTGTACTTGCATACAGGTGGCGATTGGCCGACCGAATACATCAATCCGCGTCGGGTTCCCAGCACCGGGCGACGGGGCGAACATGTTCGCCGTCGGCGCGGGCGGCGGCGATACCGACAAGAGCCGCAGTATGGCGGCCGAACTCGTCAGTCCGTGTCGGTGCTGTTTTACCCCTCCACAGGTGAGACTCTGTCACGGATGGTCCGGGACCCGTTCGAAGACGAGTTGTCGCCGGCGCTAGAGGACGTGCTCGACGCGCTGGACGACGAGGACTGTCGGGCGATCGTCAGCGTCCTGGAAGAGCCGATGACAGCCAGCGAGATCGCGGAGGCAAGCGGCGTACCGCTATCGACGACCTACCGAAAGCTCGAACTGCTCACGGAGGCGTCGCTGCTCCACGAGGGCGTCGAGGTGCGTCCGGACGGGCAACACGCCAGCCGCTACGCGATCAGCTTCGAAGACGTCGTCATCTCGCTGGACGACGACCGGACGTTCGAAGTGGAGATCTCTCACCGGCCTCGGACGCCGGACGAACGCCTCGAAAACCTCTGGTCGGAGGTCAGAAAAGAAACATGAGCCCACATGTCCCCAGTTCACAGGTCGGTATCGTCGCGACGAAGACGCTCACGCTCATCCTCGGTGGGCTGATTACGTACTACTCCTATCGGGCCTACCAGCGAACGAGCGCCAGAGAGTTACAGGCCCTCTCGTGGGGGTTCGGGATAATGACATTTGGGGCGTTGATAGGGGGCGTGATCGACATCTTCGTCCCCAGGATCCTGGCCCGTCTCTCGTGGCTCCCCGGGAGCGGCTTCCAGGACTGGCTCGTGGTCAGTGTCTTCGTCCAGAGCCTCCTGACGACGGTCGCCTTCGCCATCATCCTCTACTCGCTGTACGTCGATTGACGACACCGCTTGCGGACGCGACCCCACTTACGCACTGACGAGGGTCCCGACGGAGTAGTCGCCGTGTTCGACGACGACGAGCAGCAGGTTCGCCGCGAAGGCGAGTGCGCCCAGGGCCGCCAGTCCCCAGCCCGCAGTGATCGCGGGCGACGGGAGGAGCGTCGGCGCGACCGAACCGAGGACGACCAGCGCGATCCCGGCGGTGTAGGCGACGCCGTCGACGACCGCCAGCCGATCGAGGTAGAGATCGTCGACCATCGGCACCGGTTCGAGGCCGACCTGATCGCTGTAGCGGTCGACCCACACGAGAAACGGAACGATGTGGTACAGCGTTCCGAGGACGACGAAAGCCAGACCGCCGGCCAGTAACAGCGGGCCCGTCGTCGGGCCGCCGAAGGTGACGGCCGGCCCGAGCGCGTTCTGCGACCAGCCGACCAGCGCCGCGACCGCCCACGCGCCCAGTCCCGCTGCCGCGAGTCCGTACCGGGTGAGCATCGGCGTCCACTCGACGCGAGTCTGGCGGAGCCTGTTGGCGACGACGACGGCGATGCCCAGCACGGAGAGGGCGACGACCACCCCGCCAGCGCGGGCGATCGGGGCGACGCCGAACAGCCGGCCCACGACGAGCGCCGCCACGCCGACCGGGTACGCGAGCGTTTCGACCCGCTGGAAGCGCCGCTCGATCGGACCGAGTTCGGTCTGGGTGAACATCGTCGCCAGCTGGTAGAGCGCCCCGAGCACCGTCGTGAGGACGGCACCGAAGATCGCCGCCGTCGCGTGGGCCGAGCGAACGGTCGCGTGGGTGAGGCCCACAGCGGGGAGCGCGCTCGCGGCGAAGTCGACCGCCAGCACCATCCCCAGCGTGGTCACGACGACGAACCAGCCGACGGCGACGACGAAGTGTGACTCCGTGGCATCGAACGGACGGGCCCCGGCGAGCGTCCGGGCGAGATTGTAGGCGAAGAGCCAGACACCGGCGACCGCGAGCACGCCAGCGATCGGGAGCAACCCGAGCGTGCCCGTGAGAAAGCCAGCGGCCAGGCCCGCGAACCCGAGCCCCGCGAGGGGCAACTGGAGGACCGCCAGCCGTCTGGAGTGCAGCGAGACGCCCGACCAGACCGGGACGAACTGCGTCATCGCCCCGAGGATGGTCAGGCAGATCCAGCCCGCGACGAACAGGTGGACGTGAGCGACCTGCCCCGCCCAGCCGGTCGTCACTGCGGCAGTCGCCACTCCCGCGACCAGGTACGCCAGTGCCACGAGGAAGTGGACGAGCGGGATCGCAGTCGGCGGACCGCTCGACTCGTCGACGGCGGCCGGAATGACGCTCATACCCGTCCGTTCGTCCGCCAGCGTGCTGTCGGTGTGGCCGAACACGTTCGGGACAACGGTTGCTCCGGGGGCAGCCGTCTGCTCACGCATGGACGCGACCGAGGCCCTGCAGACGACCGACGCACCCGACGACGCACCGACCCGCGAACTCGACGTGCGTTCGCTGGGCCCGCCCAAGCCACTGCAAAACACCCTCGAAACCCTGGCGGAGATCGACGACGACGAGGTCGTCGTCCAGTTCAACGACCGCGCGCCGGAGTTTCTGTACCCGAAACTCGACGACCGCGGCTTCGCCTACGACACCGTCGAGGGCGACGACGTGACCGTGACGACGATCTGGAAGGCATGACCGACTGCCTGACGGAGCCGGACCGCGAACCCGGGGGCGACGCCACCCGGTCGGCGGAGAACGCGGCGATCGAACGGATCAGAGAACGCGGCGAGTCCGTCCGCGACCGCCAGGTCGAGCGAGCGCTGTCGGAGCTTGAGCTGTCGGAACGCGAGCGCGACGCCGTAGAGCGACTCGGCGACCGCCTCGTCGAACGGCTCCTGGCAGTCCCGGAAGCGCAACTCGAACGGGCCGCGAGCGACGGCGACGACGAGACGCTGTCGGCCGCCCTGGAGCTGTTCTCTGGCAGTCGGTGATACGGAAAGTTGTCGGTCGTTACCAGATCGATCGCACGCCGTCGTGCGGTCGACTGGGTAAACGTCTACAACCGTCCGTATGAGTGCGTTCGCGGCGAAAACGGGGGGTGAGGCCGGGGACGGTCGAACCGAGGGGTCAGGCCGAAGACGCGAGGATCAACAGCGCCTCGCTGTCGGTCCGGGCCTGGGGAGAGATGTCCTGATCGCCGTCGAACCGGACCACGTCGCCAGCCGTCAGTGACACGACCTCGTCACCGAGGTGGAGGTCCAGCTCCCCCGAGAGCTGGTGAAAGACGATCTGGCGGTCGGGATGTTGGTGGGCCGGGACGCCCTCGTCGGCCGCGAGGCTGAGCCGGACAGTGTGGGGTTCGTGCTCGAACAGCGTCGCCCGGCCGTCGTCGTCGAGGTCGTCCAGCGAGACCAGTTCGGTGTCGCTCATGCTTTCGGGAGCCGGGCGACGTAGTTGCCGTCGTCGCGCTCCTCACAGGAGTACCCCTCCGCGTCGAAGGCCTCGACCTCCGCCTGGAACTCGTAGAACAGCGGCTTCGGTTCGTGGTCGTTGACGATCTCCAGGGCCTCGCCGCTATCGAGGGTCTGGAACGCCTCGTGGATCATGGGGTGGCGCTGTGGCGGCGGTACCTCGCGCAGATCGAGTGTTTCGGCTGGCATCGGTCGACGGTAGTGGCCACGAGCGGGAGGGACTTTGGCCGAACGTGTTCGGCCAGAGCGACGATATCAGTCCGGGTCGAACTGTCCCGTCTGGAGGCCCCGACGTACCGGCTCGTGTTCGGCGTCGGTCGGCGGTGGCGCGGTGACGAGCGTCGCCTCAAGTCGCTCGCCGTCGTCGGCTTTCACCCCGCGTTCCGTCCCTGCGGGCACGACGGCGACGCTCCCGGGCTCGACCGCGTGGTCGGTCTCGCCGTCGCGGATCACGCCCGAACCCGACACGACCGTGATCGCCACGTCGCTGTCGGGCGCGTGGACGGGGATGAACTGTCCCGGCTCGAAGTATCCCAGGACGACCTTCTGGCGCTCGGTCTCGTGGATCGTCTGTGCGGAGAACTGTGCGTCGTCGTAGCGTCGTTCGGCGTCGATCGACGTTGCGGTCACGATCGGAGCGTCGGCCGGGACCGCGGTCTGGGTTTGCCCGAACGTGTTCGCCAGCAACCACAGCGGGCTGGCGGCCCAACGCTGACGTATGAGCCTCCTCTCCGGATTCGCTCGCGACGGTGAGGGCCCCGAGTACGACGACTACGACGAGTTCGCCCCCGAACACCTCCCGGAACCGGGACCGTTCCTCGACGGCGCGGTCCTGACCGGCCGCGAACACGCCGCCTTCCACCGGGCGACCCGGACGCTCTTCGAGCGTCGCGGCGTCATCGACATGACCTTCGGCTACAACCTCGCGCGGCTGAACCTCGACCGGCGACATCCCGAGTCGGGCTTTCGGTACGCCCGCGAGACCGAGACGGACGGCGAGCGCGTCCTCCGGGCGGAGTTCACGCCGACGACCGAGTTCTGTCCACAGAGCGACACGCTGACCGTCGGCGCGTTCCGGGCCTGGAACGGCTGTCGCGAGTCCCACGAGTACGACCTCGTGCGGGTCCGGGTCGACCCGATGCACCACCAGAGTGAGACGATCAACGCGAAGCTACGGGAACTCGAAACGGTGTTCCGAGAGACCGGCGAGATCCCCTCCGATATCGACGCGGGCGACGCCACGGCGGCCGACGGCGCTGCCGGGGAAGACGGATTCGACACCCCGTTCTAGGTGACGCGACAGTGAGTCGTGGGAACGACCATCAAGACCCGCACGAACGTGTTCGGAGTAACGCCGATGTAGCGAGCGGCGAAACCGGCCTCCAATGGTAGCAACGCAGCTCGTCCTGACGACAGTGATGGTCGCACTGGTGGCCGGTGCGGCCGCGGTCGTAACGAGGCTAGAGAACTGGCGCTCGTACACGCCGGCCGTCGGCGGCGGTGGCGGGACGGTCGACGAGACGGCACACCACGGCGAGAAGCCCGGCGGACTGACCCGCTGGCTCACGACGGTCGACCACAAAGACATCGGACTGCTCTACGGGACCTTCGCAGTGCTGGCCTTCGCCTGGGGCGGCGTGGCAGTCGTGTTGATGCGGTTCGAGCTGGTCACCCCGACCTCGAACTTCCTCCAGCCGGCGATGTACAACGCGCTCCTGACCAGCCACGGAATCACGATGCTGTTCCTGTTCGGGACGCCGATCCTGGCGGCGTTCTCGAACTACTTCGTCCCGCTGTTGATCGGGGCTGACGACATGGCGTTCCCGCGGATCAACGCGATCGCGTTCTGGCTGTTGCCCTTCGGGGCGGTCCTGATCTGGGCCGGCTTCTTCATCCCCGGCATCGCACCCGCACAGACGGCCTGGACGATGTACACGCCGCTGTCGCTGGATCAGCCAAGCCCCGCGATCGACCTGATGATCCTGGGGCTGCACCTGACCGGCGTCTCGGCGACGATGGGTGCGATCAACTTCATCGCGACCATCTTCACCGAACAGGGCGAGGACATCGACTGGGCCAACCTCGACATCTTCAGCTGGACCGTGCTGGTCCAGTCCGGCCAGATCCTCTTTGCGTTCCCCCTGCTGGGCAGCGCCCTCGTAATGTTGCTGCTCGATCGCAACATGGGAACGGCCTTCTTCGCGATCGGTGAGGGCGGCGGGACGCTGTTGTGGCAACACCTGTTCTGGTTCTTCGGCCATCCCGAGGTGTACATCCTCGTGCTCCCACCGATGGGGCTGATCAGCTACATCCTCCCGAAGTTCTGCGGTCGGAAGCTGTTCGGCTTCAAGTTCGTCGTCTACTCGACGCTGGCGCTGGGAGTCCTCTCCTTTGGCGTCTGGGCACACCACATGTTCGCGACCGGGATGGACCCGCGGCTTCGGGGCGCGTTCATGGCGATCACGATCTCGATCGCGATCCCCAGCGCGGTCAAGACGTTCAACTGGATGGCGACGATGTGGAACGGCCGCCTGCGGCTGACCGCACCGTTCCTCTTCTGTGTCGGCTTCATCGCCAACTTCGTCATCGGCGGGATGACCGGCGTCTTCGAGGCGGCGATCCCCGTCGACCTCCTGTTGCACGACACCTACCAGGTCGTCGCCCACTTCCACTACGTCATCATGGGCGGGATCGCCTTCGCGGTGTTCGCCGGGATCTACTACTGGTTCCCCATCTACACCGGCCGCTGGTACCAGCGCACGCTCGCCAAAGCCCACTTCTGGCTCACGATGATCGGGACCAACATCACCTTCTTCCCGATGATCCTGCTGGGCTACGCCGGGATGCCCCGGCGGTACGCGACCTACGACGTGGCCGTCGGTCCGATCGACCTGTTCACGCTGCTCCACCAGATCGCGACGCTGGGCGTCGTCCTGCTCGTCGTCGGCCAGCTCCTCTTCCTCTGGAACGTCGTCACCTCGTGGCTCGAAGGGCCGCGAGTGACCAGCAACGACCCGTGGAACCTCGACCGCGACGGCATGCGAGCCCGCGAGTTCGAGTGGTTCGCGTCCGAGCGACTGCCCGCACTGACCGACGGCGGCTCCGAGAGCGAAGTGAGCGGAGCCTCGTCGGAGTTGCGGTCCGACGGTGGTTCCGAGAGCGAAGTGAGCGGAGCCTCGTCGGAGTTGCGGTCCGAGGATGGCGAGGACCGGCCGACCGACGGCGACTGACGCCGTCGGGACCCACGGGGCGACGCGCTCGGAGCAGTGACGGCCAGAGGCGGGCGAACACCTTCGGCATCGGAGCCTCGTTCTCACGCGCCGTCCATCGCGTATGAGCGACCGTGCCACACAGCTGCGCACGCTGGCCGAGGAGATCGCCGACCGCAACGGCGTCCAGGACGCCTGGACGGCAAAGAGCTTCACCGACCGGCTGTTCGTCGTCGAGGTCCCGCCCGGCGAGCGCCTGCCCGAAGCCGTCGAGCGGTCGATCCTGGCCCACGACTGTCGGGGGGCCGACGAGGTCTACGGGATGGACGGCGTCGACGGACCGGACTTCGCTGGCGACCTCGACGACGGGCGGCGCTACCGGTTCGTCGACGTGCAGTCTCGCGGTGAACTGCAGTCCTACGTGGTGTGAGACGCGTTACAGCGATTCGAGCGTGACCGAGCCGTCGTCGACCTCGACTGTCAGCTGATCGGTTCCCGCACCGATTTGTCCGCGCGTCCCCTCCTCGCCGCTCTCGACCTCGTCTAGCACGCCGTCCGAGACCGTGACCGTCCCGTTGTCGCTGCGGGCGGTAACCGAGAGATCCAGGGACGGAGAGAGTCGGAGCGTCACGTCACCGTCGTCGGCGCTGACGGTCGCCGGGCCGTCGACGTTCGCGACGGCGAGGTCGAGGTCGCCGTCGTCGGCCTCGACGTCGCCGATCGTTGTCGCCTCGGTCGCCGAGATGCCGCCGTCGTCGACCTTCCCCGCGACGCTGTCGACCGCACCGACTTCGATGTCGCCGTCGTCCGCGTCGATCTGGACGCCCCCGTCGAGCGGGCCGACCTCGGCGGTGCCGTCGTCGACCGAGAGCGCGAGGTCCCCGGCCACGTCGCCGATCGTCGCGTCGCCGTCGTCGACGGTGAGTTCGGTGACCCGGACGCCGGACGGCACCTTCACCGTGAGCGATTCGAGTCCGCCCCCGACGGTGCCGATCGCGACCCCCGTCGTGTCTTTCACACCGACCGAGAGCCGTCCGTCGTCGACAGTTCTGGTGACCTGCACGTCGCTCAGCTCCGTCCCGCCGATGGCGTACTTCGTCGCCAGAATCTGGACTTCGTCACCGTCCCAGGGCTCGACGGTCGTCTCGCCGTCGTCGCCGTCGACGGCCACCGAATCGACATCTGCGACGCTGTACTCCACGTCCGTCGTTTCGCGCTCCGGTTGTCCCGAGATCGTACAGCCCGCGAGCGCCGCCGCCGCGCCGGCAGCGCCAGTAGCGAGGACGTGGCGTCGAGTCGACGTGTGTGAGTTCGAGTCGGCGTCCGAGTTCGAGTGAAACCAATCCATACCCAAAGCGTTGTGCCCCATAAATATAGTCCACATCGCACGACTTCAGAGTGCGAAAGTGTGCGCGCCGGCACCACCTTCTGATACGAACCTACGACGACGAGACCGATAGAACGGGAAAGGGGTCGACGGTTCGTGGGCGTCCGAACTGAGACGACCGACTGTCCATCTGTGAAAGATTGCGCCACTCCAGAGTGGTAAATATCCTCACGACGTGACAGCCGACAGTACGAGGCTGGAATCCGCGTGATGCCCGTCGCAGCCGGCGATTAGCCTTCGTAGCCGGCGTAGTCCATCAGTTCGGCGAAGATATCCGAGTCCATCGCCTCCTCGTAGACGATGCCGCCGACCATCCCGCCGGGGTAGGTGTTGCCGTTCATCGCGTGGCTGACCTTGTGGCAGTGCATGAGGTAGATGCCGGGGTCGGCGTCGGCGTCGAACTCGATGGCCTTTCGCTCCGCGGGAGCGACGTTGACGATGTCCTGCTCGTACTGCGCTGCCTCGGGGACCTTCGAGCCGTCTTTCTCGACCACGCGGAAGCGGTGGTTGTGCGTGTGCATCGGGTGGCTCATGTACCCGTTGTTGGTGAGATGGATGCGGACCGTGTCGCCCTGCGAGACGATGACCGGCGAGCCGTCTTCGGGATGGAGCGTCCGGGGCGCGCTCTTGCCGTTGATCGTGAACACGTCGGGGTCGCGGTCCCGCGGGCTGTAGGTGGCGTCCATGCCGGCCATCTGCTTGTTCAGGGTGGAGTCCCAGTCTTTCAGCGTCATGAACAGCTCCTGGTCGGCCTCCTCGTACCCCTTCGGGTCGACGCGGAAGATGCCGTACATCCCCATGTCGATGTGACGCTGGGTCTGGTAGTGGCAGTGATAGAGGTGCGTCCCGGGGACGTTGGCCGGAATCTCGTAGGTGTGCTTCTCGCCGGGATTGACCGTGATGCCCGTCGTCGTCGGCACGCCGTCGTTCTCCCAGGTCTTGCGGACGCCGTGGAAGTGCAGCGTGTGGGGCATGTTGGCGTCGGTGTTGTCGAGCGTCACCTCCATGTCCTCGCCTTCGGTCGTCCGGAGGATCGGACCGGGGACGCTGGGCTCGCCGTCGTCGGCCTGGAACGCCCACACCTTCGGCAGTTCGACCGGGCCGCCCATCGTCTCCTCGGGGTGGACCATGTGCTTCGAGGCGACGGTCGAAATCGTGACCTCGCCGCCCTGCTCGTCGACGTTGACGATCTCCGGCGGCGACGTCGTCGGCAGCGACTCGGACTGACTCGCCATCGAGGTCTCCGTCGCCGTCTCGCTCGTCGTCGAGACCTTCGAGGACGACGTGGGGGCCTGACAGCCGGCGAGTGCCAGCGAACCGCTCAGGCCCGTTGCGGCGACGAACTCTCGGCGACTCATACTCGTTCCAGGGGCTCCGATGGGATCAGTCATTACACTTCGTCGTAGGTAGTACTCCCTTATAGCCCGCCACGGGGATTCCCACCAGATGAAAAACCCCCTGAGTATGCAGGGACCGGCGGTATTCGTCGACGGATTGCGACGCGTCGGGCGCGCATGGAAAGCGATTTAGCCGGCCGGAAGCCACGGGGAGGTAATGAGTCTCTCCGATGCTGACCACGATCTCGTGGTCGAGGAGCTCGGCCGAGAACCGACCCAGGCCGAGGCGGCCCTCTTCGAGAACCTCTGGAGCGAGCACTGTGCGTACCGATCGTCGCGACCGCTGCTGGGCGCGTTCGACTCCGAGGGCGATCAGGTCGTCGTCGGTCCGGGCGACGACGCCGCCGTCGTGGAACTGCCCGACAGCGACGGCACGTACATCACGATGGGGATCGAGAGCCACAACCACCCATCCTACGTCGACCCGTTCGACGGTGCAGCGACCGGCGTCGGCGGGATCGTGCGGGACACGCTATCGATGGGTGCCTACCCCATCGCGCTGGCGGACTCGCTGTACTTCGGCGACTTCGACCGCGAGCACTCGCGATACCTGCTCGAAGGCGTCGTCGAGGGGATCAGCCACTACGGCAACTGTATCGGCGTCCCGACCGTCACCGGGAGCGCGGCCTTCCACGAGGACTACGAGGGCAACCCGCTCGTCAACGTCTCCTGTATCGGTCTAGTCGACGAAGAACGGATGATCACTGCGGTCGCACAGCAGCCGGGCAACAAGCTCGTCCTGGTGGGCAACTCCACCGGACGAGACGGTCTCGGCGGGGCCTCCTTCGCCAGCGAGGACCTCGCGGAGGACGCCGAGACCGAGGATCGCCCGGCCGTTCAGGTCGGCGACCCGTACACCGAGAAGCTGCTGATCGAGGCCAACGAACAGCTCATCGACGAGGGGCTGATCGAGTCGGCCCGCGATCTCGGCGCGGCCGGCCTCGGCGGTGCGAGCTCCGAACTGGTCGCCAAGGGCGGCCTGGGTGCGGAGATCGAGCTCACCGAAGTCCACGAGCGCGAGCCAAACATGAACGCCATGGAGTACCTGCTCGCCGAGAGCCAGGAGCGGATGTGCTACGAGGTCGCGCCCGAGAACGTCGACCGCGTGCGAGAGATCGCGGACCGTTTCGACCTCGGTGCCTCCGTCATCGGCGAGGTCACCGACACGGGCGACTACGTCTGTACGTTCGAGGGCGAGACGGTCGTCGACTGCGACGCCGAGTTCCTCGGCGAGGGCGCGCCGTTCAACGACCTCCCGTTCGAGGAGCCGACACAGCCAGAGCGCGATCTCCCAGACGGCGTCGCCCTCGACGACGCGTTCGAGTCGGTCGTCGCCAGCCCCAACACCGCCTCGAAGCGCTGGGTGTACCGCCAGTACGACCACGAGGTGCAGGTCCGGACGGCGACTCCGCCGGGCGACGACGCGGCGGTACTTGCCGTCCGCGAAGCCGGCGCGGCGGCGGGACAGGCAGGCGACGACGGTGAGACCGGAGTCGGGCTGGCCTACACGGCCGGTGCAGACCCCAACTGGACTGACACGGCACCCTACGAGGGCGCACGCGCCGTCGCGCTGGAGAACGCCACCAACCTCGCCGCCAAGGGGACGACGCCGCTGGCGGCGGTCGACTGTCTCAACGGCGGCAACCCCGAGAAGCCCGACGTGTACGGCGCGTTCAAGGGGATCGTCGACGGGCTCGCCGACATGTGCTCGACGCTCGACATCCCCGTCGTCGGTGGCAACGTCTCGCTGTACAACGACTCGGTGGCCGGCCCGATCCCGCCGACGCCGACGCTGGCAGCGGTCGGCACCAAGGACGGCTACGAGGCACCCCCGATGTCGCTGTCGGGCGAGGGCGAACTCCTCCTCGTCGGTGCTCGCGCGCTCGAAGGCGACGCCGAACCGCGACTCGGCGGCTCGGAGTACCTCACGCAGTTCGGCGGCACGGATCGGTTCCCGACGCTGCTGGACACCCCCGACGCCTTCATCGAGACGCTCGCCGACGTGGCCAACGAGGACGCGACGCTCGCGACCCACGACCTGTGCCACGGCGGCCTCGCCGTCGGACTGGCGGAGATGGTCCACGAAGATGGCGGCGCGAGCGTCGAGATCGACGCACCGAACAAGGGCAGTGTGGCCGAACTGCTCTTTGGCGAGCAGCCGGGCCGCGTGGTGATCGAGACGGCGGACGCCCGAGCGGTGCGCGAGGCCTTCGACGGCGTCGCGCCCGTCTACGATCTCGGATCGGCCGACGAGTCGGGCGCACTTGACCTGACAGTCAACGGTCAGTCGCTGGCCTACAACGCCGACGAGATCGCCGGACTGCGCTCGACGATCACGAACGAACTGGAGTAGAACGCGGTTTTCGGGCGGTTCGACGGACGGATAGCGACCGATCAGATCGGCACCAGCGCCAGCGCCAGCCCGAACGTCAGCAGCAGGCCGACGGCGGCGACGGCGGCCCCGCGACCGACCTGTCCGGTCGTGAACTCACTCTGGGGTGCGGTCTCGCGCAGCGGCGGCTCGCGCGCTGGCAGTTCGACGTGCTCTGGGTCGTAGTCGGGACGGTCCTCGTCGTGCCCGTGGTCGTCGCTCATGTCCGGTCGTTCCCCGCGGTGGTACCTATTCCTGTCGGAATCTCGTCCCGGATGCGCTAGCCGAAACCGACAAAGCCCGGAGCGACGAACGGACGGGTAGTAAATGACTCTCACGAAGCGGATCATCCCCTGTATCGACGTGGACTTAGACGAGGACGGCGACGCCGCCGTCTACACCGGCGTCAACTTCGAGGACCTGGCCTACACCGGCGACCCCGTCGAGATGGCCAAGAAGTACAACGAGTCCGGAGCCGACGAGTTCGTCTTTCTCGATATCACTGCCAGCGCAGAGGGCCGTGAGACGATGCTCGACACCGTCTCGCAGGTCGCAGACGAGGTGTTCATCCCCCTGACGGTCGGCGGCGGAATTCGCACCCGCGAAGACATCAAAGAGACGCTGCGGGCCGGCGCGGACAAGGTCTCGATCAACTCCGGTGCGATCGCGCGACCGGAACTGATCGGGGAAGGGGCGGCGGCGTTTGGCAGCCAGTGTATCGTCATCTCGGTCGACGCGCGGCGACGGTTCGACGAGCAAGGCGAACACTACGCGGACGTCGACGGCGAGTCCTGCTGGTTCGAGTGTACCGTCAAGGGCGGCCGCGAAGGAACCGGCCTCGACGTGGTCGAGTGGGCCATCGAGGCCGAGCAGCGCGGCGCGGGCGAGCTGTTCGTCAACTCGATCGACGCCGACGGCACCAAGGACGGCTACGACATCCCGCTGACCAGCGCCGTCTGTGACGCCGTCTCCACGCCCGTGATCGCCTCCTCTGGCTGTGGCAGTCCCGAAGACATGTACGAGGTCTTCGAGGAGGCCGGTGCCGACGCCGGGCTCGCGGCCTCGATCTTCCACTTCGACGAGTACTCCATCGCAGAGACCAAGCAGCGCCTCGACGAGATGGGCGTTCCGGTGCGTCTGTAGCGTTCCAGCGATTCTCGACGACCACTCCGTTTCGTGGCGAGGTTCGACACATTTTTTGTTGGCTACTTGGTTCGTAATGATAATGGAGTGGCGGTGTACCTGGTGTGGGAAGCCTCACGACGCGGACGATCCACCGTGTGACGAGTGTGGCCACCACAAGTTCGAGCGCGCGATCGAACAACTCAACGAGAGCGACGGCCAGGATCACGGCCCGGTCTGGGCCTGTACCGAGTGTGATCGCGAGCACCAGAAGCACTCACCGCCGTGCAGTCGCTGCGGGAACGCCCAACTGGAGAAACGCCAACCGCAGTACGACGAACTCGACGACCTGGGCGGGACGAGCTTCGTGGACGTACTGGAGCCGAAGTACGCTGCCGGCTACCTCCTCGTCGCCGTCCTCGTTGGCTCGCTCGCTCTGGGTGTGACGGGACTGATTACCGTTCCGTTCGTCGGATCGCCGGACGCACCAGGCCACGCCGAAAGCTACGGCAACCTCTCGCTCGATAGCGTCGAAGACGCGTACGTCGAGGAACTCAACGACCGTCGGACAGCCGAAGACGCATCAGCAGTCAGCAGCGGTGCGGCACTGGACGACGCCGCAGCGGCGTACAACAAACAATGGGTTCGCTCTGAGTACGGTGACGCCGACGACCCGACACCACGTGACGCCGTCAATCAACACGATCCGAACTGCAACTCGGAGATTACGTTCGCACCCCACGCGACATCGTCGGAAACGGTCGAGAACTTCGACGTGCAGAACGAATCTGCTGTCGCTCGGGGACTCCAGATATTCACTTTGGGGGACCCAAACGAGTTGCTCGAAGAGCGATACGACTCGATCGGTGTCGACATCCACGTCGCACCGGACGAGCGGATCTTCGTGACCGTCTTCGTCTGTAACGGGGGCGCGTTCTAAGCACCGGGCCAGCAGCAGGCGGCCGCGTCCACGACGAACCACCAGCACGCTTTTGCGTTCGAGTCCCCGAGTAGCCGCCAATGGAGTGGCGGTGTACCTGGTGTGGCAAACCACACGAAGAGAACGATCCGCCGTGTGACAACTGCGGGCACAACACGTTCGAGCGGGCCGTCGAACAGGTCCCGACGGCCGAGACCGACGGAACGACCGATCCGGTCTGGGTCTGTACGGAGTGTGGCCGCCAGCACACCAAGAACTCACCGCCCTGCAAGCGCTGTGGCAACGTCGACCTCGAACAGCGCCAGCCAGACTGGGACGACCTCGACGAGCTGGGCGGGACCTCCTATCGCGACGTGCTCGAACCGCGGTACGTCGCCGGGTACGCCATCGCCGCCGTTCTGGGGATCACACTCGTCCTCGCGTACGCGGGCGTCGTCACGCTCCCCGGAATGGGGCGGCCACCGGTGCCCGACGACGTGGCCGGCGAGGGCGACCGCGTCGGCGACCGATCGATCGCGGCCGTCGAGGCTGCCTACGTCGAGCAGCTGAACGAGCGCCGCGACGCGGCCGGCGTCGGCCCGCTGACCAACGACACGGATCTGGAGTGGTACACCGCCTACGTCAACAAGCGCACCGTCCAGAGCGTGGCGGGCGACGGACGACAGCTCAGGCAAGAAGAGCGCAACAGCGTGTTCGATTACTGCGACGATCCCGTCACGGAACGGTACATCGCCGCGGAAACGACGGTCGACGCGTTCGACAGCGACGCGTCGCTGGCCGAGGCGCTGCTCGATAGCTGGGACGGAAACGACGAAGCCCTGACCGCCACCCAGGAGTCGATCGGCGTCGACGTACACGTCGGACCGGACGGCCGCGTGTTCGTCACCGTCGCCGTCTGCTAGCCAGGCGCGTCATACGGAAAGTTGTAGGTCTTTACCAGATCAACCGCACGCCGTCGTGCGGTCGACTGGGTAAACGCCTACAACCGTCCGTATCAGGCCGCGGCGTCGAAGGCCGCCTCGAAGTCGTCGGCTTTCTCCATGACTCGGTCCGCACCGGCTTCGAGCGCGTCCAGCGCGTTCACGTCGACGTCGGTCTTGACCGTCAGCACGGGGTCGGTCTGGCCGCCGGACTGTTCGGGGTTCATGTCGTAGGTCGCCGCCGTGACGCCGTCGGTCTCCAGCAGCGCCCCCTTCAGGACGTTCATGAACGTGTGGTCCTCGCCGGCAATCTCGATCGAGAGCATCGTCTCCTCTTTCTCGATGACGCGCAGATCCATGCCCGTCCGTATTCCGTTCGCGCGCATGAAAGCTTCGCTTCGAGGTTTTCCGCGGCCGCTACAGTGTCGCGTAGATCATCAGCAAGCCGAAGTACACGAGCACCAGCGCCGCAAGCGCCTTCAGTCGGAACATGCCGATCGACTCCGCTTCCTCGCTGTAGGCGTCGCGGAACTGTTCGACCTCGTCGTCGTCGAGGTCGCTCGCGTGTTCGAGACCGCGGTGGAGCGCCCGGAACCGCTCACGAGCGAACGGGCGGCCGCAGTACGCACACTCGTACACCGGGGCTGACGTGGGAACGTGGTAGTCCTCGTTCATAGGTAGGGGAGTGGAATATCTGGCTGGGAGATGACCCAGAGGCTCGTCATGGTGTAGACGACCATGACGGCGATGAACGGATACTGCGAGCGGATCGCCTGCAAGCGACCGGGGAACAGGTCGTAGGCCGCCGCGTGGGCCACCCAGATCGCGAGCAGGTGGCCGACGATGATGCTGGCCATCGAGACGCCGCCGAACCACCCCGGTATCGAGAGCACCAGAACGGTGCTCCGGGCCGTCAGCGGCGCGGCCAGCGTCTGGAGCAGTGAGGGAGCGAGTCCGAGAAAGTAGTCGAGGTAGTGAGCGAAGTGGTAGCCGGCGACGATCGCGAGCAACGGCGGCGCGAATCGCGCGGCCAGCGCAGCGGGCGTCAGGAAGGTCTCTGCAGTCGAACGCGAGAGGCGGGCCGCGAGCAGGTACAGAGACCAGAACAGCCCGAAGCCCAGCAGGAGGGCGAGCAGATAGACGCCCAGCGGCGGAATTCCGAGCCCCACGAAGGGCCCGGCGAGTCCACGCCAGGCGGGCGTCGAGACGAACCCGTCGAAGGTCGTCACCCACAGCAAAGCGAGGACGAAAGCGACCTCGTCGCGGCCGTCGACCAGCCGACGCTCCGACAGGGCAGTTCCCGGAAGGCGCAGCGTCAGCCCGTCGTCGTCGGCCGAGACGGGAGCGACGCGCCCGTAGTAGCGAAACACGCGCGACGGCGGGTCGACCTGCCCGAACCACGTCGACGGCCCGAAGAGAACTGCGCCAGCGAGCGTCACGGCGGAGTACGCCAACACTGTGGTCGCGAGCAGCGACGCGTTCTCGGCCAGCGGACTGACGACCTCCAGATAGACCAGCGCCAGCAGACCGAAGACACTGGGCCACGTGCCGAGCCGGTCGGGATACCGCAGGTCGAGCGAGGGCACCAGTTCGGCGACCGTCCGCCACGGATTGAGTGCGGGCCAGCTGTTGCCCACCAGATACGCGCTCATCGACAGCCCCGCCCACCAGCCGACCCAGACCAGCAAGATCGCGGCGTTCGAACTCGCATCCGTCGGTCCGAGGTAACCGACGACCACGACGAGGACGACGCCAGCGATCCCGAGCACCCGCAGCGAGGCCACGGCGGCGCGACGCGCCGGGACCGCGACCGCACGACGCCAGTCGTGAATCGCGTCGATCAGCGCCCGATCGGTGACGAAGCTGGCGAGCAGGAACGAAGCGCCGACCGCCGCCCCGCCGGTCGAGAGGAACAACCACGTCGGAATCGTCAGCGGTTCGCGGATGTCCTGGGCCAGACTGCCGCCGTGAGCGGCGGCGCGACCGACCGCGAGCACTGCGAGGGCGACGACTGCGACGACGCGACGCCGGAGCATTGTTCGACCGTTCCGGCTCGGCGACGGAGAAGGCATCGATTCGCGCCCGACCGGCCAGCTACGCGTGCGAAGCGCACGGAGTTGGAAGCGCTTTTGATGGTCCACTCGCAAGAAGCGCGTATGACCGTAGCCGAAGACACGTCAGAGGAGCACGGGGATCACCATCTCCCCGCCGTCGAGGACTGGCCCCGCGGGTTCGGCGAGGCCAGCTGGTGGCCCTTCATCACCGCCATCGGCGCTGCCGGCATCTACGTCGCCGCCGGCCTGTTCGTCCTCTCACAGGCAGAGAATCCCGTCGTCTCCGAGCTGATCGCCGCCGGGACGACCGTCGCCACCGTCGGAATCTTCCTGGCTGGTCTCTATGGCTGGCTCTACCACGCCTTCGTCGCCAACTTCTGGGAGCGCGGGACGGATCACCACTCCGGAGGCACGCTCCGGTTCGCGATGCTGCTGTTCCTGGGTAGCGAGGTCGCCACCTTCGGTGCCGGCTTCGTCTACTACTTCTTCGTCCGCGGCGCGAACGTGTGGTCGGCCGAACTGCTCCCCCACGGCGGGAACGTCTTCGGCAACCTCGTCATCGCCAACACGATCATCCTCGTGATCAGTTCCCTGACGCTGCACTACGCACACGTCAAACTCCTCGACGGTGACCGGCAGAGCTTCGTCAGATGGCTCGGACTGACGCTGCTGCTGGGCGTGATCTTCATCGGCGGACAGGCCTACGAGTACTACGAGTTCATCGTCGGCGAAGGATTCACCATCGCCGAAGGTGCCTACGCCTCCGCGTTCTACGGGCTGACCGGCCTCCACGGACTCCACGTCACGATGGGTGCCGTCCTGCTGGGCATCGTCTTCGTCCGGGCGATCTACGGCCAGTACTCCGCAGAGCGACACACGTCGGTCTCGACGGTCTCGATGTACTGGCACTTCGTCGACGTGGTCTGGATCTTCCTCGTCGTCGTGCTGTACGTGGGCGCGGAGCTGTCGATCTGAGCCGCCGGTAGTTTCAAGCCCGGTTCTCACCAGCTACCCGTATGGACGAACTGGACGTGAGCGACGGCTTCGACGTACACGACTATCGCCACGGACTCAAGCTCCTCAAGGAAGACCGGGAGACGATGGCACTCGAAAACCGTGCGGAGTTTGCCTGTCCGGCCTGTGGTGAGTCCTTCGAGAAGCTGTTCGTCTCCCGGCGTCGCGAGAACACCTTCGGCAATCCCGACAGCCCGATCTGTCTCGTCCGGACCGACGAGCGACTCCTCCTGTTGACTCACTGAGACTGGCGACTACCCGGCCGTGCTCCGGTTCCGGCCCGTTGTCACGGCCGTACCGCGACGGCTCCGGAGAACGGGGACAAACGGAGACGCTATTGGAGAAAGCATTTACCGGGCGGCACTGAGGCCAGAGCATGAATCGAAGATCGCTCGCGACACTCGCAGTCGGTGTCCTCCTGGTGTTGAGCGGCTGTGCCGACGTTGCCGTCGACGCGACCGTCGACGGCGACGGCACGGTCGAGTCCTACGAGACGACGATCGAGATGTCCCCCTCGACCTACGAGCGTCTCCAGTCGACGGCCGAAGACGAGGGATACGGCTCGGTCGAGCGGTACCTGCTCCGTGGGGTCAACGAGAGCCGCGCGGAGTCGGTGTCGTACAACCAGAGCCTCGCCGACGACGGCAACGTGACGGTCGATCTTCGGCTGTCGTCGTGGAATCCCGGCCCGAGCAGCGGCGTCGAGACGACCGTCGAAGCGGGCAACGTCACCTTCGTCGATCGCTCGTTCGTCCAGAACAGCGGGCAGCTGGGTTCCCAGAGCGGCTACGCGCTGACCTACACGGTCACGATGCCGACCAACGTCACCGACAGTAACGCCGACACGGTCGAGGGCGCGACGGCGACGTGGCGCTACGACAGCGACGAGGCGATCGAATCGCCGATCCGCGCACAGAGCCCGGTCCCCGACTCCGGCTCCGGCCCCGGCTTCGGTGCCGTCGGCGCGCTCGCCGGTGTCGCCCTCGCGGTGGGACTGCTCGCACGACGGGCGTAGCGATCGACGACCGCGACACTCACCACAGGTGTCGCAGTAGCGTCGGTGCTTTCCGAACGTCGTCGAGCCGGAACGGATACAGCGAGAGCAGATCCGGCAGCGTCAGCTCGTACCGCTGGAGGCGATCGAGCTGTGCGTCCGAGAGGCGGCCGCTGTTGGCGACGAAACGATTCTGCTGGGCCGCGTCGAAGTCGTAGAGCAACTCACCGGCGATGCGCTGGCGCTTCCAGTTCGATCCCTTCTCGCGGTTCCAGCGGCGCTCGTAGGCCGACAGGAACGACCGAGACACGTCACCGGCGGTGAGGGCCCGCGTCGCGACCTCGGCCGCCATCTCGGCCGACTCCATGCCCGATCGGATTCCCTCACCGAACAGGGGGTTGATGCTGGAGACGCTGTCGCCCACGGCGACCAGCCCGTCGGTCGCACGGCGGTTGATCGAGTTGTCGGAGATCGCCTGTCCGGCGTGGACGGCCCGCACGTCGTCGACCTCCCACCGGGGATCGCTGCGAGCCCACCGCTCGACGTAGTCGTCGATCGCCCCGTCGTCTGGCGGACTGTGACGCGCGTAGAAGTCGTCGATCCAGCAGACGCCGACTTTGAACACGTCGTCACCGCCCGGAAACACCCACGCGTACCCGCCCGGCGCGTACTCGTGGTCGAACCGGAACAGCATCGACGACAGGTCGTACCGGCCGGTCACCTCGTACTCCTTGCCGATCCCGCGCTGGGCCGCCTCGCGGTCCCACATGTGGAGTCGGGTCGTCAGCGTCCCCGCGGGTCCCGTCGCGTCGACGACCAGATCGGCCCGGTAGGTCACCGACTCGCCGTCGCGGGTCCCGCGGACGCCGACGACGGTACCACCCTCGACGATCGGTTCCCGAACGCGAACCCCCGTGTGGATGTCGGCCCCGTCGGCGGCCGCGTCCGCGCCGAGAAATTCGAGCAAGGCCGGGAAATCGAGGACGTAATTGGGGATGTCGAGAGTCACCCGCGCACTGGGCCCCTCGAACTGGACCGTGGCCGACTCGGACATGACGACCTCGTCGGGCACGCCAAAGCCCTCGAC